>JAEDNR010000001.1 GCA_016302405.1 Oscillospiraceae bacterium
ATTGCCACACCAGTCTGCGGACTGGTTCGCAATGACCGGTTTTTCGACAGGCTCAGAACACCCGGAAGGCGTGCCTTCCGGGTGTTTTGGCGATAAAAAATTCAGGCAATTTTTGACAGTCGTGGATGAATAATCTTACCAAAGCTGGCAAACAATACCTCCGAACCCAATCTTAGGAGGTAATCGTATGTTTCGAACCCGCGTGCTGCCGCTGCTGGCGGCGCTGTGCCTGCTGCTTCCTCTGGGCGTGAATGCCGCCGAGGTGGATAGCGGCGATGTATACTGCTTTTCCCCGGAGGATTTTTCTTCGGAGGAAAAAGAACTCAAAGGCATCTGCATTACGGAGGTTCCCGGAAAAACCGGACAGGTGCTGCTGGGAAGCCGTGTAATACGGCCCGGAGACACGCTTTCGGCGGATCGGCTGGCTGAGCTTACCTTCGCTCCGGCAAACACGGAAGCGGATGCCGATGCCCAGGTGGGGTATCTGCCGATATACGCCGGTGAGGTGGGGCCGGAGACCACTATGACGCTGGCGATCCGGGGGAAGGAGAACAAAGCCCCGGTGGCGGAGGATTCCGCCCTGGAAACCTACAAAAACCTGGAAAACACCGGAAAGCTGAAGGTCAGAGACCCGGAAGGGGAGCCGATGACCTTTACGGTGGTCCGGCAGCCCAAGCGGGGCAGCGTGACCATCGGGGAGGACGGAAGCTTCACCTATACGCCCAAAAAGAACAAGGTGGGTATTGATTCCTTCACCTATACCGCTGCCGACGCTTCCGGCAAGGTGTCCCGGGAGGCCACCGTGACCATTACGATTCTGAAGCCCACGGAGAGCACCCAATACACGGATACAACCGGAAAGAGCTGCTGCTTCGCGGCGGAATGGATGAAAAACACCGGGATCTTTACCGGGGAATGTGTGGCGGGCAGCGCCTGCTTCAGCCCGGAAAGAACTGTTACCCGGGGAGAGTTCGTCACCATGCTGGTAAAGACCCTGAATATTCCCGTGGAGGAAGAAGTCTCCTATACGGGGTATACGGACGCGCCTGACTGGCTGAAGCCCTATCTTGCCGCCGCGGCGAGAGCGGGCCTGACCCAGGGAATGCCCACGGGGGATGTCTTTGGGGCGGATGAAAGCATGGCACCGGCGGATGCTGCAGCCCTCCTTTGCGCGGCGCTGGACCTGACAGCAGGGGAAGATGACGCCGCCGCTCTGGAAACGGCGGGAATTCCGGCGCCTGACGGCGAGGTTTTGAACCGGGGGCAGACAGCAGAGCTTCTGTATCAGCTCAGTGTAGTCACCGATCAGGCGGGACGTCCCCGGGTTTGGCAATAAAAAAGTTACCTCCCTGCCGCTTTTTGGCAGGGAGGTAATGGCTTTTGCTTATTTCAGATCCTCGCCCAGAAGATACTTCTTCGCCGGGGTCTTCAGCAGCACCGCGCCGATGACCAGAATGATCACTGTGTCAGGAAGCATGTAAGCGCCGTTATACAGGGCGGAGTAGAACCAGGGAGTGGTCATGGTCATACCGAAGAAGGTCTCCGGCATATACGCGGCCCAGATGGTAGCTCCCACCACATAGTGAACCAGGAACCGGGCGGAGCAGGCGACGACGGTTGCCTGCCAGAACTTGCCCCGGAACAGGCCGGCAATTCCAAGAACGGCGTAGGCGATGAGGAAGTCGCCCAGAATACTCTCCCAGCCGATGGCGATGCCGCCTTCAAACAGGGTCTGCAGGATGCCGTGGGCAAAGCTCACGATAAGGCCCGGGCCGAATCCCCAGCGAACGCAGTAGACGATGATGGGGAGCATGGCCAGGTCGATGGATCCGCCCCAGGGCATTTTGTACAGGGGCAGGAAGCTGAGGATTTCCGCCAGGGCAATGAGAATGGCGCCCTCACACAGAGAACGCAGACGGATGTGGGATGCTTGATTGGCAGCCATTTTTTGGCCTCCTATATAAAAAGTACCGCATTGAACCCGTCCAGGTGCAATGCGATACGAAAGGTATCCCATATCTGCATCTTTCCCTCCGACGGTACTAACCGTATCAGGTTCACGGGTTAAGGACTTCCTTGCCCAATCTCAGCCGGACATATCCGGCACCCCGAAGACGTTTCTTGTGCGATCTATGGGTATTATAGCAGTTCCCGCGAAAATGTCAAGCCATTTGCAGTGCCAGCGCGGTACCGCCCAGAATGTGAAAGTGCAGGTGCTGAACAGTCTGACCGGCGTCACTGCCGCAGTTGGAGACCACACGGTAGCCGTTTGTCAGGCCCTCCGCGGCGGCGATTTTGGGGATGACTGTGAAAATGTGGGCCACTACAGCACTGTTTTCATCCGTGATGCCATTGCAGTCAGGGATATGTACCTTGGGTACCACGAGAATATGGGTGGGCGCCTGGGGGGCAATGTCCCGGAAAGCAAAGATGGTGTCGTCTTCATATACCTTTTTGGAGGGAATGTCCCCGGCGATGATTTTGCAGAAAAGACAGTCGTTCATAATGTTTTCCTCCCAAATTATAATCCGAAAACATGGATGCCTACCAGGCTGACGGTGGCCATGATCACCCCGGCCAGAATCACACCCACACAGACGGAAAAAATGGTTTCTTTCATACCCATTTCCAGGAAACTGGCACCCAGGGTCCCGGTCCACGCTCCGGTACCGGGGATGGGGATGCCGACAAAAGCTGTAAGGGCTACCATCAGGCCATATTTTCCGAATTTGCTGGAGACCAGCCGCTTCCCGGCTTTTTCACCTTTTTCATGAAAGAACCGGCAGACGGGACCGATTACAGGCTTGTCAAGTCCCCACAGGAGAAAACGGTGGGCGAACAGGTAGATGATCGGAACCGGAAGCATATTTCCAATGGCACAGATTATGATAGAGGGGATGGTGTCCAGACCCATGCCCATGGCAATGGGGATGGCACCCCGCAGTTCGATAAGCGGTACCATGGATATGAGAAAAATGGAAAAATACTTGAGAAACATAGCATCACCCATGATTTTGACGTTGTTCCAAGCAATTTTAGCATAGTTTCCAGCCGAATGCAACAGAAAAAAACGGAAAGAACCCTTAAAGCTTGTTTAAGGGCACCTTCCGTTTCGTTCTTTACAGAAAGGGACAAAAATGGCTCAGGCGGGGTTCGTTTCCTTCACGATCACGTAACCGTCCACCAGATTGGCCTTTTCCAGCTCTCCTTCGATGGCGACCTGACGCTCCATCAGGTCGGTGAGGATCACGAGGCCGTCCCGGCACTCAATGGTCATAACGTTCTTCATAGCGATGGAGGCCGGGTCCATCTTGTTTTTGTAAACGGTGGAAAGACACATAGCGTTTCCTCACTTAATTTCCATAGCGGAAAGGACCACGCTCAGCCGCATGTTGCCTTTTTCAAAGTCGGACACGGCAGCCATGACCTGCTCGTAAGCGGTGTGGTCCCCGGCCTTGTCAAGCTGAACGGCCAGGTCTGCCAGCTCCTTTGCATGGGCGGCGTTATGGCCTACCATATACTTCATCAGGGCCTGCAGCTCTTCCATGGGGGTATGCTCACACTGGGAAGCACAGCTTCCGCAGTCGTGACCGCAGCTTTCCTCGTGGGTATGGTCGTGATCGTGGGTATGCGCGTGATCGTGGTGGCTGTGGCCGACATGATCGTGATCGAGATGCATAATGATCGCTCCTTTGAATTTTTCTTTTATTATAGCGCCGGGAAGTCTGTCTGTCAAAACATTTATTTTTTCACAAAAATCCCCCGGGAGGGCTTGCGCAACCCATTGGCGGGAAGTATAATAGTTCAAAATATATGTTTGCCACGAACAAGAACCGATCATTACAGAAAGAGGGCGTTTTCCATGCCGGAGCATACCCATGAACCTATTCCCGATCATACCCATGACCATTGTGAGGAAGCGCACGATCACGCCTATCTCCATGCCCACGGAATTGCCCATACCCACGGCCACGTTCACGAAAATCAGAAGGCGGTACTCAACCGCCTCTCCCGGGCTATCGGCCATCTGGAGAAGGTCAAACGGATGGTGGAGAGTGGGGAGGACTGCTCTGAGGTGCTGATCCAGCTTGCGGCAGTGCGTTCCGCATTGGATAATACTGGAAAGGTGATTCTGAAGGACCATATGCGCCACTGTATGGTGGATGCGGTGGCCGCCGGCGATCAGACCGCCATTGATGACCTTTGCGCCGCTATCGACAAGTTTATGAAATAGGCCGGAATCGCTGCTTTTTATACAAAGAATCACCCCTCTGCCGCGGCAGAGGGGTGAAAAACTGTCTTTGGAGGGAATTACTTCTCGTCCGCGCGGGTGCCGAAGTTGACGGAGGTGTCACCCAGGGTATTGGTGCCGAATTCATAGTCCTTGCCGGGAAGAACGGCGTTCATCAGGATGCCCACCAGCGCGGCGATAGCCAGTCCGGACAGGCTGATGGTGATCGCGCCCACGGGAATCACAATGGCACCGGCGTAAGACACACCGATAGCCAGACCCATGATCATGGCGGCAATCAGCACGTTGCGGCTCTTGGTGAAGTCGACCTGATTTTCAACCACGTTCCGGACGCCCACGGCGGAGATCATGCCGTACAGCACCAGGCTGACACCGCCCATGGTAGCGGCGGGCATGGCCACAATCAAAGCCGCGAACTTGGGGCAGAAGGACAGAACAATGGCGAAGACGGCAGCCAGACGGATAACCTTGGGATCGTAGACTTTGGAAAGGGCCAGAACGCCGGTGTTTTCGCCGTAGGTGGTGTTGGCGGGAGCGCCGAACAGGGCGGCAATGGCGGTAGCGGCTCCGTCGCCCAGCAGGGTGCGGTGCAGGCCGGGATCGGCAACATAGTTCCGGCCCACGGTGGAGGAGATAGCGCACATATCACCGATGTGCTCAACGATGGTGGCCAGGGAGATGGGGGCAATGGTGATGACGGCAGTCAGCAGCATACCGGCATCAAAGTCTTTGCCGAAGATGGAAAACGCTGTGTTCTCCCAGATGATGGGCAGACCGATCCAGCCGTTCAGGATGGAATTGGGGCTTTCCTCAGCAGCCTTCAGGGTGGCGGCAAGGCCGGCTCTGGCGCTGGGGTCCACGATCATGGCGAAAATGTAGGAGGCCAGCACACCCAGCAGGATGGGAACGATCTTCACCATTCCCTTGCCCCAGATGTTGCAGACAACAACCACCAGGATGGCAACCAGGGCGACCCACCAGTTGTTCTGGCAGTTATTGATGGCGGAGCCGGCCAGGGACAGACCGATGCAGATGATGATGGGACCGGTAACGATGGGGGGGAAGTAGCGCATGACCTTCTTGGCGCCGAAGATCTTAAAGAGCAGAGCCAGCAGCAGGTAGACAAGACCGGCCACGGCCACGCCAAAGCTGGAGTAGGTCAGAGGGATTTCCTGACCGGAGGCAGTCATGAGGCCATAAGCACCCAGGAAAGCGAAGGAAGAACCGAGGAAAGCGGGAACCTTCCGGCCGGTGACCAGGTGGAACAGCAAAGTGCCGAGACCGGCGAACAGCAGGGTGGTGGAAACATTCAGGCCGGTGATGGCGGGAACGAGAACGGTTGCGCCGAACATGGCGAACAGGTGCTGCACGCCGAGCAGGAACTGCTTGGGGCGGCCCAGAGTGCGGGA
This sequence comes from Oscillospiraceae bacterium, assembly GCA_016302405.1. Taxonomy (GTDB): domain Bacteria; phylum Bacillota; class Clostridia; order Oscillospirales; family Oscillospiraceae; genus Faecousia. The sequence goes on from JAEDNR010000001.1 coordinate 5,662, forward strand.
GTCGTACACGGCTTCATTGACATTTTCGGGATTTGCCATAAATAACTTCCTTTCTTTATGTGTGTTCGGGTTGCACAGGTTTGAAAGAAAGGGGGACCCCAGGCATTTCCTCGGATCCCCCTTTCCTCTCAAATTCATCCGTGTCAGTATAACCTCCCTTTGGGCGGAAAGCAAGTGGAAAATCATATTTCCGCTCCCAAAATATGAACAGAATATGACGGCTCTTTTGTGAAAAGTGCTGTCAGGCTTTAAAAAGACATCTGAAGTGTTCGTTTGAGAAAAACAAAAATCGATGAACGGCGGACATTGCTGCTGAAAACGGGTGGAGAAAAACCGGTGGGAAAGCCTTGGGATTTTGTGCAACCTGCCAAGATAAAAAATGGAAAATGCAGGAAATCAACGCAATTATGCAAAAAATGAAGGCCGGGATGGCAAGAAAACGGAAAATGAATTATTGGCCTGGGATTTTTGCAGGAGCGGAAAATAAAAAATGCAATTTGGCACTTGCAAAAATGCAAAAATGGAGTATAATGAAACTCACCAAATCAATTTCGGATCCGTTCCGAAGTAAGGAGGATAAATAATGAAAATGAGAAAGCTTCTTGCAGTCCTGATGATCGCGGCAATTGCGGTTTCCCTGTGCGCTTGCGGCGGCGGTGCCAAAATGACCATGGGCACCGGCAGTGCTACCGGAACCTACTACGGCTTCGGCGGTGTACTGGGGCAGTACATCAAGAATTATGCGGATATTGAGGTGACCGTTGTTTCCACCGACGGCTCCAAGGCAAATATTCAGGGCATCGATGCCGGCGACTATCAGCTTGGCACCGTTCAGTCCGACGTTATGGCCTATGCCTGGGAGGGCATGCGTTCCTTTGAGGGCGGCAAGATCGATTCCTTCCGCGTGGTTGCCGGCCTGTACGCGGAGGCTGTGCAGCTCGTGACCATGGATGAGAATATCAAGAGCGTTGCAGACCTGAAAGGCAAAAGTGTCTCCATCGGTGCTCCCGGCTCCGGTGTGTACTTCAACGCCATCGATGTTCTGACCGCTGCCGGACTGTCCGAGGCGGATATCAATCCCCAGTACCAGAGCTTTTCCGACAGCACCGACGCGCTGAAGGACGGCAAGATCGATGCCGCTTTCATCGTAGCCGGCGCCCCCACCCCTGCCATTACCGAGCTGTGCACCACCAACAGTGCCTATCTGGTTCCCATTGACGGCGACGTTGCTGCCAGCCTGATGGATTCCTGCCCCTTCTATACTACCTACTCCATCCCCGCCGGTACCTATCCCGGACAGACCGCGGATGTGCAGACCGTTACCGTGAAGGCTACCCTCATTGTGTCCGCCAAGGCGGAGGACGATCAGGTTTACAATCTGACCAAGGCTATCTTCGACCACATGTCTGACATTGCCAAGGAGAACGGAAAGGGTGCTGAGCTGAGCATTGCCAACGCCACCAGCGGCATGACCGCTCCGTTCCATCCCGGTGCAGCCCGTTACTTCGCCGAGCAGGGCTTCACCGTCCCCACTGTCTGATAAAAAGAATCCGTAATCATATGGGGATGGCCGCGGCGAATTGATCGCCGCGGCCATTTCCACAAGCCAGGAGGTGCCCACCATGAATTTGTTCAAAAAGAAACCTGCGCTTCCCGAGGAACCTATGGACCTGGAGTCCGTAATGAAAAAATACGACCAGGAGTCCAATGTCCGGATCTGGGAGGGAAAGCCCAGGTTTGCCGTCAACTGTGTTCTTGCCGGCTTTTCTCTGTTCTGTCTGTATGTGACCCTGTTTACCAGCTGGCTGGAAGAACTGCGGCTGACCACCTTTGTGGCCCTGATCATCCTGCTGGGGTATCTGGTATTCCCCGCCAGGAAGGGCCAGCAAAAAGTGAATTACATCCCCTGGTATGATGTTATTCTGATGGTGCTGGGCGTAGGCTCCTTCCTGTATTTCTCCTTTAACGCTGTGACCATCATCCAGCAGGGAAGCAATTTTGCCTGGTACCAGATCGTGATCGGTCTTCTGGGCATCGCCTCGCTGTGCGAGGTGTGCCGCCGGAGCGTGGGCCTGCCCATCCTGATCGTGGCGCTGTGCTTCCTGGCCTATGCCCTGACGGTGGGCCTGTCCAATCCCTCTCTGTGGGGGCGGATCTCCTACTCTGTGCGGTACCTGTTTTACAGCAAGGAGGGTATCCTCTCCACGCCCATCAACGTGTGCTCCAAGTTTATTGTGGTGTTTATCATCTTCGGTGCATTCCTGGAGCGTACCGGCATTGCGGAGTTCTTCATTGAGATCGCCAATGCCTTTGTCGGCGGCTTTTCCGGCGGTCCTGCCAAGGTCGCGGTGGTTGCCAGTGCCTTTGAGGGCATTGTGTCCGGTTCCTCCGTTGCCAATACCGTGGGCTCCGGGTCCGTGACCATTCCCCTGATGAAAAAGACCGGCTACTCCCCGGAGTTTGCGGCGGCCGCGGAGGCTTCCGCTTCTACCGGCGGCCAGATCATGCCCCCCATTATGGGTGCCGCGGCCTTCCTGATGGCGGACTACGTCCAGCTGCCTTACAGCCAGATCGTGGTGAAAGCCATTCTGCCCGCGATTCTGTACTTTACCGGCATTTTCATTTCCGTCCATCTGGAGGCGAAGAAGCTGGGCCTGAAGGGACTGAGCAAGGAAGAACTACCGAAGATTAAACCCCTGCTGAAAAAGACCTACCTGCTGCTGCCCCTGCTGCTGCTCATCTACCTGGTGGGAACCAGCCAGCGGAGCATTCAGTACGCGGCGGCTCTGTCCATTGTGGCCTGCATTTTTGTGACGCTGTTCAGCCGGGAGACCCGGATCACCCCCATGCGATTGCTGGAGGCGCTTGCTGCCGGCGGACAGGGAACCATCACCGTTGCGGCTGCCTGCGGTGTAGCGGGTATCATTGCCGGAACCATCACCATGACCGGCCTTGCCAACATGATTATTAACGGCATCGTTATCCTGGCAGGCAACAGCACCTTTATCGCTCTGTTCCTGACCATGATCTGCTGCATCATTTTGGGTATGGGCGTGCCCACCACCGCGACCTACTGCATTATGGCCGCTACCTGCGCCCCGATCCTGGTCCGTATGGGCGTGCCCATTGTCGCGGCCCACTTCTTCGTGTTTTACTTCGGTATCGTGGCCGACCTGACGCCGCCTGTGGCGTTGGCTTCCTATGCCGGCGCGGCAATTGCCCAGGCCAATCCCATGAAAACCGCCCTGGTCTCCACAAAGCTTGCCATCGGCGCCTTTATTGTGCCCTATGCTTTCGCGCTCAGCCCTGCCATGCTGCTGATCGATACATCCTTTGGAGAGGTTTGCCTGATCTGCATTACGTCTCTTGTCGGTATCTGCGGCGTGTCCGCGGGTCTGGAGGGATATTTCTTCCATGATATGAAGCTGTATCAGCGAATCATGAGCGCCGTGGGCGGTCTGCTGCTGATCTATCCCGGTGTTGTTACCGATACGGCGGGTCTGGCTCTTGTGCTTATTGTAGTTGCCATGCAGTTTGTGGAAAGAAGAAAGCTTGCCGCCGCGTAAAATACCAAAATAAAACCATCCCGGAGGAAACGGTCCTCCGGGATGGTTTTTATGTTGGTGAAAAGATTAAGCCAGATAGATGGCCCGGCAGGCCAGCATGGTCATGTAGCAATCGTATTTGCTCACAAGCTCCATGGGGGCGTGCATGCACAGCACGGGCACACCGGCATCCACGGTGACAATGTTCCGGTTTGCCATGTACGCGGCTACGGTGCCGCCGCCGCCCTGATCAACCTTGCCCAGGGTGGCGATCTGCCAGCGGACACCGGCATCGTCCAGCACCTTGCGGACATGGTACATGGCTTCGGCGGAAGCGTCGGAAGCACCGCCCTTGCCCCGGGAGCCGGTATACTTGCAGATGGAAATGCCATAGTTGAGCTGGCTGTTGTTCCGGCGGTCACAGGTCTCCGGGAAGTTGGGATCAAAGGCATTGGATACATCGGCGGAGAGGCAGAAGGAATTCTGGAAGCAGTGGCTGAGCTTCACGCCCTGGCCGTCGCAGAGAATGCCCATGAAGTATTCAAAGGCCTGGCTCTGCATGCCGCTGATACCCACGCTGCCGATCTCTTCCTTATCGGCAAGAATGCAGACCGCAGTGTGCTTGGGGGTGGGCAGGGTGAGCAGGGGCTCAATCTCGGCGTAGGCGCAGACCCGGTCATCGTGACCGTAAGCGCCCAGCAGGCTCCGGTCCAGCCCAACCTCTCGACAGCGTCCGGCGGGGACCACGGTGAGCTCAGCGGAGCGGAAGTCTTCTTCAATGATGCCGTACTTTTCGTTGAGAAGCCGCATCACATTCAGCTTCACCAGGTCCGCACCCTCGCCGGTCACCGGCTCGGTGCCCAGGATCACGTTCAGCTGTTCACCGGCGATAACCTGGGCAGCGGTCTTCTGCATCTGATCGGCAGACAGGTGAATAAGAAGATCGGACACAACCAGGATGGGATCGCTCTCATCTTCTCCGATGGTGACGGTGACGGTGGAACCGTCTTTCCGGCAGACCACGCCGTGGATGGCAAGGGGTACGCAGGTCCACTGGTACTTCTTAATGCCGCCGTAGTAGTGGGTCTTAAAGAAGGCAATTTCGGCGTCCTCGTACAGGGGATTGGGCTTCAGGTCCATCCGGGGGGAGTCCACGTGGGCGGCGCAGATATTGGCGCCCTGGGACAGGGGCTCGGTGCCGATGACGGCAAAGAGGAAGCTCTTGCCCCGGTTATTGAGATAAATCTTATCGCCGGGCTTTACCTCCATGCCGGGGACGGCGGGCTTAAAGCCGTGGGCGATGGCCTGCTCGGTTGCCCAGGCGGTTGCCTCCCGCTCGGTCTTGCAGGCATCCATAAAGGCGGCATACCGTTTGGCATAGCCTTCCATTTCTTCCCGCTGCTGGGCGGTCAGACTCTGGTATCCGTTCTTCTGCTCCACGAGAAGCTTCGAACGAAGTTCATCAATATTCATGGGGTTTTCCTCCATTTTTCTTTATAGTGTTGAGAAATTCCTCGCATTTGGCGGAAAATTCCTCACAGGTCCCGTTGTTTTCCAGGGTATAATCGCACCGCTCCCGGAACCATGTGTCCGGATGCTGGGCATCGATGCGGCTTGCGGCATATTGCCGGGTGATCCCATCCCGCCGGGTCAGTCTGGCAATCCGGTCTTCCCGGGGGGCCAGGACGGCGACGGTCACATCACAAAGCTGCCCCAGTCCGCTTTCCAAAAGGGCAATGGCATCGATGGCGGCAAGCTCCGGGGCGGGGGAGAGACGGCGCTTCACTTCCCGCTTCACCGCGCTGTGGGTAATGCGGTTAAGCAGATCCAGAGCCTGGGGGTCGGAAAAAACCAGGGCGCCAAGCTGCTTCCTTTGCAGGCTCCCGCCCTGAAAGCATTCCGGAAAAGCCTTTTCCAGACTGTCCAGCATTTCGTGATCGGAAGCAAGAAGCGCGTGGTAGATAGCGTCACAGTCCAGTGCCAGCCCGCCCCGGCGTCTGACGGCTTCCAGCAGTGTGGTTTTTCCGCAGCCGGTACCACCGGTGATTCCCAGGATCATAGGGTTTCCTCCGCGTTTACAATATGAAAAGCGGCCGCTTTTTTCAGCCGGTTCTGCACCGCGTAGGCAACGCCGCCGCCGGTGGGACACCGGGCGTAGACTTTCCGGACACTGGGATCATCCAGCTCCCGCAAAGCGGCGAAGAGTCCGGCGGAAAGGGAGTTCACATCCGCCTCGGCACCATAGGCCAGGGGATCACAGCCATCGTACAGTGGCAGCTCCTCCTGAAAGCACAGTACCCGGTCTCCGGGTTCAAAATGGCTTCGGATATAGGCGGCGGCTTTTTCCCGGCTCCCCGCCACGATCACAACCGGCTCCTGGGGGGCGTAATGCCGGTACTTCATTCCCGGGGCCCGCACCACAGCGTCCTTGTCGATCTGGGCGGTGACGGCCTTGTCAACGACCAGGTCCCCCAAAACCTTAGTAAGCTGCTCCGGGGTAATGCCGCCGGGGCGCAGAAGCCTTGGCCTGCCTGCCGTCAGGTCCACGATGGTGGATTCCACCCCCACCCGGCAGGGGCCGCCGTCCACAATGGCGTCGATCCTGCCGTCGTGGTCATGGCGGACATGCTCCGCCGTGGTGGTGGAGGGCTTCCCGGACAGATTGGCGGAGGGAGCGGCAATAGGAACGCCGGAGAGCCGGATGATGTCCCTGGTGATGGCGCAGTCCGGGCAGCGGACGGCAACGGTATCCAGCCCAGCGGTGGTGCGTTTGGGGACAACATCCTTCACGGGCAGGACCATGGTCAGAGGTCCGGGCCAGTAGGCCTCTGCCAGGGCATAGGCGGCGGGGGGAATATCGTGGCAGATGGATTCCATTTCCTCCGGGGCGGCGACATGAAGGATCAGGGGGTTGTCCTGGGGACGGCCCTTGGCTTCAAAAATCCGGGCAACGGCTACTTCGTCAAGTCCGTTGGCACCAAGCCCATAGACGGTTTCCGTTGGAATGGCAACCAACCCACCACGACGGATGATTTCCGCGGCTGTCTCGGCGCAGCCGGGAGTGTCGGCGGATAAATAAAGGGTCTGCATAGTATTCACCTTAAATGCAAAGCAGGGACGACCGGCCGGTCGCCCCTACGGAACGCAAAATGCTTTTTACACGGTGGGCTGGTTGGCCGCTTCAATGATCTTCACAAACTTCTCGGGAACCAGGGAGGCACCGCCGATCAGGCCACCGTCGATGTCGGGCTGGGCCAGCAGCTCATAAGCGTTCTTCTCGTTCATGGAGCCGCCGTACAGGATGGAGATGGCACGGGCATTCTTGGAGGAGTACAGCTTGCGAACCACTGCACGGATGTCCTCACAGACTTCCTCAGCCTGCTCGGGGGTAGCGGTACGGCCGGTACCGATGGCCCAGATGGGCTCGTAGGCGATGATGACCTTGCGGATCTTGTCCTCGGGCACACCCTTCAGGCCCAGCTTGATCTGCATGGAGATCCACTCGGAGGTGATGCCGGACTCCCGCTGCTCCAGGGTCTCACCGCAGCACATGATGGGCACGAGACCGGCTTCCAGAGCGGCCAGAACCTTGGCGTTGACATCGGCATCGGTCTCGCCCATGGCGCGGCGCTCGGAGTGGCCGATGATCACATACTTGCAGCCGGCATCCACCAGCATGTTGGTAGCAATCTCACCGGTGTAAGCGCCGGAAGCGTGGGCGTTGCAGTTCTCAGCGCCGATGCCCACCCGGGTCTCACGCATAGCGCGGACGGCAGTAGGGATGCACACGGCGGGAACGCACAGAGCCACATCGCACCAACGGCCCTTGGGCATGATCGCCTTGAGCTGGGTCATAAACTCTTTGGTCTCAGAGGGGGTCTTGTTCATCTTCCAGTTGCCGGCGATGACAGTCTTACGGTATTTTCTGTTCATTTTGACTCTCCTTGTCTATGTTGACATCAATGTAATGGTGGAATATACAATGTAGGGCCCATCCGGAGGGTTCCCTCCGGATGGGAGAAAAGATTTACTTATCCTGCAGGCAGGCAATGCCGGGCAGCTCCAGGCCTTCCAGGAACTCCAGGGAAGCGCCGCCGCCGGTGGAAATATGGGTGATCTTGTCAGCAAAGCCCAGCTGCTCGCAGGCAGCCGCGCTGTCACCGCCGCCGACGATGGTCACAGCGTCGGAATCGGCCAGAGCCTGGGCAACCGCAATGGTGCCCTTGGCGAGGGTGGGGTTTTCGAACACGCCCATGGGGCCGTTCCAGACAACAGTCTTGGCGGACTTCACGGCATCGGCAAAGAGCTCCCGGGTCTTTTCGCCAATATCCAGGCCCATCTTGCAGGCGGGGATGGCATCGGCGGGAACCGTCTCCACAGTGATGGGGCCATCAATGGGATCGGGGAAAGCATCGGCAACCACGGTGTCCACAGGCAACAGGAGCTTCACGCCCTTGGCGGCAGCCTTTTCCATCATGTCCTTGCAGTAGTCGATCTTTTCCGCATCCACCAGGGAGGTGCCGACGGAATAGCCCTTGGCAGCGAGGAAGGTGAAAGCCATGCCGCCGCCGATGATCAGGGTGTCGACCTTCTCCAGCAGGTTATTGATGACGTTCAGCTTGTCGGAGACCTTAGCGCCGCCCAGAATGGCCACAAAGGGACGCTCGGGGTTAGCAAGAGCCTTGCCCATGATGGAGACTTCCTTCTGCACCAGGTAGCCGCAGACGGCGGGCAGATAGTCAGCCACACCGGCGGTGGAGGAATGGGCGCGATGGGCGGTGCCAAAGGCGTCGTTCACAAAAATGTCCGCCATGGAAGCCAGATCCTTGCTAAGCTGGGGATCGTTCTTGGTCTCGCCCTTGACGAAGCGGGTGTTCTCCAGGAGCATCACATCGCCGTCCTTCAGGGCAGCAGCCTTGGCGTGGGCATCCTCACCTGCCACATCGGCAGCCATGATGACTTCCTTGCCCAGCAGCTCGCTGATCCGGTCAGCGACGATCTTCAGGCTCAGCTCGGGCTTAAATTCACCCTTGGGCTTACCCATGTGGGAGCACAGGATGACCTTGGCGCCCTTGTCGACCAGGTAACGAATGGTGGGCATGGCAGCCACGATCCGCTTGTCGGAGGTGATCTTGCCATTCTTGGTGGGGACGTTGAAGTCGCAGCGGCACAGTACGCGCTTGCCGGCTACGTCAATGTCCTCAATGGATTTCTTATTGTAATTCATAGACATTCCTCCATGTTTTCCCGGGATTATACCCGCATTTTTCCGAAGTCTTTCAGATTGGGAAAGGAAAGCTGGCGCAGGGCTTCATAGACGGTGACCGCCACGGCGTTGCTCAGGTTCAGGCTCCGGGCATCGGCGCGCATGGGAATCCGCACGCAGCTATCGTAATGGGCCGCGAGGAATTCTTCCGGCAATCCCCGGGTCTCCTTTCCGAAGAACAGGTAGCAGCCGTCATGGTACTGTGCCTGGGTGTAGCTTCTGGGCGCTTTTGTGGAAAGACACCACATTTCTTCCACCCGGTTCCGGGAGAAGAAATCGTCCAGATTTTCGTAATCCAGCACCTCCACCATATGCCAGTAGTCGAGGCCTGCCCTGCGGACAGCCCGCTCGGAAATATCAAAGCCAAGGGGGCGGATCAGGTGCAGACGGCTTCCGGTCGCGGCGCAGGTCCTGGCGATGTTGCCGCAGTTCTGGGGAATCTCCGGTTCCACCAGTACAATGTTCAGCATGGCCATTCCCTCCCGGTGAAGAATTGCTGGGATTGCTTTCCCTCAATCCGTACGGTGACTATTGTAAGTCAAACACCGGATAAAATCAATCCAAAAATCATAATATTTGGAAGTTTTTTATAGTATTCACATAAAGAAAGACAGCGAGGACAGAATTTTGTGAAAAATGATACTTTTCAAAAAACTGCCTCTCAGATGGCTTCCAGGATCCGCGGACAGATCAGCCCACCACCAGATTAAGCGTTCCGTCGGCGAGGAACCAGCTTCCGCCGACGGTGGAAATAACACCGTCGGTAGTCAGTGTGACTTCCAGAACCAGGTCCAGCTGGTCGTCATTGCCAAGCTGGGGAATGTTGAAGCTAAGGTCGTAGAGCGCTTCCTCGTAGCTGCCCTCGCCCTCACCCTCCGGCAGGGTCAGGTTCTGGCTGTCGATCTCCATCCCGTTGAGCTGCAGAACGAGACGGGCGCCGCGGAAGCCCACGTTGGTACCGCTTTCCGCCAGACGGGGAAGCTGGGCCTGGGCATAGCCGTAACCGATGGTCAGCTTGCCGTCCTGCGCGGACCAGTCGCCCAGGAAGAGGTTGCAGTAGGCGGTAAGGCTGGTCTTCAGGTATACAATGCTGTCTTCCACCGGGGATTCCGGAGAGGAAAGGAGAATCTGGGAGCTTCCACCGGTGTTGTCGGAAAGAATGCAGAAATAGCTGTAGCCGTCCGCAACCGGCAGCTTTGCCTTGGCAGTAAAGCATGTACCGTCCCAGCTGCAGGCGGAGGAGGAAGCAATCTGGCTGTCCAGGTAAACCAGGAATTCGGCGGTCATGCCGTCCCGGAAGGCGGCAGGGGTGGCGGTAAGGGTAATATCGGCACCGCCGCTTCCCTCCCAGATGGAGGCGGACAGGTCCCAGTCGCTTAAGTACAGCCCACCGGCATCGCCAAGCTGGGCGGCGAGGGCATCGATTTGGGCCCGGAGGGCAGCGTTCTCCGCTTCAAGATCAGAGATTTTCTTTTCGTATTCCGATGTATCCGCTTTGCATCCGGCGGCAGTTACGGCCAGCAGGGCCGCGAGCAGGGCGCAGGCAAAAGCGAGGATTCTTTTTTTATGCATGGTGGAGCCTCCTGTACAGGTAATGTCCGGCGAAAAACGCGGTAAATCGCCTTCAGTCAACCATTATACCCTAAAAACCGGAAATATGCAACCGGTAGTTTATTGACTTTTCCTTACAATGGAGGATATAATGAGAAAAAATCCGGTAGATTTTCGTGAAGGAGTGCGGTCGCTATGACTCCAATCCGGCCTTACGGTCCCGTGCCCGATAGGCGGCAGCTTGCCTGGTTCCGGCGGGGAAAGACAGCCTTTCTCCATTTTTCCATGAACACCTTTACGGGAAAGGAATGGGGGGACGGCAGGGAGGACCCCGGACAGTTTGCCCCCGGGGAACTGGACTGCCGGCAGTGGGCGAGAATTCTCCGGGACGCGGGCTTTTCTGCCGCCATTCTTACGGTCAAGCATCATGACGGCTTCTGCCTGTGGCCCAGCCGGTTTACGGAGCACTCCGTCAGGCACAGCCCCGGGGCGCCGGATGTGGTGCGTTTATTTACCGATGCCTGCCGGGAATACGGTATTCAGCCCGGGGTGTACATTTCTCCCTGGGACCGGAACCACCCATCCTGGGGGACGGATGCTTATAATGATGTATTTGCCGGACAGCTCACAGAGCTGATGACCGGATACGGCACTTTGTGCGAATGCTGGTGGGACGGAGCCGGCAGCACCGATGCCTGCTACGACTGGGGCCGCTGGGCATCCATTGTTCGAAACTATCAGCCGGATTGTATCCTGTTCGGTACCCTGGGCGCCGCACCCTATGCCGATGTCCGCTGGATCGGCAACGAGGAGGGCATAGCGGCGCAAAGCTGTTACGCTACCATTGACCCCGTGTCCCTGGAAAAGGAAAATGTTTCGGAGCTCAATACGGGAAAGCCCGACGGCAGCCGGTTCATCCCCGCGGAAACCAATATGTCCATCCGCCCCGGCTGGTTCTACCATCCGGACCAGGCACCCAAGACGGTGGAGGCGCTGACGGACTACTGGTTCCGCTCCGCCGGGCGAAATACCGGAATCCTGCTGAATATCCCTCCGGACACCAACGGAAAGATCCCGGAGGAGGACGCCGCAGCCGTCATCCAATGGAACCGGATGATGAAGACGCTTTTTGCCGAAAACCTGGCCAGCGAGGGAAAGATAGATGCGTCCGGTGTCCTCAGTGAAGAATACGGGCCGGAAAACCTTACGGACAGCCGGGAGGACGCGCTCTATGCAGCCTCGGAATACTGCCCGGAAGTCACGGTGTCTTTTCCGGACAAGCGGCGCTTTGACTGCTTCCGTCTGGAGGAAGCCATTGAACTGGGCCACCGGGTCCGGCGCTTTACCCTGGAGGTCCGAACGGAAACCGGTTGGAGGATCTGGTATCAGGGCGGCTGTATCGGCTTCTGCCAGAGCCGCAGGCTTCCGGCGGTGCTGACGGATGCTTTGCGGCTGCGGGTTGAGGAAACCCCTGCCTTCCCGGTGCTCCGCTTTCTGGGCCTGTACGATACCCATGGGTTGGGAACAGAGCGGAAAGCGGCTGCTGAGAACGGGGAAGTCCCGGTCCGGCAGGTCAGCTGGGAAGAAGATGGGGTCGTTTTGAATCTGGGTGGAATCCATCCCTATAACGCGGTCAAAGTGCCGGAAGCAACGGGCCTTCTCCGGGTGCTGGCCTTTAACGGTGCCCGCTATACGCCTGTTTTCGACGGGGAAGCTTCCGAACTTATCCGTTTCCCCACCGTGACGGGAAGCTACCAGCTGAAGGTTCTTGGAAAACTGGAAACCGTTCCCGGTGTCTTCCTCCTTCCGGATGAAAGGGAATAAAATTCCCCCGGCGGAATTTCCGCCGGGGGATATTTATGGGGTTATCAGCCCTCGTTTGCCTTGGCATCGGCGATGATCTTCGCCTGGTTCGTCTTGGGAACTTCCTCATAGCGCTCGAAGTTCAGGGAGAAGGAGCCTCTGGCCTGGGTCATGGCCCGCAGGTCAATGGCATAGCTGCTCATCTCGGCCATGGGGACCTCGGCCTCCACCACGGTGACACCGTGGCCGGCGGGATTCATACCCATGACGCGGCCCCGGCGCTTGTTCAGGTCGCCGATGACATCGCCCATGTAGCTGTCGGGAATGGTCACCTTCAGGGAGCCGATGGGCTCCAGAATGGTGGGCATAGCGTTGGGCATGGCCTCCTTGAACGCCAGAATGGCGGCCAGCTTAAAGGACAGTTCGTTGGAGTCCACGGGATGGTAGGAGCCGTCGTACAGGGTAGCCTTCAGGCCGACCATGGGATAGCCTGCCAGGGGGCCCTTCTGAACGGCTTCCTGCAGACCCTTTTCAACGGCGGGGTAGAAGTTTCTGGGCACGGAGCCGCCGAACACTTCTTCCGCGAAAATCAGGTCATCCTGCTCGTCCTGGGGCTCGAAGCGGATCCACACGTCACCGAACTGGCCAGAACCGCCGGTCTGCTTCTTGTGACGGCCATGGGCCTCCACCTTTTTCTTGATCCGCTCCCGGTAAGCAATCTTGGCAGGGCTGAGGACGGCTTCCACGCCGAAGCGGCTCTTGAGCTTGCTCACGATTACATCCAGCTGCTGGTCGCCGGCGCCGGAGATTACCAGCTGCTTGGTCTCAGGGTTATTGGCGACGGTGAAGGAGGGGTCTTCCTCGTTCAGGCGGAGCAGGCCGGAGCCCACCTTTTCATCCTGGCCCTTGACCTTGGGGGCGATGGCCATGGAGTAGCAGGGAGCGGCGTAGGGGATGCTCTTCAGGCTGACGACCTTTCTGGGGTCACACAGGGTATCGCCGGTCTTGACCCGGTCCATCTTGCCGATGGCGCCGATGTCGCCGCAGGACAGAGCCTTGACTTCCGTGGCTTTCTTGCCGCAGACGGTATACAGACGGCCCAGCTTTTCGGTGTCGCCGGTACGGGCGTTGACCAGGGTGGTGTCGGAGGTGATTTCACCGGACAGGACCTTGATATAGGAATACTTGCCGTACTGGTCGGAGACGGTCTTCCAGACAAAGGCGCAGGGAACGCCGCCGGGGGAGACAACGAACTCCTCTGTGCTGCCATCGGCAGTGGTGGCCTTGTGGTAGTTGCCCTGTACGGGGTTGGGCAGCAGTTCCACAATGTGGTCCATGAGCATGAGGCTTCCCAGGCAGGTAACGCCGGAGCCGCAGAGCACGGGGAACATGCTCAGATCGCTGACGCCCTGGTGCAGGCCGGTGATCATTTCCCGGTAAGTAAAGTCGTCACCTTCGAAGAACCGGTCCATAAGGGCCTCGTCGGTCTCGGCAACGGCTTCCTTCAGCGCGTCGTTGAACTCTTCAATGACGGAGGCCTTGTCGTCGGGGACCTGGATCTCCACCCGCTTCAGGTTGTGCATCTCGTAGGCCCGCTTGTTCAGTACGTCGATGATGCCGGTGACTTTTTTGGAGGCATCCCAGATGGGAACGACAACGGGGGCAATCTTGTTGCCATAGCGCTCCCGCAGGGCGTTAAAGGTGGCGTTGTAGTCGGAGTGATCCTCGTCCACCTTGGAAATGTAGACAAAGCGGGGCATATTCCGCTCTTCGCAGTACTGCCAGGCCTTCTCAAAGCCTACGGTGATGCCGTCCTTGGCAGAGCACACCAGAATGGCGGCATCCGCGGCACGGAGGGCTTCCATGGCGGCACCGGAGAAATCGAAACCGCCGGGGGTGTCCAGCAGATTGATCTTGCAGTTATGATACTCCAGGGGCACCACGGAGGTGGAGATGGAGATATTGCGGCGGATCTCCTCGGGGTCGTAGTCGCAGACGGTATTTCCGTCGGCGTTCCGGCCGATCCGGTCGATGGCACCGGTCATGTAAAGTAAGCTTTCCGCCAGGGCGGACTTGCCGCTGCCGCTGTGGCCCAGCAGACAGACGTTACGAATGGCGTTAACAGTGTACATATCAGAAAAAATCTCCTTTCGGGAAGGCTGCCCGGAGGCAGACACCGGAATGGTGTCATTATACACGAAAGGCAGCGGAATTTCAACGATTAATTTCGGCAGATTGTGAAAATATTGCCCTTTTCCGCCGGAACGCTGTTTTCTTATGCAATCTCTCCAAAAGAAAGATATGGAATTTGTAGATAATCACTGACAGTAGCCGCGGATGCTGAAAAATATAAAAAATAGGTGACAAGGGCCTGAAACTATGGTATAATTTCTGTATATGAATATTGGTTCATGTCAATAAAATGGTAAAAAATGGGTCGCCTGTTTGCTGACTGAAACCGATAAGATTCTTTATTTCTATAAAATAATCATTCTGAAAGAAGGGTACCCTTATGGAACATCTTGGCATCAAAATGAAGGTTAAGTGTCATCCCGAACTGGATCCCGGCTTTATTCCTTTGGAAAAATTCAACCGGGCGTTCCTGGCCGGCGCGAAAAAGCCTGTCGGCATCTGTGTGGAACGTGCCGGCGGGGAAATGGCATCCTATCAGACCTATATTTACGGTACGCCGGAAATGCGCAGCGCGGACTGCTATTACATTGACCGGCTGGTAAAATTTCTGCTGTGGATGAAGGGCGGCTTCCGGATCTATGTCAGCGGCGACGAGGGAATCTATGAATACCTGCGGGATGCCTACCGTCCAGACGGGGCTCGGGCGTTTGATATGGACTTCATGGCAAGCGTGTTCGAGCGTCCCTTTGAGGTTCTCTTTACTGACCGGCTTCCCGAAAATAAGGATGCCGCGAAGTCCATCGGCGGTCATTTTTCCGGCTGCCGGATCGGCTTTGATGCCGGCGGAAGTGACCGGAAGGTTTCTGCCGTGGTGGACGGGGAGACGGTTTATTCCGAGGAAGTGGTGTGGTTTCCCAAAATCAACGCCGACCCCGATTACCACTACGAGGGCGTTGTTTCCGCGCTGAAATCCGCCGCGGCTCATATGCCCCGGGTGGACGCGGTGGGCGTCTCCACGGCAGGCGTGGTCATTGACAACCGGGTGATGCGGGCGTCCCTGTTCATCAAAGTCCCTCAGGATCTTTTTGACAGGAAAGTGAAGAACATCTATCTCCGGGCGGTGGCCGACACCTTTGGAGATGTTCCCTGCAGCGTGGTCAACGACGGCGACGTGTCCGCGCTGGCCGGTGCAGTCAGCCTGGAAAGCAATAATGTGCTGGGCATTGCCATGGGCACCAGTGAGGCAGTCGGTTTTGTGGATGAAAACGGCTGCATTACCGGGTGGCTCAACGAGCTGGCTTTCGCCCCTGTGGACGGTTCCCCCGATGCAATGTGTGACGAGTGGTCCGGGGACATCGGCTGCGGTGTCAAGTACTTCTCCCAGGACAGCGTGATTAAGCTTGCCCCTGCCGCGGGCATTGCGCTGGAGGACAGCCTGTCTCCTGCTGAGAAGCTGAAGGTGGTACAGAAGCTCATGGAGGCGGAGGATCCCCGGGCAGCCGGGATCTACCGGAGCATCGGTGTGTATCTTGCTCACAGCCTGGCGCTGTACTGGTCCTTCTACCGTTTCCACCATGTGCTGCTTCTGGGCCGGGTGATGTCCGGAAAGGGCGGCGACCTGCTCCTGGAAACCTGCCGCCGGACGCTTAACGAGGACTATCCCGAGCTGGAGAACAAGATCCATCTGGCGCTGCCGGACGAAAAATTCCGCCGGGTGGGCCAGTCCGCCGTAGCGGCCTCCATGCCCGCGGGAAAATAAGGCGGGAGACGGGCAAATTGGAATTTGTTGAGCTGTTTGGGCAGTGGTGTGCGGGTGGATGCGGTACGCGGCCTTGCCCCCCCGCATTTATGAGGGGGGTGGTACCAGTCCGCTTAAGTGGTACCGGGGGGAGTACGCATTTCCCGCACGGTATCGAATTTCGGACTATTTATCGTCATCCTTTCGTAGGGGACGGGTTTCCCGTCCCCCGGAATCCAGAGACTTGTTTGGGGCGGGACGGGAAACCCGTCCCCTACGATGCTTTTACGGTTGGTCCGCCAAATTCCAATTTGTTGAGTTACCGCATTTTCCAAAAATATATAATAAAAGGAGCTGCCTCACTGCGTTAGAGACAGCTCCTTTTCTTTTATACAGATCTGGTCCATTCTGTAATCAGCAGTCCGGGAACCATCCAGACAAGCTGATACAGCAAGATATTAATGGGCGTGAGCAGCTGGGTGGAGCCAAGATAGGCAATCACCAGCATAATGGCAATACCCACAATGCCGCCCAGCAGGTGGACGGTTGCACCCAGGCGGGAAGCGGTGCGCAGGGCCCCGGATCCGGTAATGGTGTAGATATAGGAAGCCAGATCCTGCCGGGTGGTCAGTGCCAGCACATCGGCCTCGGGGTCCGCCTGGATGGCTGTCAGAGTATCCCGGGTCTGCTGATCCGGAAATACCATTCTCCGGGTGCTTACGGAGAATTTGCTGCGCAGGAAGCTTTCTGTCAGCATGAAGTCCCGGGTAAGCATGACGGGAGTCAGACGGCGGGAAACCGTCAGGGAAACCAGGCCCGCGGCGGAGGAACGCATCTTCGCGTAAGAAATGGCGACCACCGCGCTGAGTTCGCCGTCAATGGCGGCATATACCGCCTGATTTACCATGGTGCCGTCAGGGATGTGAACGCCCATGTCCTGCATGAAATCCAGGGTGCCCAGCAGAACGGGCTCCCCCTGAATGATGCCGCCGATACCGCCGCTGCCGTAGTTACGGAATTCCTCCACCGGATATTCCCTGCCTCCCCGGCTGGTAAGCAGGGTGCGGAACACATTGACCAGTCCGCCGCCTGCTTCTACGATCAGGGAGGTGGTGAAGGATACGATCTCGTCGGGGGTATGCTCGCCGTAGAACTTTACGCCGTTGAGTTTGGCGGAGCCCTCGGGGAACAAGTCTTCATCCCGCAGCGGAATCACAGCCTTTCCGCAGAGCTTTTTCACACCCTGCCAGCCGCAGATCACGCTGCCCACCATGTGCAGCCGCCGTTCCAGGAGGGCGGCGGGCCGGGTGAGGGATACGAAGAAGCTGGCAGGCACCGCCACCAGCAGGGAGGTGGACAGGATCTGCACCGCCATGCTGGGCCCGTGCAGGAGCCCTGCCAGGGTGGAGATGCCAAGGCTTGCGATGAGGCTGATAAAGGCGTAGACACACTGGAGCTTTTCCGGGCCGGAGGACTTGTTGTAGGTATCCATGAAGTCCTCTACGTCACCCTGTCCGCGCAGAATACCGGGGCGTTTCTTGTAGTAGTCGGGAGATTTTACAATGCTGCCCAGATTCACAGCCTTGCGCAGGGTATCCATCTGGGCCATCTCCGTGGAGCGGCGGTGGTAGCGTGCCCACAGTGCCATGGTCATTTCCAGGCAGAAGGCGGCGCAGCAGGGGATCCGCAGCTCCATGAGGCAGTACACCGCATCGGCGCAGCAGGCAAGGAAGGTCAGCGCCATCAGGGTGTTCAGGGTAAATTTACCGTGGAAGATGTCGCCCAGTCCGTCCAGCAGCGCGTTGGACCCAAGCAAAGCGGAAATCAGCATGGCCAGTACCTGGCTGAAGGCCAGAAACCGCATCCGGTTTCCGGGGACCGCGCCCATGGCATAGAGGACCGCGCCGAGGGCACAAAGGGCAACCAGGGCAAGATTCAGCAAAATGGCTATCTGGAGCTTGCCGATTCCGATTTCCTCCAGCTCGTAGTACCGCTTTTCCGGTCCCGCGATGAGCTTGGTCTTCAGCTCCCGCAGACGGGCCCGGGGAGAGAAGGGAATGGGTTCCTTTTCCGGCTGGGCGGGAGGCTCCTCCGGGTTTTCGCTGCCGTCTTCGGCGGCGGGTTCCTCTCCGGCAGCACTGTCTTCGGCAGCTTCAGCGTGAACATCGGAAATATCATCAATGCGGACGGTGGCGGTGGGATCCGCGGCAGCTTCCTCCCCGGCGTCTTCCTCCGGGGAAATCTGCCCGATGTCCAGCTCCTCCATGGAATCGGGTACCGGCGTCTCATCCTCCGGCACTTCCGGGGCGGCGGGGACATCCTCAGCTCCGGCATCCGCCAAAGCTTCGGCAGGCGCTTCTTCCGCCGCTTCTGTGCTTTCTGCTGCTTCCGGTTTCTCCGGAGGCAGGTCCTTGGACGGGTCATGGAATTCCCGCATAATCGCTTCCAGGTCAAGCTCCTGGAGTTCGTCTTGATTGTCCATATTTTTTCCCTCCCGGGTCATGCCATGCGCTGGCGCAGGGCTTCGTACAGTAGAATGGATGCGGCGGCGGACGCGTTCAGGGAACTGATTTTCCCCCGCATGGGGATGGACAGCAGCATGTCACAGTTTTTTCGGACAAGGGGACTGATGCCGTCGCCCTCGTTGCCGATTACAATGGCGGCAGGGCCCCGTAGATCCGCCCGGTACATGGGAACGGAGCCTTCCGCGGCGGTGCCAAAGACCCAGACTCCCTTTTCCTTCAGTTCCGCGATGGCGGAATTGAGGTTTGCCACCCGGGCGACCTTCATATATTCCACAGCGCCGGCAGAGGCTTTGGCTACGGTAGCGGTAAGACCCACGCTGCGCCGCTTGGGGATGATGATGCCGTGGGCACCGGCACATTCCGCGCTTCGCATGATCGCTCCCAGATTGTGGGGATCGGAAAGATCATCGCACAAAACCAGCAGGGGTGCTTCGCCCCGGCTTTCCGCTTCCGCGAGAATTTCGTCAATGGAGCAGTAATCCCGGGCTGCCGCCTGGGCGATGATTCCCTGATGGGCGTGGGTAAAGGACATGGCGTCCAGCTTTCGCCGGTCTACGGGAACCACGACAGCGCCCGCCTCCTTGGCCAGTGCCGCCAGGCGCTGAAGCCCCCGGTCCGTCTGCCCATCGGCAATAAAGACCTTATCAATGGTCCGTCCGCTTCTCAGCGCCTCCTGCAGGGCGTTCCGACCCTCCAGCTGTCCTTCCGGTTCCTCCTGGGGAGGGGCCGCGGGGCGGCGTTTCTCGTTCATAGGGTTCATCTCCTGAAAACAAAAATCAATATTCTCTGCTATTATAACAGATTCCACTGGTTTTCACAAGCCTTTTTTTAAAGCAGCCCAGGAGGCTTCGGGAATGCGCAGACAGCCCGGACGGCGTGGGACGGGGATTTATACCGGAAAAGCCCAGGTTCACAGAAAATTTACTGGCTTTTTCTGAATCATTCATTGCCTAGCGCGAAAAAATGTGTTATGATAGCCCGGAAGACCCCCATTTGGGAAAGAAGGGAGCGCCGCCCAGGTGCTCCGGGAGGCGAAGAAAATGGATCCGAATCGAAATGACCAGAATCGTAATCAGAACAACAACGAGCCGGAAAAGGACAAGCCGAAAAATATATGGACGGCGCTGATCATCACCCTGGCGCTGGTGCTGATATTCAGCTGGATATTCAATGCTGTGTCCAACAGCCAGTATACCGAAACCACATACTCCGATTTTCTGGACGCGAAGGACGCGGGAAATCTGGCGGAGGTGGAGATTCGGTATGACCGGATTGTTTACCTGACCAAGGACGAGGCGAAAAAGCCTGCCCAGAGCCAGAAGGCCTGCTATACCGGCCTGCGCAGCGGCAGCGATGTCATGGAATTGGCGGCGGAACTGCATGCCATGGGTGTTACGGTAAACGAACCTATTACCGAGGACAATTCCTTTATCATGATGATTCTGTACTATGGCATTACCATTGCCGTGCTGTTCTTCTTCATGCGTATGCTGACCAAGCGTATGTCCGCCGACGGCGCCATGGGCGGCTTCGGCAAGAGCAAGGCCAAAATGTATATGGAAAAGCAGACCGGCGTCACCTTCAAGGATGTTGCCGGACAGGACGAGGCCAAGGAAAGCCTGGTGGAGATTATTGATTTTCTCCACAACCCCAAAAAGTACACCGACATCGGCGCGAAGCTGCCTAAGGGGGCCCTTCTGGTGGGTTCCCCCGGAACCGGCAAGACCCTGCTTGCCAAGGCTGTGGCCGGTGAGGCCGGGGTGCCCTTCTTCTCCATTTCCGGCTCTGATTTCGTGGAAATGTTTGTGGGCATGGGCGCCAGCCGGGTCCGCGACCTCTTCCAGCAGGCGGCGAAGGTGGCACCCTGTATCATTTTTATTGATGAAATCGACGCGGTGGGCCGGGCAAGAGACAATCGGTTCGGCAACAATTCCGAGCAGGAGCAGACGCTGAACCAGCTTCTTTCCGAGATTGACGGCTTTGAGCCATCCAAGGGCATTGTGTGTCTGGCTGCCACCAATCGGCCGGAGATTCTGGACAAGGCCCTGCTCCGTCCCGGCCGTTTTGACCGGCGGATTATTGTGGACAGGCCGAACCTCCAGGGCCGTCTGGATACTCTGAAGGTCCACACCCGGAAGATCAAGCTCAGTGAGGATGTGGATCTGCGGAAAATCGCCCAGGCGACCGCTGGTGCCGTTGGCGCAGACCTTGCGAACCTCGTGAACGAGGCTGCCCTGCGGGCGGTGCGCCTTGGCCGGAAAGCCGTGAATCAGGAGGACCTGATGGTGTCCTTTGAGACGGTTATTGCCGGTACCGAGAAAAAGAACACGGTGCTGACCGACATGGAAAAGCGGCTGGTTGCCTACCATGAGGTGGGCCACGCATTGGTGGCGGCTCTCGAAAAGCACGCTCAGCCCGTCTCCAAGATTACCATTGTGCCCCACACCTCCGGAGCCCTGGGCTACACCATGCAGATGCCGGAGGAGGAGAAATTCCTCAATACGGCTGAGGAGCTCATTACGGAGCTGCGGACCCTGGTGGGCGGCCGGGCCGCGGAGCAGCTTGTCTTCGGGGTCCAGACCACCGGCGCTTCCAACGATCTGCAGCGGGCGACAGGACTTGCAAGGAATATGGTCACCCAGTACGGCATGAGCAAAGAACTGGGCATTATGACCACCGCTTCCGTGCAGAACGCCTATCTCGACGGTCAGGCCTATATGGACTGCGCCCAGACCACCGCTGCCCAGGTGGACGGTGAGGTAAAGGCCCTCCTGGACCAGGCCCTTGCCGATGCTTCCAGGCTGCTGCGGGAGCACCGGTCACTGCTTGACGAGGTGTCCGAGTACCTGCTGGTCAAGGAAACCATCACCGGCGATGAGCTGATGGCCTATGTCAATGCCGAGAACGCTCCCAAGCTGGAAGCCGGCACAGAGCCGGAAAATGAACCCACAGCCGAGCAGACGGAAGGACCGTCAGAACGGTAAAACAGAGCCGGGACTTCTGAGACAACAATGGTCTCAGAAGCCCCGGCTTTCTTTGGGAGGTTCTGCCTAATGTGCATATCGGTTTAACTCAGCAAGTATAAAAATTGAAATTCGCTGGGCTGTTTGGACAGTGGTGTGCGTTCCGCACAGAAGCACGCACCGTCCAAGGTAACGTAGTCAGCTAAACAATCATTTTCTGAGATTAAATCAAGTACGTCTGAATTGCTGCATGCATTAGCCATTCCCGCATGGAAATCCCCGCGCCAAATAGTGAAAGGGGCACGCGTTCGCGTGCCCCCATAATTATTTCATTGCCAGAAAATCGCTGGGATCCATGGGCGTATCCTGATAGGTCACGCCGAAATGGAGATGGGTGCCCATGGCCGTTTCCACCAGCGCCGTATCGCCTACGCAGCCGATGGCCTGGCCCAAAGTCACGGTGTCTCCCGTCTTCACAGCCAGATCCTCCGACAGGCTGGAATAGCGGGTGGTGTAGCCGCCGATGTGGCGGATGACCACGGTATAGCCCATCGTCTCATCCTCGTAGGCAGCGTAGACGGTGCCGTCCGCCGCTGCCAGCACCTGGGTGCCCTCGGGAGCAGCAATGTCCACACCGTTGTGGACCCGCCAGTCCCGGGTGGTCTGGTTGTAGCTCAGGCAGTCCATGGAGTAGGCGGCAACCTCGTCTCCTTCAATGGGCGAGGCGGTCTTGAGTGTCTGGGGGACGGTTGCCTGGGTGGGCGCCTGGGTAGGCGCAGTCGGCGATGTGCCCTGGGTGACGGGCTGGGTGGCAATGACGGGAATGTCTTCGGTCAGGGTTTCTCCCGCCTGAACATCTCCCATGGTTTCCTGGAGGGTGACCTCCTCGGGCTTGCTTGCGTTTTTGCTATACAGATAGCCGGTGATTCCGATGGCCGCAGCGCACAGAATCAGGGCTATGTAGTAGCCCTTACCGCTGAAGCCAACATGTTTGTTGTTGCTCATTTGAAAAGCACCTCCGAAGCTGAGTATTGCCCTGCTTTCCGGAAAATAAACCAAATCCAGGAAAAAATATCCAGAAAAGTTCAGCGTTTTTTTGACCCGGGTATTTTTTTATAAAAGTTATTGACATTGCGCCGTTTTAGGGTATATTTATTCTGTCGGCTTTCGACAAAAGGGGAGAGATCCCCAAAAGAAAAAGAAAGAAACGGGGGAGGATAATGTCCAAGGAACTCATCAGGCTCCGGGATCTTACCATGGAGTTCGACGGGGAGCGGATACTTGACGGTATCAATCTTTACATTAACGATCACGAATTCCTCACACTGCTGGGCCCTTCCGGCTGCGGCAAGACCACAACGCTTCGGATCATCGGCGGCTTTCTGACGCCCACATCCGGAACGGTCACCTTTGACGGGCAGACAATCAATGATGTGCCGCCCTATAAACGGCAGATCAACACGGTGTTTCAGCGGTACGCGCTGTTTCCCCACCTGGATGTGTACGACAATATCGCTTTCGGCCTGCGGGTTGCCAAGGTGCCCAAGGACGAGGTGGACAGCCGGGTGCGGGAGATGCTGGAGATCGTCAGCCTGAAAGGCTACGAAAACCGAAGGGTGGACAGCCTTTCCGGTGGTCAGCAGCAGCGGGTCGCCATTGCCAGAGCCCTGGTGAACCGGCCCAAGGTACTGCTGCTGGATGAACCGCTGGGGGCGCTGGATCTGCGTCTGCGAAAGGATATGCAGAACGAGCTGAAACGCATCCAGCAGGCTATGGGCATCACGTTTATCTATGTGACCCATGACCAGGAAGAGGCGCTGTCCATGTCCGACACCGTTGTCGTTATGGATAAGGGCCGGATTCAGCAGATCGGCAGACCTGAGGATATTTATAATGAACCGAAGAACGCCTTCGTGGCGGACTTTATCGGTGAGAGTAACATCTTGGACGGTGTCATGCTGGAAGACTACCGGGTCCGTTTCTTTGGCCGGGTCTTTGAATGTGTGGACAAGGGCTTTGCCCCCAATGAGCCTGTGGATGTTGTCATCCGTCCGGAGGACATTGACATCGTTCCCAAGGATCAGGGCCATCTGGTGGGCACCGTTACCGGTGTCACCTTTAAGGGCCTGAACTACGATATTATCGTGGAATTCAAGGGCTTCAAGTGGCTGATCCAGACCACGGATTACCATGGCATCGGCACGACCATCGGCATTCGGCTCAACCCGGAGGACATTCACATTATGCATAAGAGTGAATACTCCGGTATGTTCGGCGACTACAGCTCCTACTCCGCGGAGTACGACGAGCTGACGGAGGATGCTGACGGTGAAGAAGAATAAAACCGGTTTCCTCAGCATACCGTATCTGATATGGATGACGGCCTTTACGCTGATCCCTCTGGGCGTGGTGGCTTACTATGCCCTGACGGACCCGGCCACGGGCGTGTTTTCCCTGCGTAATGTCAGGGAGCTGAGCCTGTATATGCCGGTACTGTGGCGCTCCATCGGGTATTCTCTGGTGTCCGCCCTGCTGTGCCTGGTGCTGGGCTATCCCGCGGCCTACTATATCGCCCACTGCGGCCGTACCACCCAGAAGTTTTTGTATATGCTGGTAATGCTGCCCATGTGCATGAGCTTCCTGCTGCGGACCCTTGCCTGGGTCGGCCTCCTGCAGGATACCGGCATCATCAATAATATTCTTGCCGCTATCGGGCTGCCCAGGCTCCGGATGATCCGGACGCCGGGGGCTGTGGTGCTGGGCATGGTGTATAACTACCTGCCCTATATGATCCTTCCGCTGTACGCCACCATCGTGAAGATTGACGGGCGGCTCATTGAAGCGGCGGAGGATTTGGGGTGCAACGGTGTCCAGGTGTTTGCCCGGGTAGTGCTGCCCCTGTCCGTCCCGGGGATCCTCTCCGGGGTGACCATGGTGTTTGTCCCGGCGGTATCCACCTTCTATATCTCCCAGAAGCTGGGCGGCACCGATACGGTGCTCATCGGCGACGTGATTGAACGTCAGTTCAAGCAGGGCAGCAACCCCAATCTGGGCGCCGCCCTGAGCCTGCTGCTGATGATCCTGGTGTTTGTGTGCACCGGCATCATGAACCACTTCGGCGGCAGCAGTGAGGAAGGGAGCGTGATGGTATGAGACGGGCAAACAGAATCATGACCGTTATCATCTTCATCTTCCTGTATATTCCCATGGTGGTGCTCATTGTGGCCTCCTTCAACACCGGCAAGGACGTGACGGAGTTCAGCGGCTTTACACTGAAGCAGTATGTCAGGCTCTTTCAGGACAGGAGCCTTTTGAAGCTGCTGGCAAACTCTCTGATCATTTCGGTCCTCGCAAGCTTTATTGCTACGGTTTTTGGTACGGTGGCGGCGCTGGGTATCCACAATCTGAATCCCAAAATGCGCAAGGTGGCAATGACCCTGACGGATATTCCCATGACCAATCCGGACATTGTCACCGGTGTGTCGCTGTCGCTGCTCTTTGTGTTTGTGGGAACCAAAATGCTTGGCCAGCGGAACAGTCTGACTTTCTGGACGCTGCTCATTGCCCACATCACCTTTAACCTGCCCTATGTCATCCTGAACGTGATGCCTAAGCTCAAGCAGATGGATGCCTCCCTTGTGGACGCGGCTATGGACTTGGGCTGCACCCGGGTGCAGGCTTTCTTTAAGGTGACGGTCCATGAGATCATGCCCGGTGTGGTTTCCGGCGCGATCATGGCCTTTACCATGAGCCTTGACGACTTTGTTATCAGCTACTTTGTCACGGGGCCCAGCTTTATCACCCTCCCGGTGGAGATCTATTCCTATACCAAAAAACCCATTCAGCCGAAGATCTACGCCATGTTTACACTGCTGTTTTTGATCATCTTCGTGCTGATGACCGCCATGAATCTGATGCAGCTTGTGTCTGACCGGAAGAAAGCCGTGTCCCACATTGGGCATTGATGTCTTACCCAGAAAGGAGAAACAGAATGAAAAAAGTGATTGCGCTCTGCCTGGCGGTTTCCCTGGCGCTGGGCTGTGCCGCCTGCCTTTCCGGCTGCGGCGGGGAGAAGACCACCCTGTATGTCTACAACTGGGGCCAGTATATTGCCGAGGGAGACGACGATTCCCTGGATGTGATTGCTGCCTTTGAGGAAAAGTATCCGAACATCCATGTGGAGTATTCCACCTATGATTCCAACGAGATCATGTACTCCAAGCTGTCCAACGGCGGCATTACCGTGGATGTGATCTTCCCCTCCGACTATATGGTGGGCCGGATGCGCCAGGAGGGCATGCTCATGGAGCTGAACTTCGACAATATCCCCAATTACCAGTATATTGACGACAGCTTTAAGAATATGTCCTATGACCCGGAGAATAAGTATTCTGTTCCCTATACCTGGGGCACCGTGGGTATCATCTACAACAGTAAGTTCGTGGATGAAGCGGATGTCACCGGCTGGGAGCTGCTGTGGAATGAAAAGTATGCCGATAAGATCCTGATGTTTGACAACTCCCGGGATGCTTTCGGTATTGCCCAGTACCTGCTGGGCTACGATGTGAACACCACGGATGAAGCCCAGCTTCGGGAGTGCGCTGCCAAGCTGATGGAGCAGAAGCCCGTTGTCCAGCAGTATGTCATGGATCAGATTTTTGACTCCATGGAAAACGAGGAAGCCTGGATCGCTCCCTACTATGCCGGCGACTACCTGACCATGGCGGAGGAAAACCCGGACCTCAAGTTCTATCGCCCCGCCCACCAGGGCTTCAACATTTTCGTTGACGCCATGTGCATCCCCACCTGCTGCAAGGAAAAGGAAGCCGCGGAGCTGTTCATCAACTTCCTGTGTGATCCGGAGATTTCCGGGCAGAATATGGACTACCTGGGTTACAGTGTCCCCGCTTCCGCTTCCAAGGCCTATATGGATCCTGAGGTGACGGAGGATCCCGTTGCCTATCCTTCTTCCGACATGCTGGAGAAGGCAACGAGCTTCAATTTCCTCCCGGAGGAAACCGCGCGGCTGATGGAGAGTCTCTTCATGGAAGCCAGAAACAGTTAATTCACAGCGGAGGAAGGTTTCCCCTTCCTCCGCAAATATTTGCTGAAAGGAAACGCTGCTATGAAGAATCCGGATATCCGCAGGCGCCTGCTGGAGCTTGCGCTGGTCGTCCTGGGAAATCTAATCTATGCCGTCACGGTTGTGCTGTTTATTCTGCCTGCCAGATTAATGAGCTGCGGTACTACCGGTATTGCTCTGGTGCTGGAGCGCCTCTGGAATATTCCCATCTCCGGCTTTGTGCTGGCATTCAATATCCTGATGCTGCTTCTGGGCTGGCTGGTGCTGGGCAGGGCCTTTGCCATGACCACGGTGCTCAGCTCCCTGCTGTACCCGGTGCTGCTGGAAGTGTGCCGGCAGGTTCTCGGAGACAGCGGGATCACGGAGAATATGCTGCTCAATACGGTTTTCGGCGGCCTGGGTCTGGGCCTTGCCATGGGGATTGTCATGCGGGCGGGAGCTTCCACCGGCGGTATGGATATTCCGCCGCTGATCCTGAAAAAGCTGTTTTCCATTCCCGTATCCGCCTCTTTGTGGGCCTTTGATTTCTGCATTCTGTTGGCCCAGCTTTCTTTCCACACCCCGGAGGACCTGCTCTACGGTATTGTACTGATCATTGTCATCTCCGTAACCCTGAACAAGGTGATGCTTCTGGGCACCAGCCGGACGGAGATCAAGATCGTCAGTGAAAAAGCAGCGCAGATCCGGGATGGCATCCTGTCCCAGGTGGACCGGGGCGTGACGCTGCTCCATGGGGAGGGCGGATACCTTGGCAGGCAGACGGAAGTGATCCTGAGCGTGGTATCCAATCATGAGCTGCCCAAGATCGAGTCTCTGGCAAGAAAAGTTGACCCGGACTGTTTTATGATCGTCAGCCGGGTCACGGAAGTATGGGGCCGGGGATTTACCTACGGAAAGAAATATCAGGAAAAGCAATAATTCCGGTATAGCTGGATTGATTCGGTAAATGATCGTTTAGCGGAGCGCCCCTTGGCTCGTGGCAATCTCCACCGAACAGCAGGCTGCGTTCCAATTTATGTGTCATTCCGAACCAGTGCGCACACTGGTGTGGGAATCCCCCTCGTCATTGAGAACACTTTCTTCTAAAGATGGAGATTGCCACGCCAGGAAAGCGAACTGGCTCGCAATGACCGGGAATTCGATTGTTCGCTGTTAGTTCGCTAAACGATCATTTTCTGCCTTTTCCCGGACGCGGCGGAACAATATCCGGCAAAACGCGTAACCCGGACAGACAAAAACAGCGGTGATCCCTTATCGGAAAGGAATCACCGCTGCGTATTAATGGGACCGTTCCGTGGATATAACGTGCAGCACGCCGTCCTCCACGGTAAAGCGGATATTGCAGCCGGCGAAGGTCATGCCGTACACTCTGCCCGGCTGCTGCTGGTAGGAGGGCCTGGGATCGTGGGAGAGAACACCCACGGCGGCGTCCCGTTTTTCTTCCGGCAGGACACCCAGCAGCTCTGCCGGGAAATCCACCTGCAGAAGATAGTCTCCTGCCACCTGGGTGAAGCCTCCCAGGGCATCCGGATGGCAGTCACAGTAGGGAATATAGGGCTTGATGTCAAAAATCGGGGTGCCGTCCAGCAGATCGGCGCCGCCCACATGGAGCACGGTGCCCAGGTCTTCCGTTCGCTCTACCCCCAGAAGGGTCACGCAGGACAGCCCCAGGTTGTTGGGCCGGAAAGGGGAGCGGGTGGCGAAAACCCCCATCCGGGTGTTCCCGCCCAGCCGGGGCGGGCGGACGGTGGGGGACCATTCTTTTCCCACCGCCTGGGAAAACTGCCATATGATCCACAGATGGGAAAAGCCTTCGATCCCCCGGAGGGCGTCGGCGTTCCGGTATTCCGGCTGGAAGACGATGGTGGAGCGCAGGGCGTCCACAAGACCGCTTTGCCGGGGTATTCCGAACTTCCCCCCAAAATCGCTTTGCATATAGGCAATCGGCTGAATATCCGCCATCAGCCCACCCGCTTTCTCAGGCAGAAGGTCACGGCGAAAATGGCGGCCAGCAGCAAACTGATTGCGGCGCCTGCGGAGCAGCCCAGGTAATAGGAAACAGTGAGGCCGCCGATTCCCGCAATGAGGGCAAAGAGTACGGAAAACAGGGTGTACTGCCTTACGTTCCGGGCCACATTCCGGGAGGCAGCAGCGGGAAGCACCAGCAGGGAATTGAGAATCAGTAGGCCCATGCTGGAAATGGACAGGGTCACAACCACTGCGATGGCGGCGGTGAACAGGGTATGGGACAGCCCAACAGGAATGCCCCGGGAGGAAGCCAGCTGGGGATGGACCGCGGAAAGGGTCAGCCGGTTGGCATAAAAGAACCAGAACACCAGTACAAAAACCAGCACCAGGGCCAGCATGCCGATCTCCGCGGGGGAGATGGACAGCACATCGCCAATGAGGTAGCGGTTATATTTTGTGAAGCTGCCGCCGCCCAGGGTAGCGGCGAAGATGCCCAGTGCCACCGCCGTGCTGGAAAACACACCGATCAGGGTGTCCGCCGACTGGCTGCTCCGGCTGCGGACGAAAGAAAACAGCAGGGAAAAAGCAAGGCTGAACAGGACCGCCGCCCCCAGGGGCATAGACATCCCCGCGATGCAGCCGATGGCGATGCCCGTAAAGGCGGAGTGGCCCAGGGCATCGGAGAAAAAGCTCATCCGCCCGGTGACGATCATAGTGGAGAGGATCCCGAACAGGGGGGCCATCAGCAGCAGGGCAAGCAGGGCGTTTTTCATGAAGTCCCACCGGAGCATTTCCACCGGGAGAAGATCCAAAAGCGAATACCAGATGCTCATAGGCTGCCTCCTTGCATGTGGAAGGTCCTGCGGAAAGCCTCCGAGGAAAGAACCTCCTGGGGCGTACCCTTGCACACCACAGTGTGGTCAATGAGGGCCACCTGATCGGCATACCGGGGGAGCATGGAAAAGTCGTGGGTGGTCATGAGGATGGACAGGTCGTAGGTTTTCCGGATTTCATCCAGCATATCCATAAGGGCGTTCATTCCCTCCACATCCACGCCGGACAGGGGCTCGTCCAGAATGAGAATGTTCGGGATCGGCTCCAAGGCCAGGGCAAGCAGCACCCGCTGCAGCTCACCGCCGGAGAGAGTGCCCACCCGCTTGTCAATCAGGTCCTCCCCGTGTACCCGCTGCAGACAGGTTTTTACCGTCTGGCGCATGGATTTGGACAAACCCAGGAATGCGGGACGGCGGCTCATGCAGCAGGCGAACAGATCCGCCACGCTGATGGGCTCGCTGGGATCAAAGCTGGGGCTTTGAGGCACATAGCCGATCCGGGGCTTTTTGCTCCGCTGACCCGGCTGGCTGAAAGCGATGACGCCGGTATAGTCCCGCTGGCCCAGAATGGCTTTCAGCAGGGTGCTTTTTCCGGCACCGTTGGGGCCGATCAGAGCGGCAAGCTCCCCGCAGTGGACGTGAAGCTCCGCGTTTTTCAATATTTCATCATTTCCGATTTTTACGGACAGTTTCTCCACCCGCAGGCAGCAGGACTGCCCGCAGTCCCGGTCGTGGGAAAGCTCTTTCATCCCAGGGCCTCCTTTACGGTGTCAATGTTGCGGTACATGGCATCAAAATAGCTGTCCCCGGCCATTGCCATGTCCAGGGAACAGACGGCGGCTCCCGTCTCCCGGGAGAGGACGGAGGCGGCGGAGGGGCTGCCGTTTACCTCGGTGAAAATGGCGGGAAGGCTGTGCTCCCGGGTAAGCCCGATCAGTTCGATGAGCTCCCGGGCTGAGGCCTCACTGCCGGATTCTTCCTCCACCGCCGCCAGGATCGTCAGGCCAAAGCTTTGGGCAAAATAGGAAAAGCCGTCGTGGAAGGTAATGAGCTCCCGGCAGGAAAGGCTGGACAAGGTATCATCCCCATAGCGCTGCAGGGCGTCCAGCTCTTCCAGCAGGGGGGTAAGATTGTCCGCGAAAATCTGGGCGTGCTCCGGATAGCGTTGGGAAAGCCCAGTAAAGATGTTTTCCGCCATTTTGGCGGCACCCGCGGGGGAGAGCCAGATGTGGGGATCTTCCTCATGGTGGTGTCCCTCGTGTTCTTCTTCGTGCTCCCCGTTGTGATCCTCCCCGCACAGCAAAGGAATCCCGGCGGAGGCATCAATGGTTTTTTCTTCATCGATCACGCCTTCGAGAAAATCCTCCAGTCCGGCGCCGGAGATGACAATGGTTTTCGCCGCCTCGGCGGCCTTTACCTGGCTGACATTCAGGCAGTAGTCGTGGAGGCAGGAAACCGGCTCCGTAACCAGCCGGGTCACGGTCAGGCCGGTACCCTGGCAGAGCCGCTGGGTAAATTCCGCCACCGGCAGCGTAGTGGCGGCAATATCGGCGTGGGGCCCGGCTGCGCACCCGGTCAGGGGCAGCAGCGCGGCGCATAGTAAAATAGCAAGGATTCGTTTCATATATTGACCTTCTGTTTCCGTTTCTATTTATAGAATAGCATGTTTGTCAAGCTTGGCCTTGCCCCGTGATATATGAAAAAGGCCCGCGCTTGGGCGCAGGCCTTTCGGTATGGACTTATCTGTGGGCTTCCAGCCAGCCGTTTACCTTGGTCTTGGCAAGACGCAGGATGTCCTCAGCGGGGTAAGGAGAGGCTTCGCCGCCGGCGACATACAGAAAGTACAGGCCCTCAGGAGTCTGGTACAGCGTTTCCTCGAAACCGGCGGGATCACCCAGATAACCCTGTGTAAACTTGTGCACCAGGGTGGCGGTTTCCGTGTCGTATACCTTTTTGCAGATGATCTTATTCATGGTTGACCTCCTTTCATCGCGTCGATTGACAGTAATTATACAGATTTTTGTTAGGAAATCAAGTGTGAAAACGTAAAAATGACAAAATTTGCAAAAAGATTGTTAGGAATCGATGCATAGATAACAGGGGACACAGAAACAATTTGTGTATTGTGTACAATAAAATCGACCGAGAAAGGATTTTATCATGAAGGACATTCCGGTTTTTACCACTGAAAATGGTGCCGCAAGCCTGATTCTGGGGGAAATTCCCTACCGTGGGCAGGCTTATATCCGGATCCAGGACAGCCTGGAGCCGGAAAGCTTACTGAAAGAATGCGTTTCCTTCTGCCGGATGTGCGGGGCGGAACGGATCTACGCTTCCGGGCATCCCTGGCTGAAAGCGCTTCCCCTGCACTGTGCCGTGGTGGAGATGCGGGGGCAGGCAGCTCCGGATCCGGAAAAGAGCCGCTGCCTTTGGCCCGTCACCCGGGAGACCGCGTCCGAATTCCGGAAGCTTTACAATGCCCGGATGGCCGGGGTGGACAACGCCGGGACGCTGGAAGCAAAGGATGAAGTGTGGCTTTCCTCGGGTCCAGCGTATTTTGTCCACGATGGGGGAAAGCTTCTGGGCATCGGGATTCTGGAGGATACCTGCATCCGCGCCGTTGCTTCCGCGGTACCCGGCGCGGGAGAGGAGACTCTGCATACCCTCTTTACTCTGTGCCCGGGGGAGCTGCTTCGTCTGGAAGTGGCCTCCACCAACACCCGGGCCATTGCCTTGTATGAAAGAGCCGGCTTTTTAAAGACCGGAGAGCTGTCCCGGTGGTATCGTGCAGAAATGAAATAAATAAGGAGGGTGTCAAGAAAAAACACTTGACAAATAGGTCATTATCCTGTACAATACCACAGGACGCAAGGAAAATACCTTGACACTGGGGGCGCTGGGATATGGACGCTGTGGAGATGACGCTCCTGCTGGACTATTACGGAGAGCTTCTGACCGAGCGACAGAGGCAGTGCTTTGACCTGCGGTACAATCAGGACCTTTCCATGGGGGAGATTGCCGAGGTTCTGGGGGTCAGCCGCCAGGGAGTCTTCGACAACCTGAGCCGGGCTGAGCAGCGTCTTCGCAATATGGAAGAAAAAACGGGCTGTGTCCGCCGGGCGCAGAAGGCCCGCCGGGCGCTGGACGCGATTCTGGATGACGCGGGGAGGCTGCGGAACCACCCGGATCAGAAAGTAGCGGAATTGGCGGAGCGTATTATTACGAGCGCCAGGGAACTTGAGGAGTAAGCAATGGCATTTGAGGGCTTGACCGAAAAAATTTCCGCCACCTTCAAGAAGCTTCGGGGCAAGGGACGCCTGAAGGAAGCCGATGTGAAGGAGGCCATGCGGGAGATCCGTATGGCGCTTTTGGAGGCGGATGTCAGCTATAAGGTGGTAAAGGACTTTACGAAGACCGTTACCGAGCGCTGCGTGGGCACGGACGTTCTGGAGTCCCTGACCCCCGCCCAGATGATCGTGAAGATCGTCAACGAAGAGCTGTGCAAGCTCATGGGCAGCGATGCCAAGCATATTAATATCAATCCCAACGGGCCTACGGTGGTCATGCTGGTAGGTCTTCAGGGCGCGGGCAAAACCACCAACGGCAGCAAGCTGGCAGGGCTTATGAAGCGCCAGGGCCGGAATCCTCTGCTGGTGGCCTGTGATATTTACCGTCCCGCCGCCATCCGGCAGCTGCAGGTCTGCGGGGAAAAGCTGGGCATCCCGGTATTTGAGCGGGGCACCCAGAACCCGGTGGACACTGCCAAGGAAGCGGTGCTCTACGCCCGGCAGCGGGGCTATGACATGGTGTTTCTGGACACCGCCGGCCGCCTGCATGTGGACGAAGCCCTCATGGAAGAACTGAAGAACATTAAGGCTGCCGTGAAGCCCAACGAGATCATGCTGGTTGTGGACGCCATGACCGGCCAGGACGCAGTGAACGCGGCTCAGAGCTTCAATGAATGGCTGGATATTGATTCCGTGATGCTCAGTAAGCTGGACGGCGATGCCAGAGGCGGCGCGGCCCTGTCTGTCCGGGCTGTCACCGGAAAGCCCATTAAGTTCGCCGGTATTGGGGAGAAGCTGGAGGATATTGAAGCTTTCCACCCCGACCGGATGGCAAGCCGGATCCTGGGCATGGGCGACGTGCTGACCCTGATCGAGAAGGCGGAAAAGGCCTACGATGCCAAGAAGGCCGCTGAGATGGAGCAGAAGCTCAAGTCCAACCGCTTCACCCTCCAGGACTTTTACGATCAGCTTGTCCAGATGAAATCTATGGGCTCCATGGAGGATATTCTTTCTCAGATGCCCGGCGGCGCCAACCTGAAGGGCGCCAAGCTGGATGAAAAAGCCATGGCCCACACCGAGGCCATTATCCTTTCCATGACGCCCAAGGAGCGGGAGAAGCCCGAGATCATTGCCGCCAGCCGGAAGAAGCGGATTGCCGCTGGCGCCGGTGTCAAGGTGGAGGATGTGAACAGGCTCCTCAAGTCCTTTGAGCAGATGCGCAAGCTCATTAAGCAGTTTTCCGGCCCCGGGGCGGGGAAGAAGCTGAAAAGAATGCGGGGCATGGGCGGCTTCGGCGGCTTCCCCGGCTTTTGATACCGTTCGCTGAAAGCAAATTGCTTTGCGATATATATTAGATTTATTTATGGAGGTGAAACTCTCATGGTTAAGATCAGACTGAGAAGAATGGGTGCCAAGAAGAATCCTTACTACCGGATCGTGGTGGCGGATTCCCGTTCTCCCCGTGACGGCCGCTGCATCGAAGAGATCGGAACTTACAATCCTCTGGTGAATCCTGCTGTCATCACTGTTGACGCCGAGAAGGCCCAGACCTGGATCAAGAACGGTGCACAGCCTACCGACACCGTCCGTGGCCTGCTGAAGAATGCCGGCGTGCTGTAAGATTCCCTGAAGGAGAAGCACAATGAAGGAACTTTTGCTGTATATGGCAAAGAACCTGGTGGATGATCCCGATTCCGTCACGGTCACCGAGACCGAGGACGAAGAGGGGAAAGTGCTGGAGCTTCATGTGGCAGAGGGCGACATGGGCAAGGTGATCGGACGCCAGGGGCGGATCGCAAAAGAGATCCGCACCATTATCAAGACTGTAGCCCAGCGCACAGGCGAGAAGGTCACGGTCGAGATCGTAGATTGATACGGTGATGCGTGACGGTTCCGTCACGCATTTTCCGTTTTCTTTGAAAAAACTGTTTACAGGAGGACAGCTCCATGAAACTTGACTATATTGAAGCAGGACAGATCGTCACCACCCACGGTGTCCGGGGGGAAGTAAAGGTGCTTCCCTGGCTGGATACGCCGGAGGACCTGTTTTTTTACCGCCGCTGCCGGATCGGAGGCGAGGACTACGCTATCCGGTCCTGCCGGGTGCAGAAGACCTGCAACCTGGTGAAGCTGGAGGGCATCGATACGGTGGAGGCCGCCCAGGCCCTGCGGGGAAAGACTATGGAGCTTTACCGGGAGGATGCCCCCGCCGGTGTGACCTTTGCCGCTGAGCTTATCGGCATGACGGTTTTTACAGAGGGGAAGCCCCTTGGAACCCTGACCGAGGTGCTGGACTATCCCGGCAACCAGGTCTATGTGGTGAAGGGAGAGCGGGAATATATGATCCCCGCTGTTCGGGAATTTATCCTCCATGTGGATATGGCAGGCAATAAGATGGAAGTGAAGCTGCTGGAGGGGATGGAAACCGATGCGGATTGAGATTCTGACATTGTTCCCGGATTCTGTGGGGGATGTGCTCTCCGAGAGCATCCTGGGCCGTGCCCAGGAGCGTGGCTACATTCAGATCGAGACCCGGCAGATCCGGGACTACACCTCCAACAAGCAGAACCAGGTAGACGACTACCCCTACGGCGGCGGCCGGGGCGCCATCATGCAGGCAGACCCCCTGTACCGCTGCTGGGAGGCGGCCTGTGACGACGCGGAAGGGCCGGTCCATACCGTGTTCCTGTCTCCCTGCGGGCACACCTTTACCCAGGCGGACGCTATCCGGCTGAGTAAGCTGCCGAACCTGATCCTGGTCTGCGGCCACTACGAGGGTATCGACCAGCGCTTCATCGACGAGTGTGTGGATGAAGAAATTTCCCTTGGGGATTTTGTCCTCACCGGTGGGGAGATCGCCGCCATGGCGGTGACCGACGCGGTGTGCCGCATGGTTCCCGGTGTTCTGGCCGACCCGGAATGTTTCCAGGACGAGAGCCATTTTAACGGCCTGCTGGAATACCCCCAGTACAGCCGTCCGGCGGTGTGGCACGGCAGGGAGGTTCCCCAGATCCTTCTGTCCGGCAACCATGAAAAGGTGGCCGAGTGGCGCAGAAAGCAGTCCCTCCGGCGCACCCGGGAGCGCCGCCCGGATATGTACGAAAAGCTGGATCTTAGCAGTAAGCAGGATAAAAAACTTCTGAAAGAAATGGCGGAGGAGGATGCGCAGTGACAGGTCTGGAAACGCTTCAGCAGTGGGTTAAGGAGAGCAATCGCATCGTCTTTTTCGGCGGCGCGGGAGTGAGTACGGAATCCGGTATTCCCGACTTTCGCAGTGTGGACGGGCTGTACCACCAGAAATTTGAATATCCGCCGGAAACCATTATCAGCCACAGCTTTTATGTCAAAAATCCGGAGTATTTCTTCCGGTTTTACCGGGAGAAAATGCTGCCTCTGGGGTTTGAGCCGAACATTACCCACAAAAAGCTTGCCCAGTGGGAGCAGGCGGGAAAGCTCCAGGCTGTGGTGACCCAGAATATTGATGGTCTCCACCAGAAAGCCGGTTCCCGGAAGGTATATGAGCTCCATGGCTCGGTGCTCCGCAATTACTGCACCCGCTGCGGTAAGTTTTTTTCCGCGGAATTTGTGAAGAACGGGGTTGGTGTGCCCCACTGCGACTGCGGCGGGATCGTCAAGCCGGATGTGGTTCTGTATGAGGAGGGCCTGGATCAGGAAGTGATCGCGAAAAGTGTCCACGCCATCCGGAACGCGGATATGCTGATCGTAGGCGGAACCAGCCTGACGGTATATCCGGCGGCGGGGCTCATTCAGTACTATCGGGGAGACCGGCTGGTACTTATCAACCGGGATGCTACACCCTATGACGATCAGGCTGACCTGGTTCTCCATGAGAGCCTGGGAGAGGTCTTTTCTCAGCTTTGACAGAAAAGAGGCTGCCGCCGCGCTTTTTCACATGCGCGGCGGCAGCCGGTTTTTTATCTTTTCATGATACGCCAGGTGTAGTACATCTTCACCGATGTGGAGACCAGGAGAATGCCTACAGCTATGATCCCCGCGATGGCGGCGGTATACATACCCTGGGCGGCAAACTGCTCCATTTCCCCCCGGACAGCATAGAGCATGGTGCGGTACACACCGGCACCGGGGATCAGGGGGAAGATGGAAACCACAAGATAGGAGATTGCCGGGTATTTTCGCACCCGGGCCAGAATCTCGGCGTACACGGCGGAGAAGAACGCGGCCCAGAAATAGCCGGTCAGCTCCGTAAGACCGTACTGAACGCACAGGTAGTAGACAGCCCAGGCAATTACCCCGCCCAATGCACACAGCAGGCCGCCGGGACCGTGGATATTGAACTGGATGGCAAAGCCAATGCACCCGACGAAAGTGGCAAGGCAAAGCACGGGAAAGGGCGCCATATAGGAAGCGGCGTCCGCGGGCTCCCGCCAGAACCTGCAGATGATGTTCCAGCCGGCGGCGGTTCCCAGGGCAATGGCCACCGCAACGAGAAACACCTGGACGATCCGGTTGATGCCGGAATTCGTGTCCCCGAAAATAATATCCCGCATGGCGTTGGTGAAGAGCAGACCGGGAACCAGGATCATCAGGGCGCCGATAATGACACCGTCGGTGTGGCGGGCCAGTCCCAGATTTACCATGGAGTAAGCGGCAACAGCCATGAGAAAAGCGGAGGCAAGGGTGGAAAAGAACGGATTCACTTTCAGGTAGGACATGGCTTTCTGCACCAGACCGATAAGGACGCCGCACAGTCCCGCGCACAGGGCGTCGATAAGGTCGCAGCCGAAAAGCACCCCGAATCCGGCGCCGCCGGCGAAGTAGCCAAGCATATTGCCGGAGGCGGAATAGGTTCGGGCGGTGGCAAGAACATGCTTCAGCCACCCGGTGGCTTCCTCCGGCTTGGGATGCCGGCTGCAAATGGCCCGGCTCAGACCGTTGAGCCGTTCCACGGCGTCCAGGTCGTTGCTGTGGAAGCCAATCCGCCGCATTCTCGTTATGGGCTTGCCGGTGTCGGTGAGGATGCTCACCACCAGAAAGTTGGGGATGGCAAACACATCAGCCTCCACACCAAAGCTTTCCAGAATCCTGTGAACACTGTCCTCCACCCGGAAGGTCTCCGCGCCCGCCATGGCAAGCTCATAGCCCACATCCGTGGCCAGGTCAAGAATGGTATTGTAATCCATTGGGTCACCGCCTGCAGTTTTTCTTGCGTTAGGAACCTCTGAACAAATCGCCTTCGGCTGCGCAGCGGATCTTTTGCTCCCGAAGTGCAGTTTGGAAAATCGGAAATACGTACAGTATTCCTCGCTTTTCCAAACTTTCTGAGGAAACAAAATCTCTCGCTGTCAGCTCTCAGCGATTTACTGTGAAAGCTCCGCATTCACAGTAAAATTTAATGAAAGTGCCAGCGCCTCGCCCCTTTGCGGGGCAACCGGCGCTGATGCACATAAATCCCCATGCGTGAACAGTTTTCATTATTCCTGGCGCGATTTCTTCGCATGGGGATTTTTTCAGAACTTCCCTCAGTATACCATATCCAACCGGGAATGCAAGAGGATTTTTTGGGGAAACAAAGACCCGGAGCAGCCTTTCAGATGCTCCGGGCAATGCTATTTTATAAGGGACTTCCGGTCAATAGACACGTTAGCGCACTCGTTGGTATGGATATGGTCGTCGCCGTTATCGTGGATATTGCAGTCGGTGAAGGAAACATCCTGGCAGTTCCAGAGGCTCGCCGCGCTGCTTTCGCAGTGGTGGATTTCGGTGCCTGTGACGGTCATTCCGGTGCAGAGGCTGGCATCGATTCCGATGACACCGCAGCCAAAGAGGGAGCAATTCTTTACCGTGATTTCATCTGTCCGGTAAAATCCCAGCACATTTCCGGTGCAGCTGCCCAGACCGTCAATATGTCCCGCGGTAAAGCCCTCCAGGGTGATGCCGGTGCAGCTTTGGAAACGGAGCACATCGGCGTACCGGGGGGAGGTTTCGATCTGCACCCGGGAAGGATCCTTTGCCACAATGGTCAGATTGTCCACATACCGGATTTCCAAGGTATAGCCGTCGAATTCCTCGGCCCAACGGTAATAGTCTCCGCCCAGCTGGCCGTAGTTTGAAGCCTCACTGAGGGTGTAGGTCCCGGGCTGGAGAAGGATGGTGGTGTCGGGGCCGATGGCAGCGATCAATTCATCCACGGTAGAAACCGTTGCGACGCCATCCTGGACGATTGTGCTTTTCTCAGCATCCAGGGTGGGCCGCGCTTTGGGCTCCCAGTTTACATTCTCCGAAAGGGTCATTTTCATCAGCGCCTGGTTTTCCAGGGCTTTCCCGCTGCCGTCCACGGCCAAAACCGCGGGGGTGTCCATATCCTCGGGGAACAGGTTGGTCTGAGCAAAGGCACAGCCGTCAAAGGTAATAGGCATCCGGTCGGAATCGTAGATGCCGGTGGAGAAGGTGCAGTTATCCGTCTGCACCCCGCCGAAATACACATCCTGGGCATTATTATTAGCGGAAACCAGATAGTCCGTTTCGTTATTGCGGACGGCGGTGTTGGTCACGGCTATGCTGGCCGACTGCTGGATGGTGAAAAGCCCCTGATAGCCTGTGCAGTCATCCACAGCGCAGGAATCAAACCGGACATTGTAGCATTCGTAGATTCCAGCGGCACCCAGACTGCAGTCGTAAATATGGGTATTATGTACCAGCATGTTCTCGCAGTTCCAGGCCTCTACGCCCATGGTGCCGCAGCCGTACAGGCCGCAGCCCTCGATCACCACATCGTCCGTGAAACAGAAGCCGAAGACCGCGCCTACGCAGGTGCCTGCTCCCTCGGTGTGTCCGGCGGTGAGACTGGTAATGGTGATCCCGGTGCATCCGGAAAACCGCAGCACCTCGGAGTACCGGGGCTGGGAACAGAGGATGGTCCCCGCGCCGGACTCGGACCGGATGGTCAGATTATCCACCCCGTTGACCACCAGACCGTAGCCGTCAACCCCGTTATTCTCCCAGAGCAGGTAGTCGGAGCGGGGACGGGTCTCGGCAATATCTTCTATGGGGTAGTCCGATGCCTGGGTCAGCTCGTAGGTGCCCGGAGCCAGGAGAATGGTGGTATTGGGGGCAATGGCAGTGAGCAGCTCGTCCACGGTGGAAACATACACAACGTCCTCTTCCCCGGAATCTTTGGAAGCCGTTTCCGTCTGAGGGGCAGCCTTCGTTTCGGCGGGAACGGCTGTCTGGGGCGGTTCCTCCGTGGGCTCTGCCTGACGGACGGGGCCGGACGCGACGGCACAGCCTGTCAGCACCAGGGAAAGACACAGGGTCAGGATCATGGTTGGGACGGAGCTTCCCCGATAGTCCATAATTCGCCCCAGCCGTTCTTTCAGATCCTGCTTTTCCGTGGCAAAGGAGGTGGCGATCACCTGCTTCGGCAGAGCGCGGTCACAGGCAAGCTCCAGCAGGGTCTGCCCGTAGCTTTGCTTTTCCTGTGGGGTCATGGATTTAAGCAAGAGCTCGTCACAGCTCAATTCACACTGCCGGTCCAGCTGCCGCCGGGCAATCCAGACAAAGGGATTGAACCAGTGAATGCAGCCGGTCAGGGCGGCAGCCCACTTGCACAGCACATCCCGGCGGCGGTAGTGGGTCAATTCGTGGCGGAGGATGTTTTCCAGCATTTCTTTTGTATATGCTCTGTCCGGCAGAATCAGCCGGGGGGACAAAAGCCCCAGCTGCATGGGGGAGCTGACGCAGGGGCTGCGCCAAAGCTGAAGCCGATCTTTGCCGCCCAATGCCTGGAAAACCTGCCGGTCCGGCTGTTCCGGCTGCCGCAGGGTGCGGTTCAGTACCCAGGAAAACCGCAGATAACTGACAATGTAGAGCCCTGCGCAGACTGCTGCTCCGGCGGCCCACAGGATCAGAAGGCGTTGGGAAAGAGACAGTCCGCTCTGTTCCGGTGTGGGGTCGGTCACGTCAGGGACATCCACGGAAGCTGTATGTATCGTTTCCGTCCGGGTATCCGCTTCCGTTCCGGAAAGAATCCCATGGGTGTCTTCTGCAGGATCTTTTTCCGCAGGCGTGAAAGCTTCGGATTTTTCGGGGTGCTCCCGGAGGGCCTGAACGGAGGATCGCAGCGCCTGGGGGGTGCGGACAGCCTGGGCTGTTTCCGGGGAAACCCGGAAGATGCCGGGAACCGGCAGCGCAAAGCGCAGCAGCACCAGAAGCCAGGCGCAGTAGCAGAAGGTCCGGGGAAGCTTTTTGCGGAAGATCAGCTGGATCAGCAGCACCAGTACCGTCATCACGCTGCCGCCCAGGGTCAGAAAAAGCAATGTATTGAGAAAGTCATGCATCTTCCGCGCCCTCCACATGAAAGGACTTCCGCAGTTCCTCCACATCCGCCTGGGACAGGCTGTCGGAGTGGATGAGGGCGGCTACCAGGTTTTTTGCGCTGCCCCGGTAAAGCCTGCGGATCAGATCGCCGGTTGCCCATTCGTTGTATTCCTCCCGGCTGACCAGGGGGGTATAGATAAAATACCGCTGCTTCTGCTGGGCCAGCGCGCCCTTGTTGCAAAGCCGCTGCACCAGGGTCTTGATGGTAGTGGATTCCCAGCCCATCCGGGCCTGAAGGGTTTCCCGGATCTCGGTAATTGACAGAGGACGCCCGGCGTCCCACAGGACCCGCATGACCTCCAGCTCCGAATCGCTGATTTTTGCTGCCGGATGATTGTCCATTGGTTTTCCTCCTTTTGTCGTCTGGGTGTCAGGAATCACTGAAGCCGGTATCCGGCACGGATCCAGGTCAGGATCTGGGACCAGAAGTCCGTTTCCCGGGCAGTATATTGGCTTGCCCCGCGGAGCACCTCAAAGGATACGATCTTCTGTTTCTCATCAATCCAGGCATATTTCACTGGTTCATTTTGGCTCATGATGGGGCCTCCTTCCAATTTCCGGTAAAACAATCCTAGCACAGTAGACTACATCTGTCAACTCTATTTCCGTTTCTTAATCGGATCTTAAAAATCCCCGGAACGGCGAAATGGCCGTCCCGGGGGATCGGATGAAGTGATTGTATGGTTACGCTTCTTTGCGGACAAAGAGGACGCCCAGTGTGCCGGGGCCGCAGTGGCAGGATACGGTGCAGCCGGCATCGGTCTCATAGATATTGTCAAACTGACCGCATTCCCTGACTGCCTCCCGCACGGCCTCCAGACACACGTCGGAAACCGGTGTGTGGGTGATGAACAGAGTGCCCCGGTCAATATCCTCCCGATTTCCCAGACGGTCTTTCACATAGCTGCTCAGGCACCGGTCATATTTGCCCCGGTACTTTTTGACCACAGTCATTTTGCCGTCCTTTACCTCAATGCTGGGCTTCAGGTTCAGAAGGTTCGCACCCAGGGCCGCGGCGCTGGAGCACCGGCCGCCTTTGACCATGTATTCCAGCTTGTCCAGGACAAAGCTGGCCTCCACCCGGGAAGTAAAAGCATCCAGGTCCGCTTTCAGCTGATCCAGGCTTTCGGTGGTTTTTGCCAGCTCACAGGCTTTCAGCACTACGAGGCCCTGGCCGGTGGACAGGTTCCGGGAATCCACCACCCGGACATTTTCAAAGTCCTGGGCGGCGATGCAGGCGTTCTGATAGCTGGAGGAAAATTCCGAGCTGATATTGATATGGAGGATCCCGTCATAATTTGCGGCATACTGGGAAAAGGCTTCCTGATAGGTGGCGACGCTGCGGGCGGCAGTGGAACACAGGCTTCCGCCGGCTGCCACATGGTCAAAAATGTCCTGGGGAGTAATGGTCTGCCCGTCCAGATATTCCTGATTGTCCTTGACAACGATCAGGGGAATGATCCCAATATCGTACTGGCGGACCAGGGCGGGGGAAAGGTCGCAGGTGCTGTCAGACAGAATTTTGATTTTCATGTTCAATTCCTTTCTTCACAGAAGCGTTCAGGTTCCGGCAGGGTCACCGGACATCATAAAGAAGGTGGGCTCAATATTCTTTTTCCGCAGGTATTCCGCACCCCAGTCACGCATGGCGGTGAGGATGGGCAGCAGGCTCCGCCCGGTCTGGGTGAGGGAGTATTCCACTTTGGGCGGGATTACAGGGTAGACCTCCCGGTGAATGAGCTTCTGGGCTTCCAGCTCCCGAAGCTGCTGTGTGAGCATTTTCGGCGTGGCACTGGTGATGGCCCGGTGCAGCTCGGAAAAACGCAGCTTTTTCTCGGCCAGGTGCCAGAGGATCAGGGCCTTGTATTTCCCGCCGATGAGATCCAGCGTCGTCTCCACGGGACATACATCACTGGACATGGCATAACCTCCCGACATTATGGTATCAAAAAAGGTAGTATAGTACAAAATAGTACATACTTGCCTTTTTCGCAGGATATGCTAGAATAATAGCATACCGGAAGAAAAGAGTCAATGCTGACTTGTTTCTAAAAATCGTTTCTGATTGAAAAACCAGGGATACCACTTTGTGAGCAGAGCAAAGAGGGTATGTGTATGCGGCTGTTTCGTCCGAAAACCTTTTCTGGATCCGGGGAAGAATCCCCTGGACCGGAAACGATCAATATTATCAGGGAGGAAAAATAAATGGAAACCGTAATCAAAGTAGAAGGTATGATGTGTACCCACTGCAAGGCAAGAGTGGAGAAGGTCTGTTCCCAGGTCCCCGGCTGCACGGGAGCCGTGGCGGATCTTAACGCCAAAACCGTCACCGTCAGCGGCAGCGTGGATGTGGAGGCGGTGAAAAAGGCCATCGCCGATGCCGGCTACGAGGTCGTGGGGTAAGCCCCGTTCGAGCCGAAAATAACCGGGGGAAATCCTGAATAAGTCCTGAATATCGCCCTTTTGCTATGGTATACTGCTGTCAGACAAAAGGAAAGGGCGATGGCTATGTATTCCATGCGGTATATTCAGGGACATGTTCAGGTGTATGATCAGAAAGGACGCTTCCTGTTTTCGGCGGACACCGAACGGGAAGCCAGAGAGGAGCTGGAAGCGCTTGCGGAATCTGCGGCTTGAAATCTGTTACGACGGTACCCGCTACCGGGGCTGGCAGCGTCTGCCGGGGACGGAA
The DNA here is from genome assembly GCA_016302405.1 of Oscillospiraceae bacterium. Classification (GTDB taxonomy): domain Bacteria; phylum Bacillota; class Clostridia; order Oscillospirales; family Oscillospiraceae; genus Faecousia. The sequence continues at coordinate 49,407 of JAEDNR010000001.1, forward strand.
AATACCATCCAGGGAAAGCTGGAAGCGTGCCTTTCCCGCATTCTGGACCAGCCGGTCCAGGTTACCGGCAGCGGGCGCACCGATGCCGGTGTCCACGCTCTGGGCCAGACGGCAAATTTCCACTGCGAAAGCGATATGCCCGCGGAGGAGATTCTTTCTGCCCTGCGCCGGTATCTTCCGGAGGACATCGGCATACGCTCCTGCAGGGAGGTATCGGACCGGTTCCATGCCCGGCTCAGCGCCAGGGAGAAGACCTACCGCTACCGGCTCTGGACAGGGGACGAACCCTGCGTTTTTGAGAGGAAATATGTGACCGTGCTCCGGGAACCCCTGGATGAAGAAAAAATGGCCCGGGCGGCGGAGCTCTTGACAGGACGTCACGACTTTCGTGCTTTCTGCGCCAACAGCCATATGAAAAAATCCACAGTCCGGACGATCTGTGCGATCCGGCTGGAGCGAAACGGACCGGAGCTGGACATTTCCGTTACGGCGGACGGCTTTCTGTACAACATGATGCGCATTCTGGCAGGAACCCTCATTGAAGTGGGCAGGGGAGACCGGGATGCAGCGTCCATACCCGCCCTCTTTGGGGCGGCCCGGGCAGAAGCCGGATTTCTGGCCCCGGCCCAGGGCCTGTGTCTGATGGAGGTGATCTATTGAACATTCAGATTTTCGGAAAGAGCAAATCCTTTGATACCAAAAAAGCCGAGCGGTATTTTAAGGAGCGGCGGATCCCTTACCAGTCTGTGGATTTAATCCGGTACGGCCTGTCCGGGCGGGAGTTCGACAGTGTGGTGAAAGCGGTGGGCGGTATTGACAATCTCATCGACTGGGACAGCAAAAGCCAGGAGGTCACCAACATGCGCTACATGGACGATGCCCGGGCGAAAGAGGATAAGGTTTTTGAAGACCAGAGCCTCCTGCGCGCCCCCATTGTCCGCAACGGCCGTCAGGCCACCGTGGGCTACTGTCCCGAGGTCTGGGAGAAGTGGGTTTAAGAACCCCCGTAGACCCAATAGGCTGTAATTCGGTTGTACATGATTTTCTTGCAGTAATCGTTTAGCGCACTGGCGCGGCAGCGCCCCAAGGCTCCCTTGTGCAAAGGGAGCTGTCGCGAAGCGACTGAGGGATTGTGCAGTAAAACGTTTAATACTGACAACAAATCAGCGAAAAGGGACTGTAAAGGACACTGTCCGTTCTGACGATAGGTAGATGTGGAAGTCCTCCGTTACAACCCCTCAGTCAGCTACGCTGACAGCTCCCCTTACACAGGGGAGCCCTTGCCGTGTACCGCATCGGACCGCATACCATTCAAGGTAAAGTAGTCAGCTAAACGATCATTTATCATACATTTCCATGCCGTAACGGAATTGTTCCTGGAATTGAATACAGTTTTCTACAAAAGCGGTCCCGTAAATTCGGGGGCCGCTTTTTAGCGCATTCAGGAAGTTTTTCTTGCACTTTGTCCCCAAAAGTGGTATGCTAGGAGGAACGCATGATGCACGCTCTCAACGCTTTACATGATCTTGTCTGGGGCGCGCCCGGACTGATTCTGATCCTGGGAACGGGGATCTATCTTACGGTAATCACCGGCTTTGCTCAGGTGCGGCTGTTCCTGGGAGCATTGCGCCGTTTTGCCGGAATGTTCCGTGGTTCAAAGGAAAAGAAGAACGGGATATCACCCTTTCAGGCCCTGTGTACGGCGCTGGCCGCCACGGTGGGTACCGGAAATCTGGTTGGTGTGGCGGGAGCCATCTGCCTGGGAGGTCCCGGGGCCATTTTCTGGATGTGGGTCTGCGGTCTTGTGGGCATGGCGACAAAGTTCGCCGAAGCTACCCTGGCTGTCCGCTACCGGGTCCGCCGGGGAACGGAATTCGTGGGCGGACCCATGTACATGATCCGGCAGGGGATGGCAAAACGCTTTCATTTCCTGGCGGGGGTATATAGCTTCCTGGGCGTGATTGCTGCCTTTGGGGTGGGGAACGCCACCCAGATCAATGCGGTGGTCACCGGGATCAATAATGTTCTGACCCGGTTTGGCGGACAGGCAAGCACCCGTGGAAATCTCTTAATGGGGCTTGTCCTTGCGGCGCTGGTGGGTGCGGCTCTTCTGGGCGGCGCGAAGCGGATCGGGCAAACGGCGGAAAAACTGGTGCCCTTCGCGTCAGCGTGCTATATTGTTCTTTGCGCGGCGCTGCTGGTGCTCCGTGCCGACGCGGTGCCCGGGGCTTTTCGGGCAATCATATTGGGTGCTTTTTCTCCCCGTGCCGTTACCGGCGGCGCTATCGGTTCCGCCTTCCGGGCGCTGAGCGTGGGCTGCTCCCGGGGGGTATTTACCAACGAAGCGGGGATGGGAACCGCGTCCATTGCCCACGCTTCCGCGGAGGTCTCCCACCCGGCGGAACAGGGGCTTATGGGGATCATGGAGGTGTTTCTGGACACCATCGTGATCTGTACCATGACGGCGCTGGCGATCCTGTGCAGCGGCGTGCCTGTTCCCTACGGCATGGATGTGGGCGGAGATCTGACCACCGCAGCTTTTACTTTGGTTTTGGGAGACTGGGTATCCATTTTCCTGTCAATGTTTCTTACTTGCTTCGCCTTTGCCACGGTGCTGGGCTGGGGGCTGTACGGCGCCCGGTGTGGGGAATATCTCCTTGGTCCCGGCGCGTGGAAAGGATTTGCCGCGTTCCAGACCGCTGCTGTAGTGCTGGCGGCGGTTATGAAGACCGAGACGGTGTGGCAGCTTGCCGAGACCGTGAACGGCCTCATGGCGATTCCCAATCTCATTGCCCTGCTCTGGCTCAGCCCGGAGCTGAAGCAATTGACGAAAGAATATATACATGGCGGCAGAACCGCCAATGGAGGTACTTATGCAAATATCCATCAATGCCAATCGATGCGAACCGTCCCCCATGCGAAAATTCCACCCGCTGGCGGTGGCCGCTGAAAAACGGGGAAAGAAAATCTACCACCTCAACATCGGTCAGCCGGATCTTCCTACGCCGCCCGCCTATTTTGAGGCCGTGCGGAAGTTTGACAGCCGGACCCTGGCCTATGACGCTTCCCCCGGAAACCCGGGGCTGATCGAAGCAATCCGGCGGTACTATAAGCGGCTGGATGTTGACCTGGACCCCGGTGATATTCTCATTACCACCGGCGGCAGCGAGGCGCTGCTGCTGACCTGCCTGAGCATTCTGGACCCCTATACGGAGGTCATCATCCCCGAGCCCTACTATCCCAACTACACCACCTTCGTCCATGCTGCCGGCGGTGTTATCCGTGCCCTGCCCACCAATCCCTGGGAGGGCTACCGCTATGCCAAGCGGGAGCGGATTGAAAGCCTGATTACCAAGAATACCCGGGCCATTCTCATTACCAATCCCGGCAACCCCACCGGTGTGGTGCTGGACGAAAATGAGATGCGGATGATCGCGGACATTGCCAAGGCCCACGACCTGTACCTGATCTGCGACGAGGTGTACCGGGAATTCTGCTACAATGAAAAGTTCGGTGTGCCGACTATGGCCAGGTTCCCTGACATTCGGGAGAATCTGGTGATCGTGGATTCCGTGTCCAAACGTTTCTCCGCCTGCGGCGCCCGGGTAGGCTGCGTGGTCACGAAGAATAAGGAGCTGCAGCAGGCTATTCTGAAGTTCTGCCAGTCCCGGCTGTCCGTTGCAACGATTGACCAGATCGGCGCTGAGGCGCTGTACTCTGTAGACCCGGAATTCTTCCGGAAGAGCAAGCAGGAATACCGCCTGCGCCGGGATACGGTGATTTCCGGTCTGCGGAAGATTCCCGGCGTGGTGGTGGAGGAGCCCATGGGCGCCTTCTATGTAATGGCAAGCCTGCCAGTGGACGACGCGGACAAGTTCCAGCACTGGCTGCTGGAAACTTTCGACGACGATGGCGATACGGTTATGTTTGCTCCTGGCGCGCCCTTCTATGAAACCCCCGGCAAGGGAATCAACGAGGTGCGGATTGCCTATGTGCTGAACCGGGAGGACCTGAACCGGGCGATGGAGGTTCTGGCAAAGGGCATTGCCCGGTATCAGCGGGAGGTTATGCAGATTAACCCCCAACCCCTGGGCTGATTATCCCCGAAAGCAGCGCTTTCCGGCCCTGACGCGGGAATGGAGGGAGAATCCCCCTTTTTCCGGCGGAGTCGGGCGGACGGTTTTCCGGTTTCATGCCTGTGGTTTGACCTTTTTCCTGAATGGAACGTGTGTATACTGTCTTTACTATCCGAAAGGGGAGAGGCTGTATGCACAAAAGATGGGGTTGGCTGCTGTATGGGGTTGCCCTGGTTCTGGCGGTGACGCTGAGCTTTCGCAATGCCCGGGCATCGGAGGAAGCGGAGGTTCGGATCCTGGCGCAGACGGAGGCAGAAGCGCCCCAAACCGGCAGTCATCCCGCGCCGATTATCGCGGCGATGATTCTGGCTTTTTCCGGCGTGGGGCTTTCCCTGCTGGCCGAGGAAAAGGACAAGCGGGAGTAGTTTATAAAGGGGGGGGCTTGCGCTGTGCTTACGATGCTGTATCTGGATGACCAAATCGCGGTCTGCGTCAAGCCGCCGAGAGTTCTGTCAACGGATGAACCGGGGGGAATGCCTGACCTTGTCCGGCAGACCCTGGGGGACCCCTGGGCGGATGTGCGGACGGTGCACCGCTTGGACCGTGTGGTTGGCGGTGTCATGGTTCTGGCAAGAAACGCCGAAGCGGCGGCGGAGCTTTCCCGGCAGATCCGGGAGGGCAGCTTTGAAAAACGGTATCTGGCGGTGATCCACGGCCAGCCGGAGCAGGATGCGGGTTTCCTGCGGGACCTTCTGGGCAGGGACAAGGCCCGTAAGATGACGTTTGTTGCCGAAGCCCCCGGCAAGGGGATCCAGGAGGCAGTGCTTTCTTACCGGGTGCTGAACAAGGCCGGGGATTTAAGCCGGGTGGAGGTAACGCTTTTGACCGGCAGGACCCATCAGATCCGGGTGCAGTTTGCCTCCCGGGGACAGCCCTTGGTGGGGGAGCGGAAGTACAGTACGCTTAACGATCCCTGCGAGATTGCTCTGTGGTCCTGCCTTTTGCGGTTCCGTCACCCCGTAACCGGGGAGGAACTGACCTTTACCCGATTGCCGCCGGAGGAATATCCCTGGACGGCGGTTTGAACAGGAGAAAAGAATGAGCCATTACGATTTTTATCAGAACCGGGAATGTGAATATTTTCCCTGTCACAAGGGCGCTGACCCGGAGCACTTTAGCTGCATGTTCTGCTACTGCCCCCTGTATGCCCTGGGAGATGGGTGCGGGGGAAATTTCCGGTACACAAAAGAGGGGATCAAGGACTGCTCCGCCTGCCTGCGGCCCCACCGCCGGGAAAATTACAGCGGCATCTGCCAGGACTTGAAAAAGGTTTTGGAGCTGGTTCGGAAGAAAGATAATCCTTGATTTTTTCCCGCTCCGCTGATATAATGAGAAAGTTCGATACGGAGGTGTATCGAAGTGGTCATAACGGCCCTGACTCGAAATCAGGTAGGCGGCAACGCCTCGTGGGTTCGAATCCCACCGCCTCCGCCAAAAAAGACCGCCCCTTGTCGGGGCGGTCTTTTTTGACGGCGGCGGTGGGATTCGAAAGGACGGCCCGGGCGAAGCCCGGGCAAAAAAGTGTCCGGTGGACACTTTTTTAGTCCGTGGGAGAATCCCTGCCTTTCCGAACGCAGTCCGTAGGACTGTGGGCGGAAAGGCAAATTATATAGAGAAAGCGTAAGTGGAGAGAATCTAAAGTGCATGTAACATACATGCAAAAAGCACGCTTCGGCGTGCTTTTTGCAATGATATCCGTTCCCTGCGGAACGGGTGATATATCTTCGATATGATATCGCACTTTGTGCGATGATATATGCCTTTGGCATATGAGGGAACGGATATTATTTCATGCTTGCGCAGCAAGTATATCATGCGGCGTAAGCCGTATATCACGTCGCGTCAGCGATATATCATTAAGAAATCTTCCGGGGTGTGAATCGATACGCCCAAAAAGCAAATCCATCTTTTTTGTACCCGCTTGTCAAAAAAGACCGCCTCTTTCGGGCGTTGTTCGTAAGACAGCAAAATAGACAAAAGGCGTGACTTTCGGGTCACGCCTTTTGCCTTAAGAGGATAGCCGCAAAGCGGCACAAGGGATACAGTCCCTTGTTCGGAACACCATAACGCGACAGACATTCATGTGTCCGGGGCGTTTTGACTCGCGGAGCGCACATACGGGAATACCCCGTATAGAAGTGCGCCCTAGTTCCGAAAGTGATTTCCAATAATCCTCTAAGAGGAAATCGTTACCGGATATTCGCAGCCGCAAATGATGAGAGCTTGAACTGTATCAAGATCGACAGGGACATCAAAAAGTGCGGTATAATCATAGTCTGCTGTTTTCGATCCTGCCTTAAAAATTGTACTTTTGTTGTAATTTTCCAGGGCAAGGGTTGTCCCGTCTTTCAGTAGGAGCGAAACCAGAAAATCATCGGTTAATAATGAGCCGTCTATCGATTTGGGATTATACCAACGAGCGTCTATATGCAGTCCGACCGGTGAAAGAAAAATATTCTTGATGCGGTATTGCTCGCCACCTGCGTCTGTTATTTCCCGTTTTGTGACCGGTACTTTAACGGTTTCATCCTTGTAGCGCAATGTAAATTTCAATTCCCAGGGTCCATTTGCCAAAAGTGTGCAATTCCCGTCTTCGTCTTGGATTTCAAGCTTGGCAAAGGACACGGCTGTTAATCTTCCTATAACCGGCGCACGATTTTTTACGCCCATAACAAAATACAATTTGCTTGGATCATCCTCGTATGTTACCTTGGAAAGGTATGCTCCGCCGGAGCCGCGGATATCTGGCGTCCAATTGCCAAAGTTCACACCCTCCGGGATTGGCTGTCCGTCATCCCGGGACAGGGTATATACAATTGCTACACTGTACCGGTCACCGATAATTGCGTCACAGGTGAGCGTATACCCATCGGCAGATGCTGAAACACCGACAGGGATACCAATATTGTCAACGATTTCTGTCTGAGTAGTCCCAAACAGCGGTGCCAGCAGGTTGCTCACAGCACCGGTTGTTGCTTCCGCCGTGAGTGTCATACTGACAAAAAGGAAAAAGCATGCTGCAATCGCTCCCCACCGGAACCAGATGGATTTACTTGTCTTCTTTCCTTTATGTTCACTGCGTTCTAAGATGTCATCATCCACTTCTCCCAATGCTGTATATAAATCCTTTCTATTCATGGACATATCCCTCCTTTATCAGAGCACATTTAAGTTTCTTACGAGTTCGGCTGAGAATTACCATTATATTGTTTTCGGTCAAGCCATATCGCTCCGCAATGACAGGAATCGGTTCGGTGAAAAAATAGCGTCTGACGAACACATTGCCATCCCGTTCCGGAAGCTTTTTCACAAAACAGCTTATGTACCCCACTAGTTCCTTTGCTTCGTAAGCAGACTCTATATCTGTCTCATTGGCAATACACTCAGCCAACTCATCCAGTACAAGACTGATCTCTCCGCTTCCGCGTTTTTGGGCTGAGCGTGCGTTAAAACGGTTGAAGGATAAATTGCGTGTGATTTTCGCAAGGAACATGCGAAGCTGGGCGGGCCGTTGGGGGGGCATAGCGTTCCAAGCATGAAGCCATGTGTCATTTACGCATTCTTCAGCGTCCTCATTGCTATGAAGAATACTGTCAGCAATGCGAAAACAGTAAGCGCCATATTTTCTGTTCGATTCCGCTATGGCATCGGGATCTTTCTGCCAGTAGAGATCAATGATTTGGCTATCTTCCATAACCATGCCTCCTTGTTCAAAGGTACCTTCACTCTATATGACAAGAAATAGGTGCTGTACCTTACAAATAATTGAAGATTTCATTTTTAAAAGGCACTTTTTATAATTCTCAAAAACATGTAAAGCCGAAATTTTGAATTCTATTCTGGATGCGGGTTTATCTGACTTCGCATCTATTGTAACCGTAAAGTCGGGATTCGTCCATTCTTTTTAATGCGGGCAAAAAATAAGCGATACCCAGTCAAAATGACCAGGTATCGCCTATTTTCTTGTTACCAACCCCCAAGACAGATGCCGTAAGAAATAATTCATAAAATTACTGTGTTACGGACACCCGCCTTTGTCGGGGCGGTCTTTTTTGACGGCGGCGGTGGGATTCGAAAGGACGGCCCGGGCAAAAAGTAAGGGGTGGAAGAGACAGCCTTTCTGCAAATACTCGATAAATAAAAACAGCGGCAGAGAATGGAAATCCCAATCTCTGCCGCTGCATTTACTTGGTTACAAGCTGTGAAAGAAGACCGATGGGAGTGTCAGCAATCAAAGCTCCACATCCAGCTTTGCCACTACGGCAGCGCACCGGGGGCACAGGCCCTCTTCGTTGGCCTTTTCGGAGTGCATCCAGCACCGGGGGCACTTGGCACCCTTTGCCTCACTGACGCCGATGGTGACCTGGGGAAAGTTGACGCCCTGAGCGGTCTCGGCGCCTTCCTCAGGCTGACTCCAGGTGCAGTCGGACACGATAAACAGTTCGGAAAGGTTCTTACCCTCACAGGCGGCTTTTACGGCAGTATCCTCTGTGCTGAGGGTCACATGCGCTTCCAGTGCCTTACCGATCCGCTTGTCGGCCCGGGCCTTTTCCAGGACACCGTTCACATCCTGACGCAGCTTCATGATGGTATCCCACTTGGCCATGGCATCTTCGGACAGAGCATACGCCCCAAAGTCCTCGGGCATCTGGTTCAGAAGTACGTTGCGGCTGTCATCGCCGGAGCGGTGGGGCATGGACTGCCAGATCTCGTCGCAGGTGAAGGCCAGGATGGGGGCAAAGAGCTTTGCCATGGCATCCAGAATCAGGAACAGAGCGGTCTGAGCGGAGCGGCGGCGAAGACCATTGCGCTCCTCGCAGTACAGCCGATCCTTGATAATATCCAGGTAGAAAGAACTGAGCTCCACTACGCAGAAATCGTTGATGGCGTGGGTTACCACATGGAACTCATAGCCGTTGTAAGCCTTGCGGCAGAACCTGGTCAGCCCATCCAGCTTGGTCAGGACCCAACGGTCCAGCTCCTCCAGCTGATCCGCGGGAACCAGATTATCGGGGTCGAAGTCGTTCAGGTTGCCCAGGCAGTACCGGGCGGTGTTGCGGAATTTCAGGTAGTTCTGGGCGATCTGCTTGAAGATCTCCTTGGAGCAGCGCACATCCGCGTGGTAGTCGGAGGAGGCGGCCCAGAGCCTGACGATGTCGGCGCCGAATTCCTTGATCAGGTCGGCGGGATCCACGCCGTTGCCCAGGGACTTGTGCATGGCCCGGCCCTGGCCGTCCACGGTCCAGCCGTGGGTGAGGACCTGCTTAAAGGGAGCGCCCTGATCCAGTGCGCCCACGCTGGTCAGCAGACTGGACTGGAACCAGCCACGGTACTGGTCGGCGCCCTCCAGATACACATCCGCGGGCCAGAGCTCGGGCGTGCGGTGCATGAGGGAGGCGTAGTGGGTGGAGCCGGAGTCAAACCAGCAGTCCAGGGTGTCCTTTTCCTTGTCGAAGGTCTTTCCGCCGCAGTGGGGGCAGGTGAAGCCATCGGGAACGAGCTCCATGGCTTCTTTCTCAAACCAGATGTTGGAGCCGAATTCATCAAACAGGCCGGAGAGCTTTTCGATGGAGGCGGGGGTGGAAACAGGCTTTCCGCAGTCCTTGCAGTAGAAGACGGGGATGGGCAGGCCCCAACGACGCTGACGGGAGATGCACCAGTCGGCCCGTTCCCGGATCATGCTGACCATCCGGTCACCGCCCCAGGCAGGGAACCACTGGACGTTCTCAATGGCCTGAACGGCCTGATCCTTGAAAGATTCCACGGAGCAGAACCACTGGGGAGTGGCCCGGAAGATGACGGGCTTCTTGCAGCGGTCATGGTGGGGGTAGGAGTGCACGATCTTCTCGGAGGCAAACAGCATTCCACTTTCCTGCATATCCGCCATGATCACAGGATTGGATTCTTCGGTCTTCATTCCGGCGTACTTTCCGGCATAATCGGTGTGGCGGCCATAATCGTCCACGGGAACGATCAGCTCCATGCCGTAGCGCATACAGGTCTGGTAGTCATCGGCGCCGAAGCCGGGAGCGGTGTGGACACAGCCGGTACCGGAGTCCATGGTGACGTACTCGGCGTTCACCAGACGGCTGGTCTTGTCCAGGAAGGGATGCTTTGCCAGCATGTTCTCAAAGAACGCGCCGGGGTAGGAGGCAAGGACCTCGTAGTGTTCGATGCCGCCTACTTTCATGACCTTTTCCAGCAGCGCCTCGGCTACGATGTAGGTCTCACCGTTTCCCGCCTTGGCAAGAACATAGCTGTCCCGGGGATGGAGGCAGATGGCCATGTTGCCGGGCAGGGTCCAGATGGTGGTGGTCCAGATCACGAAGTAGGTCCTGCTCAGATCAAAGCCGGCGAGCTTACCGAGATCGTCTGCCATGGGGAACTTCACATAGACCGTGGTGCAGGGGTCATCCTTGTATTCGATGTCAGCCTCGGCTACCGCGGTGACACAGTAGGGACACCAGGTCACAGGCTTCAGACCCTTGTAGATATAGCCCTTGTCGAACATCCGGCCAAAGACCTTGACCTCCTGGGCCTCAAAGTGCCGGTCCATGGTACGGTAGGGGTGCTCCCAATCGCCAACCACACCCAGACGTTTGAAGCCGGACATCTGCTTCTGAATGAAGTCCTCGGCAAACTCTGCGCAGGCTTTCCGGAACTCCGGCACGGACATGTCCTTGTTCAGCTTCTTCTTGGAGGTTTCGATGGCCCGCTCAATGGGCAGACCGTGGTTATCCCAGCCGGGAACATAGGGGGTGTAATACCCCATCATGGCATGGCTGCGGACGATGAAGTCCTTCAGGGTTTTATTCAGCGCGTGGCCCATGTGGATATAGCCGTTACTGAATGGAGGGCCGTCATGGAGCACAAAGGGAGGAAGATCCTTGTTCTTCTCCAGCATGGTGTTGTAAAGATCCTGTTCTTCCCAGCGGCTGAGCATTCCCGGCTCCCGGGCGGGAAGCCCGGCTTTCATGGGAAAGTCGGTTTTGGGGGTGATGATGGTATTCTTATAATCCATTGAAATTAGCCTCCATTTATAATTATCAAAAAACGCGCCTTTGCCTCCTGTAAGAGACAAAGGCGCAAAAACCTCTGCGGTACCACTCTTGTTCCGGATTTCTCCGGCACTTTATAAGCGCTGTATCGGGCGCGTCCGGCGCAGCCTACTTGCCCCGGGGGCGTTGGGTGCGCTGCTCAGAGGGGATAAACCAGGGGGATGCCCGCTGCCTTGCACCGTCCGGCAGCTCTCTGGGGGCAAAATCCCGAGGCTCGTGTCCTCGTCAATGCGTTTTCGTATTGATTACCGCTGAGTGGGGTCGTAGTTCCGGCCGAACTGCAGGTTCAGAGCGGAAAAACGGCTGGTAGTTGCCTCGTTGACAGGATGCTTGGGAGCAGCCTTGGGCGCGGTATCAACGGTAGTGCCCACAAGGGCTTCCAAATTCTGGGAGATCTCATCGGCCACAGCGTCGCTGTCATATTCCATCTCGGCACTTCTGGCAGGGGCGGCCTTGGGAGCCTCAGCCACAGGGTTGGCGGTCTTGATCCGCTCCAGAGCCTGGATGCAGGAACGCATCTGGTCCTGGATCTCGCTAATCTTGGTGCTGGCGGTGCGGCGGGCCTCTTCAAGACGGACGCTCTCTGCGGCGACCAGGGCATCGTTCTGAGCGGAAACCTGGACGGGCACGTCCCTGGGCATAGCCTGGGCAGCGGCCTGGGCCTGACTCATCATCTGGGCGCACTTTGCTTCGGCCTCTTTGATCATCTTCTCAGCGGTCCTCTGCGCGCTGGCGGCAGATTCCTTCATTGCCTTTTCGTTTTTACGGTACTCTTCCAGCTTGCCCACCAGGACACGCATCTTGCTCTTGAGCAGGGCGTTTTCCTTGTAAAGGGTCACATAATCCTCGGTGAGGGGCTCCAGAAACTCATCGACCTGCTGCATATTGTAGCCGCCGAAAGTAGCCTTCCCGAAAGAAATCTGATCAATTTGCTGCGGAGTAAACATGAGTATTCCCCTTTCGGTTCTGAATTAATAAATATTTTTCGAGTATTCTCAGACGTAGCTCTCAACTTCCGCCTGCAGCGCTTCCAGGTCGCCCACAATATCCATATTGTGGGGGCAGAAGAGGTAAGCGGACTGGGCAATCTTCTTTACATCGCCGTCGAGAGCATAGACACAGCCGGACAGGAAATCCACGACCCGTCTGGCCATAGCCTTGTCCACGTTTTCCATATTGACAATGACCGCCCGGCGGTTGCGCAGATCGTCGGCAGCCTTGGAGGTGTCATTGAAGCTGTTGGGCCGGAAAAGAACGACCGCCTGCTTATTGGTGACGGAGGAATTCATATTCAGCACGGTTCCGTTGAAGCCGGAGGAGGCCATGGAGCTGGAGGAAGCAGGCGCTACGCTGCCAAAGCCGTAATCGTCGTCGGCATCTTCCTCTTCGGGTTCGGGAGCGGGAGCGGGAGCGGGAGCGCTGCGGCGGGAAGCGGTACGGGAGCTGGAACGCCGTGCAGGCTGCTCGGGTTCATCGTACTCATCTTCATATTCTTCGTCTTCGTCGTAATCATCATATTCATCATCGGCGTAGGGCTGGGCAAATTTCTTTACGTTATCCCAAAAACTCATTTCTATTTATCCTCCCATATGTTCACATCATACTTGATGAAGCTTGGCATAGTCTCTGGCGCCAAAAATTGCGGTGCCGACCCGGATCATAGTGCTGCCGCACCGGATCGCGTCAGGGTAGTCTTCAGACATGCCCATGGACAAACAGTCCACCTTGACATTATCGTATTTTTTGGCCCGTATGTCAACATAAAAATGGAACATTTTTTGAAAAAATTTCAGATTTCCTCCCGATTCCTGGCAAATTGGGGGAATCGCCATGAGTCCTCTCATACAAACGTTCGGGAAACTGCCCATTTTTTCCACCAGGGGAAAAATTTCTTCCTCCTGAAAACCGGATTTTGACGCCTCCTTGCCGATATTGATTTCCAGAAGAATATCCTGCCGGATGCCCTGGCGGGCGGCTTCCCGGTCAATGGCTTCCAGAAGGCGCAGGCTGTCCACGCTCTGGATAAGGTCCACCTTGCCTACCACCTGGCGCACCTTATTGGTCTGCAAGTGGCCGATGAAGTGGACGGGAACGCCCCGATAGGAATCCTCGCTTTGCTTTTTTGTCAGCTCCTGGACACGGTTTTCCCCGCAGCAGTCCACTCCGGCGCGGATGGCCTCCCGGACGGCGGCGGTGTCATTCATTTTGGTGGCGGCGCAGAGCTGTATGGTGCTGGGGTCCCGGCCGGCTTCCCGGGCGGCTTGCTCCATTTCCGCGCGGATGCGGGCTACGTTTTCGGCTATGGACATGATAGTTACCTCTCTTTCTTTCGGAAATCCTCTGCAAGCATGGCATAGACGCAGGTGTCCTGCCAGATGGGATTTCCGTCTTGATCCCGGCGGAACCAGACGTTCTGCCGCAAAAGCGCTTCCCGGCGGAAGCCCAGCTTTTCCAAAAGCGCCCGTGAGCATTCATTTCGGGGGTCGCATTCGGCATAGACCCTGTGAACATCCGATGAAAAGCACTTGGCCAGGACAGCGGTTACGGCTTCAAAAGCAAAGCCTCTGCGCTGGTAATCCTTGTTGACGATGAAGCCGACCTCCCGGGCGGAAAAATCCCGGGACCCGCAATATACATTGCTGATAACCTTTCCGGTAGCTTTCAGCGCCATGGCGTAAAAGGCGTCGCTTCCCAGCCGGTAACAAAGGTGCTCCCGGCCGTTTTCATAGGTAATGCCGGGATAGGCTTCAAATGCGTCTTCCCGCCGCTGGGACAGGAATTCATACAGGTCATCGTAATCTTCCTCGGCAAAGGGCCGAAGGAGCAGACGCTGGGTTTCTATGGGCTCCATAGCGGTTCCTTTCTTTTTCCGAAAAAACGGCAACGATTCAGAAACTGGGTCAGATAAATGATCGTTTATATGACCAATGCGATTCGATAGCTGCACTGGCGCGGGAATCTCCGACGTACAGCAGGGCACGAATCAATTAAGGTGTCATTCCGAACCAGTCCTCAGACTGGTGTGGGAATCCCCCTCGTCATTGTGACCGCTTTCTTCTAAAGATGGAGATTGCCACGCCAGTTAGAGAACTGGCTCGCAATGACCGGGAATTCGTACTCCCCCCGTCCCTGCGCTAGCGCAGGGACACCCCCCTCACAAGTGCGGGGGGCAAGGAGTCTAACCACCCGTACACCATTTGGGGCCAGTGCGCTAAACGATCATTTACTACAAAAAATTTCGGTACGACTGGATAGTTACAAGAAACGGAAAAAGCGGCGGGATAAAACCGCCGCTTTTCAGGTGGAGATTACACGGTAGCAGCAGCGGCCTTTAATGGCCGGATCGGGGCAAGGGTGGAGATGGCGTGCTTGTAGATCATCTGCTGCCGCCCGTCCGTCACCAGCACCACCACAAAGCTGTCGTAGCCTGTGATTGTGCCCCTGAGCTGGAATCCGTTCATCAGGAACAGTGTCACCGGCACCTTGTCCCGGCGCACTTCCTTCAAAATGGCATCCTGTAAATTCACTTGTTCCGTCATATGTATACCTTCTTTCTTGCTTCAAATAGGGTATACACATCCTAGCACGTTTTAGTTGTCGAATTCCTGAAGAATCTGTCGGGCCTGACGGATTATTTCATCCGGCGCTCCGTCTTCCTCCCGGGCGATCCAGTGCATATTCGGGTTCCGGCGGAACCAGGTAAGCTGCCGTTTGGCATAGCGCCGGGAGGACTGGCAGACCTCCGCGGCGGCGTCACAAAGCCCGCGTTCCCCCCGGAGTACGGGAAGAAACTCCTTATAGCCGATGGCCTGCATGGCCGTGCAGGTTTCCGGAATGCCGCTTTCCAGAAGAGAGCGGATTTCATCCAGCAGCCCCGCTTCCAGCATGCGTTCCACGCGCCTGTCGATCCGGCGGTACAGCGCGGCCCGGTCGGAAAAGTCCAGCCCCAGCCAAACGGGACGGTATTTAGGGGGCACCTCCCGGGTCCGCCGGTTGTGCTCCGTAATGGTGATGCCGGTCTCCCGGTAGACCTCCAGGGCCCGGATGATCCGCTTCCGATCACTGGGATGGAGCCGCCCGGCGCTTTCCGGATCGACCTGGGCCAGTTCCTCCAGAAGCGGCTGAATGCCCTCTGCTTCCGCTCGGGCTTCAAGTGCCTCCCGGACACCGGTGGAGGGGAAGGGGGCAAAATTGTTTCCCCGGATCAGAGAATCCATGTAAAGCCCGGTGCCGCCGGCAATGATGGCGGTTTTGCCCTGGGCGATAATGTCGTCCACGATGGGGGCTGCCTGATTGCAGTAGCGGCTGACGGAGAAGTCTTCCCAGGCTTGCGCCACATCCAGCATGTGGTGGGGAATGCCCTGCATTTCTTCCGCCGTGGGCTTGGCAGTGCCGATGTCCATGCGCTTGTAGACCTGCATGGAGTCGCAGGACACAACCTCGCCGTTCAGTTCCTTTGCCAGCTCCACGGCAAGAGCGGTTTTCCCGGAGGCCGTCGGCCCGGCAATACAAATAATGTTGTTCATAGGGCCTCCTGTTCTGAGATTCTGAGGATGGTCAGCCGGAAAGGAAAGATAACGACAAATTGGAATTTGGCGGGCAGTTAAGGTACACGGGTGGTTAGGCGCCTTGCCCCCCGCACTTGTGAGGGGGGTGTCCCTGCGCTAGCGCAGGGACGGG
>JAEDNR010000029.1 GCA_016302405.1 Oscillospiraceae bacterium
TTTTTCTTTGTGCTATTTGACGAAACCTTTCCTTAGTGAGACAGCCCCTTTTCAGATATTGGATAGCCACAAAGTGGCGCAAGGGGACATCCTCGATTGGAACACGGTGACGTCAAATGCACAGGCAGGAAAACTGTATAGAAGTGCGCTCTCTTCACCGCCCTTGTGCAAGTGAAAGGAAAGTACGCGGTTTACTGGCTATACTCAAGCAATTGAAAGGTATAGGATTCACCGGGAATAACATCATAGATCACAACGGAATCGTCCTTGAACCTATCTCCTGCGCTCAAAGATGAAAGATAAATATTACCGGAGCCAACCATATAGCCAGCACTGTCGTACAGCTTATAGCTAATCATATCATACCCGGAATTGCTATTACCACTTGTCTTTTCTCCGGTAATTGTGATGGATAGCTGCGGGAAGTAATCCTTGTCAAACTTATAATCTGCTCCTTGGATTTGAATGACAGACGCTGTGCCACCCATATAATCCCTTACCTTCAGGTCCAGTGGAAATGGATCAAATGTCACCTGGACATCTTCAATAGGCAGGCAGTACAGCGCATCGCAGTTCACTTCATCAAATTGAACCGCATTTTCTTTGTATACAGTAAAATAGACTTTCCCGTTTGCAGACTTTCCAGCCGCAATCTCAGCGGCAGGAATCCTCACATTGGCAAGATATTGTTCCCCAGCAGCCTGACTGGTATAATAACTGTAATCATCAGAAGAAACGGATTTTGTACCAGTGTATATTGCTTCCCCCTCATCATTTACGATTCGAATATCAATGTCAACATCGGCTGACAAAGGCATATCGTTCTTGTCAGCCAGCCCGAAAAAAATGCTGTAATCGTTCGTTCCCTCATTATACTGGAAAGACCAGCTTTTCAGTGTTTCGACACGAGACGCCGATGATCCGCACCCGCTCAGCAATAGTGCAAATACGAGCCCCCACATAAGAAAGATTCGTTTCATTTCTGCATCTCCTCGTCTGTTCTTGCCTTTATTACATGGAGCATTTCTCGTTCGATTAAACGCTTTTTCTTGGGATCCATCGTGCAGTAATTGCCGCTGCAGCGGTCGCTCAGAAAGCAAGTCTCGCAGATAAGCCACTTGACTTCCTGCATAATCAATTCATCGTCACTGGAAAGTTCATAGGCTTCGATTTGCTGAACCCCTGTCGGATTGCGCAGCCCATAATCAATCAGCTTTCCGTTTCCGGTCTTTACATAACGATAGACCTCAGCTTCAAATGCAACGCTGTCACCTACACAAAACGCTTCAAAACCGGATTTGTCCATCCAGACATGATCTTCTCTTCCGTCGAACATCTCTCCGTCCGGAAACATGCCGCTGATAAAAATCCGTTTGAAGCAGATATACTTTTCTTTGACTTTCTCAATCTGCCCCATAAAACCCGACGGAATATTGAAATAGCATCGAGCAAAATGCGAGCGGTGATGACTTCCTAAAGAAGCAAGCTGAACATCAAGATATTCATTATAGGACAGTTTTTCTGCCCCAACGACATCCGCCTGAGAAGCTGGGTCAAAGAGGATTGCACCGCCTTCTTCGATTACACAGTTGTTCTCCCCATAATAAGCCGCAAGGAGGGATTCTTCGCCCGGGTATTTGGCAATCAGTGCAGCAGCCTTTTTTAGCCGATTCTGCCGCTTGTATTCCTCGCACCGCTTCTTTTCAGATTGCTCCGCTAAGATACGCTCTTCAGTACGCTTAACCTCGCTTACTGTCAGCAAAGGTGGCAAATGGTCAGTATTATCATAATCACCATTTTCCAGACGCGTTTTGAACCGAGTAAGGATATTCTTGAGTTCTTGTTCTGACAGATATTTTGCCCGTTCAATGGAGCAACTATAACAGCAGCCAGTGCTTATGTTCCCATGTCCAGCGCCATACATTATAGCAGTATTCCACGGGCAAAGATAGTGTTCTTTCTGAACAAGTCTTCCTCGCTTTAGCCCATCTTCAAACTCCGGGAAAATTGCCGGATTGCCGCACCCCTCATAGTCATCCGTCCAAAAGCCGGAAGGCCCTTTGTCTGCATGGCGAATCATTAAACTGAGCGCGTCAACCGTTGCCTTTTTTACCTGTTTGTTTCTCATTTTTGTAACCTCCATTAATAAGTGCTGCCAATCGGCAACCTGACATATTAATAAGGCCTTTTGGTTTTATTCTGTTATTGTAACATATACAACTGCTCGTTGTCATGTCCCTTATGGACTTCAGGTTTGGATCTTCAGTTGCATCCGCAAAGCTTTTCTGGACATTGTATTACGCAATGATGTAATCTTCAGTTTTACTGTCTTACGAATGCACAGCAAATTCCGGTGGTTGTTTTGTAAAAGCGCTATTTTCCGGAAAGCTCCACGCTGCGGCGGAGAATGGAGCAAGGCGGGACCTGCTTTGGAAGCTGCAGGAAGAAGATGGACTGGGGGGTGCGGGGTTCCTCAAGAGGGACTCCGTCGCCGTCCGTCATTATTTCCGCCGTAAATCCGAAAGGCGGCATATCCGGGCCCACAGCTTCCAATTCGTCCCCCGCGTGGAATTTATTGCGCAGGGAGCAGCGGGCAAGGCCGTTTGCGTCACAGTCCTCCACAATGGCCGCGATCTGCCACTGGCGGATGTACCGGGAATCCTCCGTATACTGCCCCGGATAGCCAAAGTAGAACCCGGTGGAATAGACCCGGTGGGAAACGTGCTCCACCTCATCCCGCCATCTTGCGTCCAGAGGAAGCCCCGCGGACACTGCGTCGATGCAGTGACGGTAGGCGCCGGTAACAATGGCTGCGTAGTACGCGGACTTTGCCCGGCCCTCCAGCTTGATGCAGTCCACCCCGGCTTCCATCAGTTCTCCCAGATGGTCGATCATGCACATATCCCGGGAATTGAGAATATAGCTTCCCTTTTCGTCTTCAAAAATGGGAAAATATTCCCCGGGACGCTTTTCCTCCATCAGGGCGTACTTATACCGGCAGGGCTGGGCGCAGGCACCCCGGTTGGAGTCCCGCCCGGTCATGTAGTTACTCAGCAGGCACCGCCCGGAGTAGCTGACGCACATGGCGCCGTGGCCAAAGGTTTCCAGCTCCAACTCCGGGGAGGTTTTCTCCCGGATGGCCCGTATTTCTTCAAGGCTAACCTCCCGGGCAAGCACCACCCGGCTGGCACCCAGATCAAACCAGGCCTGGGCACATTCGTAGTTCGCCACGGACTGCTGGGTGGAAATGTGCCGCTGGCAGCGGGGTGCGTACCGTCCGGCCAGAGTGAACGCTCCCAGATCCGCCAGGATCAGAGCATCCACCCCGGCGTCATTCAGCCGTTCTAAGTATTCCGGCAGCCGGGCGACCTCATCGTTGCGGGGCATGGTATTCACCGTGACATGTACTTTCACCCCATGGTCGTGGGCAAAAGCTACCGCCTTTGGAAGCGCCTCCGGGGAGAAGTTCCCCGCAAAGGAGCGCATGCCAAAGTCCGTACCCGCCAGGTATACCGCGTCCGCGCCGTAGAGCACGGACATTTTCAGCTGCTCAGCATCCCCCGCCGGACTGAGCAGTTCCAGCTTCCCCATATCAGCCGTCGGCGTTGGCCTTTGCCAGCGCCGCCCGGTTGGCCTCATGCTCCTCCAGGGTTGTAGAGAAGATGTGGCTGCCTGCCATGGGATCGAGAACGTAGTAATAGTAGTTGGTGCTTGCCGGATTCAGCGCCGCCTGGAGGCTCGCAACGCCGGGGTTGGAAATGGGCGTGGGCGTCAGTCCGGTGTGATAGTAGGTGTTATAGGGGCTGTCGATTTTCAGGTCCTCGGCAGTCAGATCCGTCTTGCCATCCCACGCATAGACAATAGAGGCGTCAATGTTCAGATAGGCCGGGGTATCGCCCCAGTTAAACAGACGGTTGTAGATGACCGACGCGATGGTCGGGCTCTCCTTATTGCCGGAGGTTTCCTTTTCGATCATGGAGGCAACGATCACCAGGTCGTTCATAGACAGCTGATGGGTTGCGATATACTCTTCGCTTCTGCCGTCCTTACGCATCATATCGGAAATATGGTCGTTCAGAACCGGAAGCTGCTCCCGCATCTCCTGGGTAAACCGGGCATCGAAGTTATCCAGCATCTTTTCCAGAATATTTCTGGGAGAGTCGTTCTTGTAGAATTCATAGGTATCCGGGAACAGATACCCCTCCAGGCTGTAAAAGTCTCCACGGGAAACCCCTTCCAGGAACCAGTAATCTTTCAGTTCTCCGGAAGCGGCATAGGAGCCGATGTCCACAAAGGTACAGACCTTGTTTTCCTCCATAAGCTGGAAGATCTGCCGGCAGGTGTAGCCTTCGGGGATGGTCAGCTTTACCACGGAACGGGTAGAGCTGGGAGACATCATCTTGACCAGCGCATGGTAGTCATACCGGGTATTGAGATCCCAGATGCCGGGATGGATCTCACCTTCATCCACAGCGAAACTGGCGTAAAGCTTGAAAAGCTTGGGATAACGGATCAGGCCGCCCTTATACAGCTTATCAGTGATTTCATCGATGGTATCCGACTCGTACACCGTAATGGTAACGGGTTTATCCTCCCGTCCGAAAGCCAGAACATCCGTCGCGCAGACCCAGAGCATCCGTCCCAGGGTCACACCGATGGCAAGGACAATGGCTGCCCAAACCAGGGTCACCAGAATATTAGGAATGCCAAAGAAGCCCTCCCCTTTCTTCCGGCGGGGACGGCCTTTCCGGGCAGGACGGTCATGGGCAGGCACGGGCTCCTGCTCCGGGTGGGAATCCAGAAGGGTCTGGAATTCTTCGTCATCAACTTCCCGGTAGTCGTCCTCCGGGTCAGATTCCGGCCTGTCCGGCCGGATGTCCGCCTCCGCTTCCGCCAGGAAATCCCCGGGCAGATCCTCCGCCTGGTCATACCTATAAACCGGCTGAGAATCGTATTCCTCCGGTTCGTCCAGCTCCGGGTCATCCAGAATGCTTAAATCGAAGGGCTGGTTTACTTCTCCGGGGTCCGGCATTCCGTGAAATCCATAGGCATCCTCATCCCGGGATATATGGTCATGCAGCTGCGGACTGACCAGCTTATCATGGTCCAAAGAACCGGAGGCATCCTGTCTGTCTTCCTCCGGAAAAGCTTCCATCCCTTCCACCGGTATCTCTTCCGGGGCGTTTACCTCCGGCGTATCCGGATACCCGGGCCCGGCGGCGGAATCCTCCTCCGGGTTGGGAATGGGATATTCCTTCATACTGTGTTCCTCCTGTCAGCGAATCACAATCTCTCCCGCAACTGTATCGGCAGTCTCCTGTCCCTTCAGGGCTGCCACCAGGGCAAGGCCAAAGGGAATGGAGCAGCCCGCGGCGGTGCCGGTGATCAGCATTCCGTCCCGCACCACTGCGGCGTCGGGAACCATATGGGCGCTTCCCATCTGGCCCTCCAGACCGGGATAGCAGGTAGCGTTCTTCCCGTCGGGGATCCCCATATCGGCAAGGACCGTAGGCCCGGCGCAGATAGCCGCCACAAATTTGCCGTTTTCCCAGGCAAAGCGCAGGGCATCCATAGAAGCCTTGCTGCCTCTTACCGTGGTAACGCCGCCCATGCCGCCGGGCAGAATGATCATTTCCAGATCCGTCAGATCCATTTCCGGCAGGGTAATATCCGCCTCCACCGTAATGCCGTGGCTGCCACGGACCTGCTTGCCGGCAACGCCGACGGTCAGAACCTTGACACCGGCCCGGCGCAGAAGATCCAGGGGGGCGATCGCTTCCATTTCTTCAAAACCTGTTCCAAGAAGCATGTAAACCATAATTAATCCTCCAAACAAGCCGCCACATGGCGGTAAATTTCTCCGTGAATATCTTCAATAGACCGCATGGCCCCATCCCGAACACAGTCCACCACCGTCCAGCCATAGTAACGGGCCGCGGTCTTCCCCATCCTCCGGCATGTAGCCAGGTAGGCAGTGTTTGCTTCATGAATATCGGCCTTGGTATGGGTTGCCTGTTCCCGGCCCCGGAGAAGCGTTTCCGTAAAGTCCGTGGGCACGTCCAGATACAAAACAAGATCCGGTTTAGGAAGTCCCAGGTGGTCATACTCAAATTCATACAGCCACTTGAGAAAATCTTCCCGCTTCCCATCAGGCTCCTTGGATGCCTGATGCACCGCATTGGAGGTGGTGTACCGGTCCGCGATTACCAGGCCGCCGGATTCGTACCACTCCCCCCATACCTTCTTATACGAGGCATAGCGGTCCACCGCATAAAAAGAAGAAGCCGCATAAGCGCCCACATCCGAAGGGTCCGAACCGAATTCTCCGCCCAGATACATCCGAATCAGCTCGGAGCTTGGCTCGGAATACTGGGGAAAAACGATTTTCCGAAAGGGATGGTGGTCCCTTTCCAGGGCCTGGGTCAAAAGACGGAACTGGGTGGATTTTCCCGAGCCGTCCGTACCCTCGATCACAATTAGCTTACCCATTTTTCTGTATCCTTCCGCAAACAATCATACATCGCCCAGTGGGGCACAGTATCATTTCGTAAAATATACCACATTTCCTACCGTTTGTCCACTGTATCGGAAAACAGATTTTTTAAATTTCTATTTCCCTCTTCCCTTTCTCCGGAAAAAATCAGGTTCCCCATTGCAAAAAAGCGTTAAAAATGATAAGATAACAAAAAAGTGCCATATCCCTTTGGAGAAAAACGGCACCGTCATAAAGGAAAAAGAAAATGGAAGAAAACAATATTACCTTTGAAAGTCTGGGGCTCTCCCCGGAAATGCTGAAAGCCCTTGAGAAAAAGGGCTACGGCTACCCCACTACCATTCAGGCGGAGGCCATCCCCTATTTTATGCAGTGGCGGGACGTCATCGCGAAGGCTCCCACCGGCACGGGAAAAACCTTTGCTTTCGGGATCCCCATGATTGAACACATCGATGCGGAATCTTCTGAGGTTCAGGGACTGATTCTCGCGCCCACCCGGGAGCTTGCCATTCAGATCGGTGATGAGCTGCGGGGGCTTCTGACCTTTTACCAGGGCATCCGGGTCGCGGTTCTCTACGGTGGTGCGGGGATCGGCAGTCAGATCCAGCAGCTTCAGAAAAAGCCGCAGCTTGTTGTTGCCACGCCCGGCCGGCTGATGGACCACTATAACCGGAAGACCATTCGCCTGGACAAGGTGCAGACCATTGTTCTGGACGAGGCCGACCGGATGCTGGACATGGGCTTTTTCAAGGATGTCACCCGGATCATTGACAAGGTGAAGAACCGGAAAAACCTGGGTCTGTTCTCCGCTACCATCTCCCAGGAGGTCATGACTGTCTCCTGGATGTACCAGCGGGATGAAGTAGAGATCACCGTAGAGCCCAAGCAGGAGGACCGGCCGGACATTGACCAGTACAGCCTGAGCTGCACCCCTCTGGAAAAAGCGGAAACGGTGCTTCGGCTGATCCGCAGCCAGGGCTACGAGCGTGTGATGATCTTCTGCAACACCAAGCACATGTGCCAGCGGCTGTCCGACGAACTGCAGCGGGCAGGCCTCGACTGTGAATGCCTGCACGGAGACATCAAGCAGAGCCTGCGGGAGAAAACCATGCAGCGCTACAAAGCAGGAAAGCTTTCCGTCCTGGTGGCAACGGATGTTGCCTCCCGGGGCATCGATGTATACGATGTGGACTGTGTGATCAACTACGATATTCCCGAGGAAAACGAATACTATATCCACCGGATCGGGCGCACCGGACGGGCCAGGAAAAAAGGTGTTGCCTGGAGCCTTGTGAGCAACTTCCCGGAAAAAGCGAAGCTGGACGAGATCGCCAAATTCTCCAACTACACGGTGAAACCCATGGTCCTGTCCCCTGAGGGTGTACTGACAGCCGAGGAAGTGAAGCCCGCTCCCGCCCCCAAGAGGCGCTTCCGTTGAGACTGACAGAGCAGGGGTTCCTGCTGCTTACCAGTCATTTAGGAAACCCGGACCGCCGGCCCCTTACCCCGCCCCAGCTTCGGCTGCTGACAAAACGGATGGCCCAGATGCCGAAGCCAGAGGAAGACGGTGCTCTGGAACCGAAGCACCTGATCGCCCTGGGCTTAGACTGGGATCTTTCTGAGCGAATTGTCGCCCTGTTGGAGGAAACCGAACTGCTGGAATGGTACCTGCAGCGGGCCCGGCGGCTGGGCTGCGTCCCCATCACCCGTTCCCATCCTAGGTATCCTGTGCGGCTTCGCCGCCGTCTCGGTCCGGAAAGCCCCGGCTGTCTGTGGGCGAAAGGGGATTTATCCCTTCTGGATGCTCCCTCCGCTGCCCTTGTGGGCAGCCGGGATCTGAACCCGCGGAACCGGGAATTTGCCGCTCAGGCGGGCACTCAGGCCGCAAGGCAGGGATTCGCCCTGGTTTCCGGCAACGCAAGGGGTGCGGACACGGTCGGACAAAACGCCTGTCTCGCCGCTGACGGTCAGGTGATTTGTGTGATCGCCGACGAGCTGCACACCAAGTGCGAGCAGCCCGGGATGCTCTATATCAGCGAGGAAGACTATGACGCTCCCTTTTCTGCCCAGCGGGCGCTGCACCGGAACCGGGTCATTCATGCGCTGGGAGAAGTCACCATCGCCGCCCAATGTAACTACAAAAAGGGCGGTACCTGGGACGGAGCGACAACCAATCTTCGTTACGGCTTCACACCCCTGTGCTGCTTCCGGGACGGAAGCCAGGCCTCCCTGGAGCTGGAACAGATGGGTGCGCAGTTAATCAGTATGGATGAACTATCGGATCTGGGCGCTCTGAGCCGCACCGGAAGTTTCTTTGAAAACATTCTGCACGAAGATTTTTAAGCGGCGGGTCACATCTGATCCGCCGCGTTTCTTTGTATCAGGACCCGGTTCACAGACAATCCGTGTGGCAAATTGTTTTTTCCTTAAAATTAAGCCGTACCAGTAGCATTTTCCGTTTTGCTATGCTATAATCTCCCTATCCAGAAAAAAGGAATACAGGTATATATGAAAATACTGGTTTTATCCGATTCTCATTCTTATTCGGATTTTATGCAGCGGTGTATGGAAGCTTGCCGTCCGGATGCCGTGATCCATCTGGGAGATTACGTCAGTGACGGCAAGGAACTCAGTCTCCTGTACCCCGGGGTTCCTTTCTATCAGGTGCCCGGAAATTGTGATTCCTACCGCTGCGATCCGTGCATGATGCATACCATTATCGTGAACCTTTCCGGCGCCAGACTGATGCTGACCCACGGGCATCACTATTATGTCAAAGAAAGCACTTACAGGCTCCTTCGTGAGGCAAGGCGGGCCAAGGTTGACGCGGTTCTATACGGTCATACCCATTGTGTGGACTGCCACCAGGAGGAGGATGGTTTGTGGGTGCTGAACCCCGGCAGCGCGGGCTACTTCGGCGGCAGCGCCGGATGGATGGAAACTGAAAACGGAAAGATTCTCAGATGCCGCACTCTGCGCAAAGAAGATTTGGAGGCTATGAAATGATTCTGGCAGTTGATATTGGAAATTCCAACATTGTAATCGGTGGAATTCACGACGATACGATTGTTTTTGAGGCACGGCTCCGGACGGACGCTACCAAGACTTCCGACGAATACTGTGTCGATATTAAGATGATTTTGGATATTTACCGCGTAAGTCGGGATACTATTGAAGGATCCATTGTATCCTCCGTCGTTCCCCAGGTCCTGAATTCCATCAAAACCGCGCTTTTGAAGCTCACCGGCAAAAACTGCCTGGTGGTTGGGCCCGGTCTTAAAACCGGCCTGAACATCCGGATCGAAAATCCATCCCAGACCGGCGCGGATCTGGTGGTTGGTGCCGTTGCCGCCCTGAAGCTCCATAAGCCGCCGCTGATTATCATCGATATGGGTACCGCCACCACCATCACGGTTTTGGACGAAAGCGGCGCGCTGATCGGCGGCTGCATCTGCCCCGGCGTACGGATCTCCCTGGACGCCTTGACCGAACGGACTGCTCTGCTTCCCGGTCTTCAGCTGGACAAGCCCAAAGCTGCCATTGGCCGCAACACCATCGAGTGCATGCGCAGCGGAATCATGCTTGGCAGCGCCTGTATGCTGGACGGCATGATCGCCAGAATGGAAGAGGAGCTTGGGAAGACTGCAACCGTAATTGCCACAGGCGGCATTTCCAAGTTTATCATTCCCCTGTGCAAGACGCCCATGCACTACGAAAAGGATCTGCTGCTCAAAGGGCTGAATTTGCTGTACCAGGAAAACCGGCGGGAGATCAGGTAATTGCTGCCAGAAATACCAGCGCGGCAAGCAGCCCCAGTCCCGAGGCAATGGCGGTGGCAATGTCCAGCGCCTTATGGAGATAGTAGCTGCTGCCGGCAGCGTTGGGATAGGCAGGGCAGCTTCTGTGACTTGTCTGTCTTCTTGTGTTTTTCATATCGGTTCCTCCTTATGTTCCGTGCTTTTGGCGCACCTTATTTACGCTGTGCAGTTTACCACAGATAGGGAGACATAAAGAGGACTTTATTAATGGAGGGAAATCATGAATTTACTCAAGGGTAAAAAGGATCCGGTACAGGATTCCTCTGCCGAAACGAAAAAGGAACCCGTCGGAAATTCCTTTGCCGCCGGCTATAATAAGTTTAAGCAGATCATGGGGAAGATCATTATGACGCTCTACCATCTGCGTAAGGTTGTCATGGCTGTACCGGTCGCCTATGTCGCTCTGCGGATGGCCGCCTATAATATGTCCCATCTGCCGGAGCAGGTGGGCGTAAACCTGCAGACCACAGGAGAGTTTGCCATGCAGATCAGCCGCTACGCGGCGGTGATCGGACCTCTGGGAATCACCGCCGGATGTCTGGTGATGATGTTCTTTTCCAGGAAAGCCATGTACGCCTGGGCCATCAGTATTTTCACTTTGGCGCTGCCAATACTGCTGCTGGTCAGCAACATGTATCCGGCATAATGTGCGCAAGGATTCTTTTTGATTTGTTCAAGGATTCTTCACCAACTGCCAAGCCGATTATGATATAGTATACCTGCACACGGGGCAGTGGAGGAAACCGATGCCGTGGAAATCTCTGCGGATAAGCCGACGGTGGACTTGTGACACGCTGCGCCGGCAGGAAGTCGATTCGTACAACACATACATAAGCCGGGGATGAATCACTCATCCCCGGAAAAATTTTTAGAGGAACAAAAAACGGGGACGAACCGCTGTTCGCCCCCGATCATTTTACTGTGGTTTTTTCAGGTCTTCAACCTTGGAATTTTTCCCAAAATACGCAAGAATGTAGCTGACAAAGGAGACCATCATAAACACCGCGTCAACAACGGCAACGGCTGTAACGGCGGTGTGGGGAAGTCCCGGGAAAAGAACCAGCAGAATCAGGCTGACAAAAAGCACTGTGGTGCAGATCTTCCCCGGTAAAAGCGCTCCAGGAAGCATCTTCCCATTCCGCAAAGCCACAATCCCAGCAATGAGCTGAAAGCTTTCCTTAATTACAAAAAGGCCCAGCACCGGGCGCAGCACCGGATAGCGCAGGGACAGACACAGCGTCAGGGTAAACTGGGTTGCCTTATCCGCCACCGGATCCAGCACCTTGCCCACCGTGGAGATCATCCCGAACCGCCGGGCGATTTTCCCATCCACCATATCCGTCAGGCAGGAGACCGCCAGGATAGCACCGGCAGTGATATACTGCCCCGGTTCCCTGGCATTGAGGTAAATAACCACATAGACAGGGATCAGCGCAAGCCGGAACAGGCTTAGCAGATTTGGGATCGTCAGTATTTCTTTTTTCCACTTCCTGATATCCATTACAGTCCTCCGGGGCGAATTCTTAAGAAACTATTATAGTCATCTTTTTTCACTTTATCAAGTGTCCTTGGGAAGAATCCTAAAAATTCATGAATTCGAAACAATTACTTATCCGCTGACCGGTTCATAAGATCGATGGCAAGGGGATACTGCAGAGCCAAATGCTTCCAGGTTATTTTGTTCAGGTATCCGCACATAGGCAGGCCGGATAGATGCTGGAAAGAGGACAGCGCGTCGGCGGTGGGTCCGTCCAGTCTGCCACAAAGGCTAGGGGTGCCGATGCTTCCGTAAAACTGGGCCATAACAATCAGCATACTCTGTACAATATACAAAAGAGGATTCGTCTCCCCTCCCCGGATCGTTTGGCCCGGATTCAAAAGAACCTCCAAAAGCTGGGACGGACCCTGGCTTACAAGGGCAGGTTCGCATTCCGCGACAATCGCTTCCCAGGTAGCCTGATTGGTCACACCGGTTGCCGGAAGGCCGTGCTTGCGCTGAAAATGGGTCACTGCCGCCATGGTCTCCGGGCCGTAGATCCCGTCCGGGATCATGGGAAGATAGCTTTCATCATATTCCGCCAGAACCCGCAGCATGGTCTGCAAGCTGCGGATCGGCTGACCGATGAAGGATTCCGGGGGTCTCATCTTACCACCTCCTGACGCACGGTATCCTGATTCCCAGCGGAAAGGTCATTCCCCGGGAACTGAGTCATGGTGCTGGTTTGGGAATACCTGGCTCGGGGAACAGTATTCCCCAGGACAGCGGAGGTATAGGGGAATTCCTCGGGATTTCGGAAGCTGACATTTTCGATCCCGGAGAACTGGTCGTAGATCTCGTTCCAGGTATCAAAGTCCACTACACCGGTCTGAGGCAGTCCGAAGCGCCGCTGCGCGGCAAGCACCGCGTTGCGGGTGGCAGAACCGAAAATACCGTCAATTGTCAAAGGCGGGATCTCGGAAATATAGGCGCTGAGGACGCTGAGCATGTATTGCAGGTGCTCAACCTTGATTCCCCGATCTCCCATCTCGATGGGATTGGCGTTTGCCCAGGAGATGCCGTAATAGCGGACACCCTGGCTGCGCAGCTCCGAGAGCCCCACCACCGCGGTATAGATCCGTACAAGGGCATACCAGGTTGCCTGGCCCACGATACCATCCACATCCAGTCCGAAAATCTCCTGGAATTTCCGTACCGCGGCCTCTGTCTGGGCGCCGAAAATACCGTCCACCGTGGAGATTTTGGGGATTGCCGGATAATTCTGAGAAATCCGATTCAATTCGTTTTGGATAACCACCACGCTGGGACCGGTAAAGCCCCGGCGGATGGGCCGTCCGGGGTAGGAAGTCGTCGCGTTCTGGACAGGGGCATTGTTAACGATCTCTATATTGCCATAGTAGCTTCGCAGGATCTGGACAGAGCTGTAGCCCTGCTGAGCCAGATTCTGGCTGCCCCACTGGCTGAGACCCTCACAGGTCACCGTGGTTCCGTTGCAGAATTTAGCTGCCAGGGGCTCCACGACCCCCTGGCGGCGGATGTAATCGTTGAACAGTTCATCCACCAACTGGGCGACATTATTAAAGAAGCTTCTGCCGTTGACAAAAAACTGATCGTAGGCAGTAGAGCTGGTGATGTCAAAATCATAACCCCGGCTGCGGTAGAACTCGGTATAAACCCGGTTCAGGGCAAAAGAGATAATGGCCAGTATGTTGGCCCGAAGTGCGCTTTCCTCCCAGGTAGGATAGATCTCACTGGACGCTACGTTTTTAACATAGTCCACAAACGTTACGGTCACATTGGCCGCGGAGGAATCCGGCGGGCCCAGGTGAACCGTGATCCGCTGGGGGATGTAGGGTATGGGACTGACAGGGGGCAAACAATCACCTCCTAGAGATTTTGCGGCGGCGTCCGGTACTGGACGGACTGGTCAAACTGATTCGGCAGCTCCGATAGCGGGATCATTTCCAGGTCCTGTACCGTAACGGTATCGGCAAATACCTGTAGATCCTCCGCGTCTATCCGCTCAAAGCCCATAAGGCGGGCATAGAGATTTACATTGGTGAAAGGCTTCTCTCCCGGTTCCGGCTGCTGGCTCTCATTCTTGTCCGGCACAGGGACTTCAATGGGCGCAATCATCCCGCTGCGGTCCGTCAGACGCATAGCAATCGCGGTGCCGTCCGGGGAAGTGACTGTCACGGCGACATCCTTGAGCGGAAGCCGCGCGTAACTGGTGTAGGCGCGTACCTGTATGTATCCAATGGATGGCAAGCGCATCCCTCCTTTCGCTTTCGCCTATATCCTATGCGGGAGGGATGCGCCTTGTGCCCGGACACGTCAGAAAGGACTGAGGGTTTTTTGAAAACTTACAGGTACCCCTGCATCTGACGGATGTTAGCGGTCTCGGTATCCAGCAGCTTCTGGGACAGGGCGCAAACCTGCTCATCCTGCTGCGCGAATTGATGGATGTCCTTCAGCCCCTTGACCATGCCCCTGGTATTGCCCTGGATCATCATGTCCGCAATTTTGGAATCCGCATTCTGCCCCGCCAGCTTCATTCGGGTCATCATATTGGACATGGCCCGGACAGCGGGGTCCAGCTCCGGAAGCTCCCAGCCCCGCTGGGTCGCAATGGCATGGGCCTCCGACTCAATGCTGTCATACTCCTGAAGCTGGGATTCCAGAGCCTTGCGCAGGCTGGGGCGCATGCTGGTATCGAGCACACTGCGAATGCCAATCTGTCCCATCTGCGTGGTTTTCAGAAGGGAGGAAAGAATCTGCTTGCTGTTTTTCATATTTATCACCCGCAATAGTATGTGCCTCCCATGGAAAAACATACATGGACTGCCAATGGGACGTTTTTCTCCGATTTTTTCCCAGAGGATGGACATATTCCGCAGAATCGGTTATAATGAACTATCATATAAAATGAGGTCGACAAAATGGAAATCAGAAAAATGAAGCCGTCCGATGAAAATGAGGTCCTCGCTATGATGCGCCCGTTTTACAGTTCTCCGGCTGTTTTTACCAACGGCTCGGAGGCAATCTTCCGCCGGGACTTTGCAGAGTGTATCAGCGACAGCCCGTTCCTGGAGGGCTTCATTCTGGAAGACGGCAGTATCATCCTCGGCTATGCCATGCTGGCTCACAGCTTCTCCACGGAATTCGGCAAGTCCTGCGTCTGGATCGAGGATATTTACCTGAAGCCTGAGGCCCGTGGCAAGGGGTTCGCGCCGAAATTCCTCTCCTTTGTAAGGGAAGCCTATCCCCAGGCGGTCCTGCGGCTGGAAGTGGAGGCGGAGAATACCCGGGCGGTCAGTGCCTATCGAAAGAGCGGATTTGACGCCCTCCCCTATCTGGAAATGCTGAACAATTAAGGAGGCCATCATGGAAGCAAGGGTTTCGTGCAAAACAGATACCGTCCATCCCCGTCCCCAGCTTCGCAGGGAAACCTGGATGGACCTGAACGGGAAATGGGATTTCGCTGTCCAGGCAGACGAAAAAAAGCCGGAAGCGTTCGACCGGACGATCCTTGTCCCCTACTGCCCGGAGAGTGCCCTGTCCGGCATCCATAACCACTTTCCGGAGGGAAGCTTCCTGTTTTACCGCAGGTATGTCCGGCTGCCGGAAGCTGCTGCAGGACACAGAATCCTGCTGCATGTGGGAGCCGCGGATCAGGCGCTGACCTGTTATATAAATGGCGTAGAAATCGGGTCCCATACCGGCGGGTATACCGCTTTCACCATGGATATTACCCGGGCTGTTCGGGAGGAAAATGAGATTCTCCTGCGTGTCCGTGACGATTTAACTGACACCGCTTTCCCCCGGGGCAAGCAGTCCCTGACCCCAGGCGGTATGTGGTATACCCCGGTTTCCGGCATCTGGCAGAGCGTTTGGCTGGAATGGGTGCCGGAAACCTACATACAAAGCCTGGATATTCGGGCGGATATGACAGAGGCTGTACTGGATACCGGGGACGCTTCCCTTTCCGGCACTGTTACGGTTATGGCACCGGAGGGGAATGTCACGCTTCCTCTGACCGGCGGCAGGGCTGTTTTTCGTCCGGAAACGCCCCGGCTGTGGAGCCCGGAGGATCCTTATCTGTATGAGTTTGAGATCACCACGGGAGCGGACCGGGTTTCCGGCTATTTTGCCCTGCGCTCTTGGGATATTCGGAATGTGGACGGCATTCCCCGGCTGTGCGTGAATGGAAAGCCCCGGTTCTTCCACGGTCTTCTGGATCAGGGATATTGGCCGGATGGAATCTACACGCCGCCGTCCCCCGACTGCTACCGTCAAGAAATTCTGGCCATGAAGCGCATGGGTTTCAATACCCTGCGCAAGCACATCAAGGTCGAACCGGAAGAATTCTACTACCAATGTGATAAGCTGGGCATGTTCGTATTCCAGGACATGGTAAGTAACGGGGATTACAGTTATCTGAAAGACACCATACTGCCCACCCTGGGCTTCCAGCGAAAAAACGACCGCCGCGCCCACCCGGACAAACGGTCCCGGCAGATGTTTCTGGACAACATGAAAGCCCAGGTTCTCCAGCTCAAAAACCATCCCTGCATTGCCATGTGGACCATCTTTAATGAGGGCTGGGGACAGTTTGACGCTACCGCTGCCTATCATACCCTGAAAGCCCTGGATGACAGCCGCTTTGTCTGCTCTTGCTCCGGCTGGTTCCGGGGCGGGGAAAGCGACGTATTCAGCCGCCACATCTATTTTGGGCAGTGGCACCACCTGAAAAGGACGGATAAGCCCCTGGTGCTTACCGAATTCGGCGGTATCTGCCTGGCCGTGGACGGGCACCTGTATAATCCTGACAAGTCCTACGGCTACCAAAGCAGTAAGGATTCCGAAGACTACCGCAAAAAGCTTCTCACCCTCTACCGCAAACACATTCTCCCCGCCATCCCGAAAGGGCTCTGCGCCGCCATCTACACCCAGGTGTCCGATGTGGAGGAAGAAATCAACGGTCTTCTTACTTACGACCGGCAGGTAACAAAGCCTGACGCAGAAGAAATGCGGTGCCTTTCGGATGCGCTTTACACCGCTGTGCGGAAATAAAGAAAAATCGTAGCTATTCAGCAGCCACAATTTCCTTCCACAAAAAGTTCGAAAAATATCCAAAAACCGGGAGATTGCCACACCAGTGTGCGCTACTTTATCGCAATGACACGGGCAACTGAATAGTTACGAAAAGCCAACTGTTGGTTGAGTGATTATTCCCCATCTGGTTGTGTAAATACGGCGGCAATCAACCTTTGATCCATTCCTTTTGGAAGCTTTCCCTGGTATACTAAAGCTGCCAAACGAAAGGAGATAATAACTATGGAATCAACATTGGGTAAACGGATCGCGGCACTTCGGAAACAGAAAGATCTCAGGCAGGATGATATTGCTCAGCTGCTGGATGTCAGCCCCCAGGCGGTCAGCAAATGGGAAAATGACCAGACCTGCCCCGATATTGGCCTGCTGCCGAAGCTGGCCCAGATTCTTGGGGTG
The DNA here is from genome assembly GCA_016302405.1 of Oscillospiraceae bacterium. Taxonomy (GTDB): domain Bacteria; phylum Bacillota; class Clostridia; order Oscillospirales; family Oscillospiraceae; genus Faecousia. The sequence goes on from JAEDNR010000029.1 coordinate 17,321, forward strand.
ACCACGGACGAGCTTTTGTCCGGCAAGCAGGAGCTGCAGGAAGTCAGGGTTCTGCCGCCGGAGGAGCGTAAGGACATAAAGGATATGCTGCTTCGGATCATCGTTGACTCTTCAGACGGGGATAAGGTCCGTATCAATCTTCCGATGGCACTGGTTCAGATCGCTCTGGATATGGGCACGGAAATGCCCCAGATTTCCGGAAAGGAAGCCTTGAAAAACATTGACCTGAATCAGATCATGGAGCTTGTGCGTCAGGGCGCTATCGGAAATCTCGTCGAAGTGGAATCCGCCGACGGAGATACCGTGAGAATCTTTGTGGAGTAAGAAACGTGAGAATCCTGGTAAAAGAACATGAAGGGCATACGATCCGTCTGATGCTCCCCTCCGGCCTGGTTTTGAATTCCTTGACCGCAAGCTTCCTGCCAAAGTATCTGGAAGAACAGGGAATCCACATTACCCGGGAGCAGGCGCGCGTCTTTGTTAAGGAACTGAACCGCTTTCGGAAAAGGCACAAAGACTGGAAGCTGGTTGAAGTTCAGGGCGCGGACGGAGATATTGTGGATATTCGTTTATAACCTCCCTCCCCTCTTTACAGCAAAACGGCGTGACCGAGGTCACGCCGTCCTTTCTATATTTGGGCAGATGGATTTGTCATCTTCCAACAAATCCGACTTTCTTGTAAACCTTCCGCAGCGTCTTTTCCGCGACATAGGAGGCCCGCTGGGCACCCTCTTTATAGACGCTTTCCAGATAAGCCTTATCCTTCATGATGCGCAGAGATTCCTCCCGGATAGGACGGAGGGTCTCCACAACCGCTTCCCCAACGGCGGGCTTGAATTTTCCGTAGCCGCAGCCGGCAAATTCCCGCTCAATCTCATCAAAGCTCTTGCCAGTGCAGGCAGAATAAATGGTCATCAGGTTGGCCACACCGGGTTTCTTTTCCTTGTCGTAATGGACACAGTTTTCCGTGTCAGAGTCAGTGATGGCTCGCTTAAACTGCCGCATAATGGTTTCCGGCGTATCCATCAGCAGAACCCGTCCGGTATCCTCATTTTCCGACTTGGACATCTTGGCTGTGGGATTCGTCAGGCTCATGATCCGGGCGCCCACCTTGGGAACATAGGGCTCCGGCAGCTTGAACACATCCCCGTAAATGCCGTTGAATCGGCGGGCGATGGTATGGCACAGCTCCACATGCTGCTTTTGGTCCTCACCCACCGGGACATAGTCCGGCTGGTACAGAAGAATGTCCGCCGCCATCAGGCTGGGATAGGTAAACAAGCCGCCGTTAATGTTATCCGCATTCTTCGCGGACTTGTCCTTGAACTGGGTCATACGGCTAAGCTCGCCGAACATGGCATAGCAGTTGAGCACCCAGCCAAGCTCTGCGTGCTGAGGCACCTGGCTCTGAATAAACAGAGTATTTTTCTGCGGATCCAGACCGCAGGCAATATACTGGGCAAGCTGCTCCAGGGTGCGGCGGCGCAGATCGGCAGGATTCTGCCGCACCGTGATGGCGTGAAGGTCCGCCATAAAGTAAAAGCAGTCAAATTCCTCGGACCGGGCACCCCAGTTCCGAATGGCACCCAGATAGCTGCCCAGGGTCAGATCACCGGATGGCTTAATACCGGAGAGCATCCGTTTCTTCGGTTGCTCACGAATTTCTTCGCTCATATCATTCACGCATCCTTTTTTTGATATTTGAAACATTTTACCATAGTTTGACCCATTGCGCAAGGGCCTAATTATCAGAATTCCCCCGCCGCGTACATAACGGCGGACAGGGCGCACAGAGGCGCGGTCTCACAGCGCAGGATCCGTTTGCCCAGGGTACAGACCGTCAGACCGGCGCTGCGGGCATCCTCCACTTCCCGTTCTTCCAGTCCCCCCTCCGGGCCGGAAAGGAGGCTGATGCTGCGGTAAGTACCGGCGTTCAGGGCCTGAGAAAGGGTAAGCGCACGCTCGTTTTCATAAAAAAGAATCCCAAGTTCCGCCTCCTTCGCCCGGTACAAAGCCTCCCGCCAGCTTCCCAGAAGAATCACATCCGGAATCCGTCCACGGCCGGACTGTTCCGCGGCAGACTGGGCAATCCGCTGCCAGCGTTCCCGCTTCTTTTCCAGGCTTTTTTCCTCTGGGCGGGATACACAACGGGCTGAGGGAAAGGCGACGATCTCCGCCGCACCCAGCTCCGTGGCTTTCTGGATCACATGCTCCAGCTTGTCCGCCTTGGGATAGGCCATATAGACGCTGACCTTGATACGGGGCTCTGTTACAGAAGCATGTATATCCCCCGCCTCCAAAACTGTTTCGGAGGATGAAGAAGAAAGAATCCTGCACAGACGCTCCGCCCCTGCTCCGTCGCAGAGGATCACCTGCTCCCCGGCTTTCAGACGAAGCACGGCAGCGTGCTTCCCGTTTTCACCGGTGAGAACAGGCGTATCGGATAAAAAGACTTCCCGTTCAACAAAAAATCTGGTCATTACGCGTCCTCCCCAATTTCTTTTCTGCAATGTACGATCTTCTCTGTTCCTTAGTGGCATTTGCTTGCATTATACCATGCTGCAGTCCGATAATCAATGTTTTACCGAGAAGGGCAGCCGTCTCTTTTCTCCGGGAGCAACTTTTTTGAGGAAAGGAAAAAGAAGAGCGCAAAAAACGATATTCTTCAAAAAACGCGAGAGGTGATACAGGATTTTTCGGAAAATGCGCCCGTACCAACACTTCCGGTACATCGAACCAATTCAGATTCCATCCGCATCCCCACGGGATGCGGATGGAATCTGAAGGACTCTCCCACAAGCTAAGGAAGCTCTGAATAAATAGCGTTCATTCTGTGCCTATCCGAGTTATTAGCCACTT
>JAEDNR010000030.1 GCA_016302405.1 Oscillospiraceae bacterium
AGCTTTCTTTTTCTTTGTGCTATTTGACGAAACCTTTCCTTAGTGAGACAGCCCCGTTGTTCTTTTCTGGTCAGCGGCCCACTGCCGCGAGATACGCTTCATCCCGGGCGGTTTTCGCACCCAACAAGGCCTGCTGAATTTCCGCCATTCCGGCGCCGGTGATGGCGGCGGTCCGGTCATAGGAGCCCAAAGCCCGCTCATATTCCCGGTCTGTCAGCTGGTACATGGTCTGCCATTCCTCCCGGGTGCTGTCGTCCAGGGGCAGAATGTTGTATTCCACCCCTGCGTCCCCGGTGTGCATGTTCACCCAGGTGGGAAGCAGCTCCGCTCCCGCCAGGTACACTGTGCCGTCGGAGTATTTTTCAAAGGCGACGGTAAACATTGCGCCATCCTCGGTGTGCCCGGTATTCAGGTTCATCTTCTCCCGCCGCTGGTTGGAAACCGCGTTGCCCATGGAGTAGATACAGGCGGTCAGGTGGGAGGGATCCTGGGAGCCTGTGATCAGGGCGGCAGGCTGCACCACATGGGGGTGGGAGCCGATGATGGCATCGAAGCCCATGTCGCATACCGCCTGGGCAATGGTACGCTGATAGGAATTTTCTGTCAGCTCGTATTCCGTGCCCCAGTGGACAAAGAAAATCGTGGCCTCCGCCCCATCGTTATCCATCTGCTCCTTGATCTGTCCCAGCTCAGAATAGAAAGCGTCCAGGTTCTGATAGCTGAAATAGTTCACAAGAGCGGGATTTTCTACGGGGGTGTTGCCGTTAAGGCGGGGTTTCTCGCCGGACATGCTGGTGGTGTAGGTGTAGCACACCATGCCCACCTGAATACCGTTTATGTCCTCCACAATATACCGGGGCTCCTCCTCCGTCAGCCGGGTGCCCAGAGCCGGGAGCCCTGCCGCCCGGACAGTCTCCACGGTCCGCAGAAAGCCTGGCATCAGGGTGTCGTAGCTGTGGTTGTTGGCGGTGAGCAGGGCATCCAGTCCGGCGTTTTTGGCGCTTTCCACGATGTTGTCGGGGCAGTTAAAATTGGGCCAGCCGCTGTAGGCCATATCGCTTCCCCGGAGGGTGGTTTCCAGATTGGCAACGGAAAAGTCCGCCGCCTGCATATAATCGCCTATGTAGCGGAACACGGAGGAAAAGTCATAGGTGCCGTCCGCCTGCTTCGCGGCGGAGAGAGAGTCGAAGATCGGGCCGTGCATCAGCAGGTCTCCCTGGGCGCTGATGGAAGCGGTGGCTACCACATGCTCCGGCTCGGGGAGAGTGGTTTCCGTAGGCGGCTCGGTGGTCTCGGTTGGCGCTTCCGTGGTGACAGGGGTGGGAACGGAGGGCTGGGTTGGATCAGGCCCTGAAAGAAGCCCCGGCAGCAGCTTCCATGCCGCGAAGGCAAGTGCCAGGATCAGCACCAGGACCAGCAGGACCCAGAGGATCTTTCCGTTCCCCCGCTTTTTGGGGGCTTCAAATTTTCCGCGCATGGACATGCTCCTTTTCTGTCTGTGATTCAGCAATGGCTTTCTTATGGTAAATGATCGTTTAGCGGCTTCGCCGAATTGACAATTGACAGTTGACAATTATTGTGTCCCTACGGGACATTTTTGAAATAATTTAGACGCTTTTGCCCGGATTATTTATTAAAATCATCCCGAAGGGATTCCTTAATTGTCAATTTTCCATTGTCAATTGTCAATTAAACGATCCTTTACCGAAATTATGTTCCCGTAAATAAATCCGCAGGAGCGGCCGCTGGGGCTGCCCCTGCGGGACAGGGTAGAGGAAATTCAAGCGGCGTCGGGAAGCTGGTCAGCGCCGGGCTGAACGGCGGCAAGATAGGCTGCCTCCCGGGCATCCCTTTCTTCTGCCAGGTAATACTGACATTTCGTCAGACCGTCGCCCACCAGAGCCATGGTCCGGTTGTAGGAGGCCTTGGCGGCGTTCACGGTGCTCTCGTTAATATCGTAGAGGCTGCCCCACTCATCCACCTGTTCGTAGTCCAGGGGCAGGATCACATACTCCCGGTTGAGGTACACCCAGGTGGGCATGAGGTCCACGCTGTCCAGGTATACGGTGCCGTCAGAGTACTTGGAGAAGGTGACGCTGATCCACACACCGTCCTCGGTGTGGGCGGTGGAGACGGAGGACAGGTTCCCCAGCCGCTGGTTGGAAACCGCGTTGCCCATGGAGTACAGGCACACGGTTTTGTGCTCCGGATCCACGGTGCTGGTGAGCAGGTCCATAGGCTGCACCACATGGGGGTGGCCGCCGATGATCACATCGATGCCCAGGTCGCACAGCTTCTGGGCAATGGCCACATGGGCGGCAGGCTGGGTCAGGGCGTATTCCTGGGGGCCCCAGTGGATGAACATGATGGTGGCCTCCACCCCGGCTTCCTTCATTTCGCCCAGGTACTGCTCCACCTCGGCGTACATCCGGCTGGGATCGCTGGGCAGATAGCAGTTGAGGTTCTCATAACCCAGGCCGTTCATTGGCAGACCGTTGAGGTAGGGGACGCTTCCGGTGCCGTCGGAGGTCTCGTAGGTGTAGCAGAATATACCGATCCGGATGCCGTTGATGTCCTTGATGGCGTACTTGGGATCCTCCGCCGAAGCCATGGTGCCCAGGGTGTCCATGCCGGCGTCCTGAACCACCTCAAGCGTACGCAGATACCCGTCCTTGCCGGTATCAAAGCTGTGGTTGTTGGCGGTGAGGAACATGTCAAAGCCCGCGTCCTTGGCGGCGGTAACAATCTCGTCCGGGCAGTTGAAATAGGGATAGCCCTGGTAGGGCTTGGAAGAACCGGCCAGGGTGGTTTCCAGGTTCGCCACAGCGTAGTCGGTTTTCTGGGAGTAGGGCTTCAGATACTTGAAAATGAAGTCAAAATTATAGCCGTCGCTGGTCTGGGCCGCGGTGATGATGGGCTTGTGCATCAGCATGTCTCCCGTGGCGGAGATGGTGGCGGTAGCAACCACATGCTCCGGCTCGGGCATGGTGGTTTCCGTTGGGGGTTGTGTTGCCTGTGTTGTGGGCGTTGTGTCCTGGGTGGCCAGGGTATCGCCCCCGGTTTGGACGGGATCGGACAGTGTGTCATCCCGGCTGCCCAGGATCTTCCAGGCGGCAAAGCCCAGGCCTGCCAGCAGCAGAAGAATGAGAAGAATCAGAAGAATCGGAAGCAGGGGATTGGATTTCCGGCGCTGGGTGTAGGAGCCGCCCCTGGGGGGCTGATTCCCGGAGCGCCGGGGTTGGGACTGTTGGGGCTGCCGGGACTGCCGGCTGCCGGACTGGGGATTCCGTCTGGCCCCGCCCCTGGGGGCCTCAAATTTTCCGGACATGGAAAAACCTCCTTTTGGTGGGAATTGGTCCGCATATTGCGGCTAACCGGGTCAGCAATGGCTGGGATCGTCCAGCAGATACCGGACGGTGGACACATTCTGTCCGCCGCTGCGGTACACCCGGGGAACACGGCGGCTGATGCCGCAGACGAATTCGTAGTTGAAGCTGTCCGCCGCCTGGGCGATCTGCTCCACGGTGATGGATTCACTTCCGCTGGTGCCGATGAGTACCACCCGGTCACCCAGGGCGGCGTCGGGAATACCGGTGACATCCACCATCAGCTGATCCATGCACACCCGGCCCAGAATGGGCGCACGCCGGCCCCGGATGAGCACGTGGAATTTCCCTGACAGGCTTCTGCGGTAGCCGTCGGCGTAGCCCACGGGGATGGTCGCGACCATAGTGGGGGCGGTGGTGGTGCAGGTGCCGCCGTAGCTGATCTCCCGCCCCGGGGGCAGGAGCTTGATGTGGGTGATCCGGCTGACCCAGGAGAGGGCGGGGGTCAGGGCCAGCAGACTTTGGTCTACTTCGGCGCTGGGGTACATGCCGTAGGTGACGATGCCGGAGCGGACCATCTCATAGGGGGAGCAGAAGTTCATGAGCCCCGCGGAGTTATCCAGGTGGCGGATGGGGATGTTTACGCCCCGCTCCTTTAAAAGCGCGTCAAACCGGGCAAAGAGGTCGGCCTGGGCCCGGGCCCGGGTCAGGTCGGCGCAGTCGGCGGTGGCAAAATGACTGAACAGGCCCTCGGCCTTCAGGCCGGGCAGGGCGGCGATCTTCACGCAAGTTTCCGCCTCCTCCGCCGTTGCCTGGAAGCCGATCCGGCTCATGCCGGTGTCCACGGCGAAGTGGAAGGGGGCGGTGACCCCGGCCTTTACCGCGGCCCGGGACAGGGCGGCGGCGTCCTCATAGTGAAAAATCGTGGGGCGGATACCCTGGGTGACGGCAATGGGGAAAGCCTCCACAGGGGTATGGCCCAGAATAAGGATGGGAATGGAGATTCCGGCCTGGCGCAGCTCCTGGGCTTCCAGAATGGAGCTGACACCGAAAAAGGCGCATTTCTTTTCCAGGCGGCGGGCCACCTGCACCGCGCCGTGGCCGTAGGCATCGGCCTTAATAACTGCCATGACCAGCTTCCCGGTCTTTTGCCGGACGGCATCCAGATTGGCCTCGATGGCATCCAGATCAATGAGAAGCTGAGTATTGTCAAAACGCAAAATCAATCAACTCACTTGGAAAAATCTGCTTTTGGGAAAGCAATAAAATGGGATTATGGGTATTTTACCATAAACGCCCCGGAAAGTAAACACGGTCCGGGGAAAAGTCTCTGACAGAAAGATTAAATTTTTATTGAGAAAGGCGTGGGGAGTTGACAGCGGACAGTTAAGGTGTCCCAGCGGATCATTAAAAAACACATATTGGATTTACGCAGCAAACGGATAAATTGGAATTTGCGCGGACCATCGAATTCCCGGTCATTGCGAGCCAGTCCTCAGACTGGCGTGGCAATCCCCCGGATAAACGTACTACTTCTCATGGATGAATTCCAGAAAACGGTGCAAAAGAACGGTCTGTATGACGATAGGTTACCCGAAATTCGATGGAGATTGCCACACCAGCGTGCGCGCTGGTTCGCAATGACACGTTCTAACGGCCCGACAAATTCCCAATTTGTCAAACCGCAGAACGATACCGAGCGGGTGGTGCAGCACGCAGTGAATCAAAATCCTAATGATTGCCGGTGGCAATCATACCTAAATTAAAAGGTTGGGAACGAAAACAGACCACGTTCGTCACGACTTGGCTGTCGGCCCTGCCGCCAAATTCCAATTTGTCCCACTGTCAACTTAAAAAAGCCGTTCCAATTTCTTATAAAATGTGCTATAATCCGCCCAAAGGGGGAAATCCTATGGAGCGCAGAGACAACTATGCCATGCAGGCGGAAAAGGCAAAGGAAAGCTTTTTAACCTACGATCAGGAGGCCCTGATCCGGAAGTTCCGCCTTCGGGCGGATGAAAACTATCTGTATCCCGTGATGCTGTCGGATACCTACCGGCTCAGCCGCGCCACCGGAGACCTGTCCCGGCAGGCGGGAGATACCTGGGTGGATGCCAATACGCACGGCGAGGTGATGACCCTGCTGGATCTTCTGTGCGACAGCCGGGAGGATCGGTTCCTCACGGGAAACTGGAAGAGTATGCAGGCCTTTGGAAATCAGATCCACAGAAATCTATTGGAGCAGCCCAGGGACGCGGCTGCGGAGCGGTTTGCCAAAAATATGGACCGGTTTGAACTGGCCTGCCGGAGCCTGGGAGGTACGGCTGTGCCCATGGGGGACATGGGCTTTGCCATCGAGCTGTTTGACGGGCTGAAAATCGCCGTGGCCCTGTGGCGGGCGGACGAGGATTTCCCCGCCGCCCTGCGGTACTATTGGGACGAAAACGCCCTCATGTATATCCGCTACGAGACCATGTACTACGCGGTGGATCTTCTGCGAAGCCGCCTGAAAGGGCGCGTGTGAAGATCCCGGAGAAAGGAGAAATGAAAATGTCCGGATGTGAACACTGTTCCGGCTGCTCCGGCTGCGCTTCCGGGGGCGGCTGTTCCGGCTGCGGCGGCACGCTGACCCTGACAGCCGGGGAGCGGGACTTTCTCTTGGAGCTAGCCCAGATCCCCTTTCTTCCGGTGGCCCGAAAGGCATCGGAGGAAACGCCCGTGTACTTGGAAGCGGGGGAGGAAAACCGGGAAGCTTTTGCCGCCCTGCTTTTAGCCCTGGAACGAAAGGGCCTTGTATCCCTGGACTACGATATTCCCATGAAGCGGTATCCTGCCGGGTATGAAGCCTACCCCATCCGTGGAAGCATCAGCCTGACAAACCGGGGCCAGCAGGTCCTGGAGCTGCTGGACATTCAGGGAATCGATGATTAACTCGTTTTCGGGCTATCAATTTTTCGCAGAAAGAGATAAATTGGAATTTGGCGGACCGACGGGTGCGGTATCGAATTCCCGGTCATTGCGAACCAGTGACCGATGTCACTGGTGTGGCAATCTCCCGGATAGAAGCACCATTTCTCATGGATGAATTTCGGGAAATGGCAGGTAAGAACGCCTGTATGACGATGGGCTGCCTGGAATTCGATGGAGATTCCCACACCAGTTTGCGAACTGGTTCGGAATGACAGTGTTGTTCGAGGCGCACGCTCACCTCTACAAATTCCCAATTTGCCGGACCACAGAACGATACCGAGCGGGTCAGGCAGGGAACGAAAACAGACCACGTTTGTCACGACTTGTCAGCGGCGACTCGCCGCCAAATTCCCATTTTCCTGCCAGCTGCTTTAGCCGGCAGCCCGAATCCGTCTTTGCCGGACGCACATTCCACCGTGCCCGGCGAACTTTTTTCAAAAAAGCCCTTGACAAACGAAAAAAAAAGCAGTAAGATAGCTCCAACATTCATAGAGCAAGGCTGTGAAGGGAAGAGTAAGCCCGCGGATGCCGTTCAGAGAGCCCCGGTCGGTGGAAAGGGGTACGGATAGGCGCGCCGAACATGGTCCTGGAGCCGCGCAGGTGATTTTTTAGCCTGCGACGGGTGCGCCCGTTAAAGCGCAGGAGTATGCTGGTACTCCCGGAGGCTCCCGTCGTGAGGCTGGGGCGAAGCAAGGTGGTAACACGGATTCTGTCCGTCCTTGTGCGTATGCACATGGACGGATTTTTTGTTGGAAAAAGAAAGGGCCCCTGGGGCCGGTTCCGGCGGGACTGCCAGCCGGGAAACTTAGGAGGATGAAAAATGGAACCGATTATTGAACTGCAGGGCCTTTCCAAGACTTTCGGGTCCGGGGACAATCAGGTGGCGGCGCTGCAGAATGTATCCCTGGCGGTAAACCCCGGGGAAATCTTCGGCATTATCGGCCTTTCCGGCGCGGGCAAGAGCACCCTGGTGCGCTGCGTAAATCTGCTGGAGCGGCCGGACGCGGGAAAGGTGCTTTTCCACGGGGAGGACCTGACGAAGCTTACGGGTAAGGAGCTGCGGCAGCGGCGGCGGAAGATCTCCATGATCTTCCAGAGCTTCAACCTCCTGGATCAGCGGACTTCCCTGGACAATATCTGCTTCCCCCTGGAGCTTGAGGGGGTTTCCAAGAAGGACGCGCGGAAACGGGCCATGGAGCTTCTCGAAACCGTGGGCCTGCCGGATAAGGCCGGGAGCTACCCCGTTCAGCTGTCCGGCGGTCAGAAGCAGCGCATCGCCATCGCCCGGGCGCTGGCGTCGGATCCGGAGGTGCTGCTGTGCGACGAGGCAACCTCCGCCCTGGACCCCAAGACCACGGACTCCATTTTGAAGCTCCTGCAGAAGATCAACCGGGAGCGGGGCATCACCGTCATCATCATCACCCACCAGATGTCCGTCATCGAGCAGATCTGCCACCGGGTCGCCATTCTGGATTCCGGCGTGGTGGCGGAAGTGGGGGCGGTGGAGCGTGTATTTTCCAACCCCCAGTCCAAGGCAGGACGGCGGCTGGTCAGTCCGGACGTGGCCCTGCCCGTTGTGGATTGGGACACCCCTGTGGCCCGGATCGCCTTTAACGGCACCATGACGGAGGAACCGGTGATTGCCTCCCTGGTCAAGGAAAAGGGAATTCTCGTGAGCATTCTGGGCGCGGACACCCGGAATGTGGACGGCAAGGCCTTCGGCACCATGCTGATCTCCCTGCCGGAGGAAGAAGAAGGAAAAAAAGCGGTGCTGGATTTCCTGAACAGCCACGCGGGCATCTCGGCGGAGGAGGTACATAAGGATGTTTGATTTGTTTTCGGATCCCGTAAAGGTTGCCCAGCAGCTGGAGATCATTGCCAGCGAATACGGCTTCGCGGTGTGGGAAACGCTGTACGCCCTGGCGCTGGAAGTGGTTTTCGCCTATGTCATCGGCCTTCCGGCGGGTGTACTGCTGGTGACCGGCGAAAAGGAAGGAATCCATCCCCTGCCCGGCTGGTTTATGAAGATCATCAACTGGGTCATCAATATTCTTCGCAGCGTGCCTTTCCTGATTCTGATGATTATTGTTCTGCCCTTGAGTAAAATCTTAGTTGGCACCAAGGTGGGCACCATCGCCACCATTCCCCCTATGGTCATTGCGGCCTTTCCCCTGGTGGCCCGGATGGTGGAAAGCTCTCTCAGGGAAGTGAATCAGGGTGTCATTGAGGCGGCCCAGTCCATGGGCGCTTCCACCTGGCAGATTGTGACCAAGGTGATGCTCCCCGAAGCTACCCCCAGCCTGATTTCCGGGGCCACCATCACCTTCGGAACCATTCTTGGCTACGGGGCCATGTCCGCGGCTCTTGGCGGCGGCGGCCTGGGCAAGATGGCTATCCAGTACGGTTACTACAATTTCCAGTTCATCGTTATGTGGGCGGCAGTCATCGGACTGATCCTGCTGGTACAGATTTTCCAGTCTGCTGGAACCAAGATCGCTGCATCTTGCGACAAGCGGCTGAAGAATAGAAGCTAACCATTTTATTGAGAAAAGGAGCGTAACATTATGAAAAAGACCATTGCCATCGTTCTGACCCTGGTGCTGTGCATCGGCCTGCTGGCCGGGTGCGGCAAGAAAGCTGACGACAAGGTGATTACCATTGCCGCTACCCCCAACCCCCACGCCGAGATCCTGGAAGTGGCGAAGGATGTCCTGGCCAAGGATGGCTGGGAACTGAAGATCACCGTGTACAACGACTACGTGGTTCCCAACAACGTGGTGGAAGACGGCGAAATTGATGCCAACTACTTCCAGCACACCCCCTATCTGGATGAGTTCAATGAAGCAAACGGAACCCATCTGGTGAGCGTTGCCACCGTGCACTATGAGCCCCTGGGCCTGTACCCCGGAACCAAGACCGCCATTGCGGACCTGGCTGACGGCGACAAGGTTGCCGTTGCCAACGATGCTACCAACCGCGCCCGCGGCCTGCAGCTGCTGGAGGCGCAGGGCCTGATTAAGCTGAAGGAGGGCGTTGGCCTCACCGCTACCAAGCTGGACATCGTGGAAAATCCCCTGAACCTGGAGATCGTGGAACTGGAAGCCGCGCAGATTCCCAACGTCCTGGACAGCGTGGCCGTGGCCGTGATCAACGGTAACTACGCCCTGGGTGCCGGACTGAATGCCGGTACCGATGCCCTGGCTGTTGAAGCTGCCGATTCCCTGGCCGCCACCACCTTTGGCAACATTCTGGTTGTCAAGGCCGGCAATGAGAACACCGCCAAGACCGAGGCTCTGAAGAAAGCTCTGCTCAGCGATGCGGTCAGAGATTACATCAACAACACCTACTCCGGCGCAGTTGTGCCCATGTTCTGATTAAACGTCTGATTGTTCCGATAAAACGGGGCGGCATTTTTGCCGCCCCAATTTCCGCAAGTGAGAGAGACTATGAACCGTAAAGAATACAGCCTCGGCCTGCGCCGGGGCCTTCCTGTTGGAATGGGGTACTTCTCCGTCAGCTTCGGCTTTGGCGCTCTGGCGGCATCCCAGGGGATCCGGGCGCTGGACGCGGCCCTGATTTCCGTTACGAACCTTACCAGCGCCGGACAGTTTGCCGGGCTGACCCTGATTCTGGCCTCGGCGGGGCTGTGGGAAATGGTGCTGACCCAACTGGTGATCAACAGCCGCTACGCCCTCATGAGCCTGGCTCTCAGCCAGCGGATGGGGGAGAAAATCGGCCTGCTGCCCCGCTTCTTTGTAGCCTTTATCAATACCGACGAGATCTTTGCCCTGGCCATGTCCCGGCAGGAGCCGCTGACCACGCCCTACCTGCTGGGGCTGGGGGCGCTGCCCATTGTGGGCTGGACCGGCGGCACCCTCCTGGGAGCCCTGGCGGGGTCCGTACTGCCCACGAATATCCGCACCGCCCTGGGGGTCATGCTCTACGGCATGTTCATTGCCATTGTGGTGCCCCCGGCAAAGCAGGAGCGCCCGGTGCTGATTGCCGCGCTGCTGGCCCTTTTGTGCAGCAGCCTCTTTGCCTGGGTGCCGGGGCTGAACCGGGTGTCTCCCGGCATTTCCATCGTGGTGTGCACCGTGGCGGCGGCCTCGGTGTGCGCAATGCTCTTTCCGGTGGAGGAGGACACATGAGTATTTACATGTATATCGCAGTTATGGCTCTTACCACCTACCTCATCCGCCTGCTCCCCATGACCATCTTCCGCAAGCCCATCCGCAGCCGGTTTCTGAAGTCATTTCTGCACTATGTTCCCTATGCATGCCTGAGCGCCATGACCTTTCCCGGTATCCTGACCAGTACGGGAAATGTGATCTCCGGCGCTTCGGCGCTGATTGTCGCGGTGATTCTTGCGTACTTTGGCAGGAGCCTTATTACCGTAGCCCTCAGCAGCTCCTGCGCGGTGCTGATTACCCAGTGGCTGCTCGCCCTGGCGGGAATCGGCTGATTTGCCGGGAAGACGCGGTTGATACGGCGCTTTCGCGTAAAACGGCTTCCTCTTCGCAAATCTTAAAGACATTTTTATAAATGACCGGGTTTATTTACAGTCTGTTCGTTGACGAAAACCGGAACATTTGTTATAATAATCCTCACCCTTACCGGTGAGGGTTATTTAAGGCAACACCGCACAAATCGTCTGCGGCCGGATGGCGGGTCTTTTCCCCCATCCGCGCAGTTTGGAAAACAGGAAATACACCAAGTATTCCTCTGTTTTCCAAACTTTCGGCTGAGGAAAAATCCCACGCCACCGGCTCTTGCCGAATTGTGCGGTGTTGCCTTAATTATGTGCATATCGGCTTAACGCAGGAAAGAGATAAATTGAAATTCAATTGACAATTGACAATGAACAATTGACAATTAAGGAATCCCTTTGGTATGATTTAAAATAAAAAGAATTTGAACGAAAACAAAAGGATTCCTTTCAAAATCGTCCCGTAGGGACACAATAATTGTCAACTGTCAATTGTCAATTGTCAATTCAGGCCGTGCCGATAAATTCCAATTTTCCACTCTGCGGAAATAACCTGATCAGCATTTTCCGCTTTACTGTGCGCCGTATGCGCATAAGTTTTTGTCCGAATGGGAGGCACGCTGCAAATGGGAATCGGTGCGTTGGTTTTTCTGGCTGTCGGCCTGAGTATGGATGCTTTCGCGGTGTCCGTGTGCAAGGGACTGGGTATGACAAAGTCGTCTGTGAAGGGGGGGCTGCTGTGCGGCCTCTGGTTTGGCGGCTTTCAGGCCCTGATGCCCCTGATCGGCTTTTTCCTGGGCTCCCTCTTTGCCGAGGCCATCGAAGCCTTTGACCACTGGGTGGCCTTTGCCCTGCTGGTGCTGATCGGCGTCAACATGCTCAAAGAAGCCCTGGAAAAGGGGGACAGCTGTTCTACCGAGGGCCGGGGCGACTTCTCGGTGAAGACCATGTTTGTCATGGCGGTGGCAACTTCCATTGACGCTCTGGCGGTGGGCATCTCCCTGGCCATGGCGGGAGACGTGAATATCTTCCAGGCGGTGGGCCTCATTGGCGTTGTCACCTTTGTTCTCTCCGCGGCGGGGGTCAAGGTGGGCAGCGTTTTCGGCTGCCGGTACGAGAAGAAGGCCCAGATCGCGGGCGGCGTGATCCTGATTCTGCTGGGGATTCGGATTCTGCTGGAGCACATGGGGATCCTGGGATGAAAAAACGGAACGCTTTGTGCTGTGTCCTGATCGCGCTGAACCTGGCGCTCATCTGGGGAAATTCCACCCTGCCCGGCGGTGTTTCCATGGAGCTGAGCGACGGCTTTCTGGCGCTGCTGAGTCAGGGCCTGCCCGCCCTTGCTGTAATCGGGTCCACCCTGATACGGAAGCTTGCCCATTTTTCGGAGTTTGCCTGCCTGGGACTGCTGCTGGGCTGGCTGCTTTCTCCGGAGGGGGGCTTTCGGGGCTTCGCGACGCCTGCCCTGCTGGGAACGCTGGCGGCCTGCGTGGATGAAACCATTCAGCGCTTTGTCCCCGGCCGGGAATCCAGCCTGATCGATGTGTGGATCGACATCTTCGGTGTCTGCGCCGGTATACTTTTGCTCCGTTTGGGGTATTGTTGTATCAGACGCCGGAAAGAACGCAAACAGAACTTTTGACCATTTTTGGAGGATAACCTATGAAACGTATTGCTGCTTTAACCCTTGCTTTTGTGTTGGCCCTGGGCTGCTTTGCCGGGTGCGCTGCCCAGGAGAAGACTTCCGGCGGCTTTGACGGCACGCTGGAGGAGCTGGCTGCCAAAATTTACGAAAACCACAGCGCTTTGGAGCTGCGGCTGATGACCATGGAAATGGATCTGAACGACCCGGACGCCATGCGCTATAACGCGGGATTATCCGATGTTTCCGAGATTTCCGAGGCCCTGATCTCCGAGCCCATGATGGGCAGCCAGGCCTACTCCCTGGTTCTTGTCCGGGTGAAGGAGGGCGCGGATGCCGGTAAGATCGCCAAGACCATGTTTGACAGTATTGATACCCGGAAGTGGATCTGCGTGGAGGCGGACACCAAGACCGCTGCCTACTGCGGCGACATCGCCATGTTCTTCATGGTGGGAAGCAACTTCTCCGAACAGGTTACAACCCAGTCCATGCTGGATGCCTTTAAGGCCTCTGTTTCCGGCGACGTAACGGTTGTGGGATAAAAACAGATGCGCTTCGGCTTTGCGCGGAAAGCAGACAAATTGGAATTTATCGAATTCCCAGAAATGCCTTGGCTCCCCCTGTGGGGGAGCTGTCACGGCCGTGCCGTGACTGAGAGGGCCCTCTCTGCCCCCTACGGGGGCACCTCTCCCAAAGGGAGAGGCAAGGGCGGTTGCGCCGCCAGTTCTACAAATTCCAATTTGCCGCACTGCCGCGTTAAGCCGACAAACACAAAAATATGAGCCGCAGGCCGGGGGACGGGAATTGCCCGCCCTCCGGTCAATGGCATCATCCGTCCGGAACCGGGGTATCCCCGGAAAAGGAGATTGATATGCTCTTTTCCAGCCTGACCTTTCTGTATTATTTCCTCCCCGCGGTGCTGATTGTGTATTTTCTGGTGCCGGACCGGGGGAAGAATCTGGTGCTGCTTCTGGCGAGCCTGCTGTTTTACGGCTGGGGCGAGCCAAAATATGTGGCGCTGATGCTGCTTACCATCACCCTCTTCTATCTGTGCGGCCTGGCAATGGGTCGGTGGCCGGAATGGAAGAGGGCGTTCCTGGTTCTTTCCGTGGTGCTGGGGGCGGCGCTGCTGGGTATTTTCAAGTACGCCGACTTTGTTGTGACCACGGTGAACGGGATCCTGGGAAGTAAAATCCCCCTGCTGCGGCTGGCTCTGCCGGTGGGTATCAGCTTCTATACCTTCCAGTGCATCAGCTACGCCGCCGATGTGTACCGGGCAGACGCAAAGCCCCAGGGGAACTTCATTGCCTTTGGGGCCTATGTTTCCATGTTCCCCCAGCTGATCGCGGGGCCCATTGTCCGGTATGTGGACGTTGCCCCGGCCCTGGACAGCCGCCGTCACAGCCGGGAGGAAGCGGCTCTGGGCCTGCGCCGTTTCCTTGTGGGTCTGGGAAAGAAGATCCTCCTGGCAAACCAGCTGGGAGCCCTGACCGAAAGCTACCGGGCCTCCACGGAAAAGACGGTGCTCTTTGCCTGGCTGTACGCGGCGGCGTTTGCGCTGCAGATTTACTTTGACTTCTCCGGCTACTCGGATATGGCCATCGGCCTGGGGCGGATCCTGGGCTTCCGGTTCCCGGAAAACTTTGATTACCCCTATTGTTCCCGGAGTATTACGGAGTTCTGGCGGCGCTGGCACATGAGTCTGGGGACCTGGTTCCGGGACTATGTGTATATCCCCCTGGGAGGCAGCCGGGTGAACCGGGTAAAATGGGTGCGCAATATCCTTGTTGTGTGGATGCTCACCGGCCTTTGGCATGGGGCAAGCTGGAATTTTGTGCTGTGGGGCCTGCTCTTTGCGGGACTGCTGCTGCTGGAAAAGGCGGTTCCGGGGCTTAAAAGGCTGCCCGGGGGCCTGGGAAGCGTGTATGTGGTATTCGTCGTAATGCTGAGCTTTGTGCTCTTTAACGCTGACAGCCTTTCCCAGGCGGGGACGGATTTCATGTCTATGTTCGGTCTTATGGGGCTTCCGGGGGCAAACGGGGAAAGCCTGTACTTTCTGCGGAGCAATCTGGTGCTGCTGACGGTTTCCGCTGTGGGCGCGACCCCCTGGCCCCGGCGGCTGTATGAAAAGGTTTCCCAAAGCCCTGTCTTTGCGGTGCTGGAGCCCATTGCGCTCATTGCTCTGCTGCTGGTGTGCACGGCGTATCTGGTGGACGGGTCCTTTAATCCCTTCCTCTATTTCCGCTTCTAAAAGGAGCAGCCTATGAAAAGAACAAGACAGTATGGTATTTTTCTGGCGGCGGCGGTGTGGCTGTGCCTGGCGGTGCTTTCCTGGGTGTACCCTGCCCGGGCGGAATCTCTGACAGAGCGGCGGGCCCTGGCCCAAAAGCCCGGGCTGACACTTGGCAGTGTGCTGGACGGCAGCTTTATGGCAAAGTTCGAGACCGGGGCCCAGGACCAGTTTCCCTTCCGGGAAAGCTTCCGGACGGTAAAGGCGGCGGCAAGCTACGGTGTGTTCCGGCAGGGAGACAACAATGGAATCTACCTGTCCCAGAGCCACGCGGCCAAGCTGGAATATCCCTATAACGAAAGCGCGGCAGACCGGGCAGTAAACCTTTTCCAAAAGGTTTACGATGGGTATTTTGCGGGCCAGGGCGGGAAAGCGGTTTTCGCGGTGGTGCCGGACAAGGGATACTACCTGGCAGCTCCCGGCGGCTACCCCGCTATGGATTACGATGCCCTCTTTGCAAAAATGAAAGAACAGGATTGGGCGGAGTATGTGGACCTGACGGACTGTCTGTCGGCAGACAGCTATTACAGGACCGATACCCACTGGCGGCAGGAGGCACTGCTTCCTGTCGCGGAAAAGCTGGCTCTGGCTCTGGGTTCGGCGGTGCCCAGGGAAGAAAGCTTCACCCCGGAGGCTTTGGAAACCCCCTTTTACGGGGTGTACCGGGGACAGGCGGCGCTTCCTATGGAGCCTGACCGCCTGGTTATGATGACAAGCCCCGTGCTGGATAACTGCACGGTTTACAACTATGAAACGGGAAAGACCGCAAAGGTCTACGATCTTACCAAGCTGGACAGCCGGGACAAATATGATGTGTTCCTGTCCGGCCCGGTGAGCCTGCTGGAAATTACAAACCCGGCGGGCCCGGAGGATAAGACCCTGGTGGTGTTCCGGGACTCCTTCGGCAGCAGCCTGGTGCCGCTGCTGGTGGAGGGGTACGGGCGGGTGATTCTTGCGGACCTGCGCTATATGCCCGGCAGTTCGCTTCAAGATTATGTGGACATTTCCGGCGCGGACGTGCTGTTTCTCTACAGCACTTTGGTTCTAAACAACAGCACCCTGCTGCGCTGGTAAAGCGGTCAGGGAATAACAGGAGGCGGTATTATGGAGCTTCGGGTATTGGCAGTGGGCGACGTGGTGGGAAACCCCGGCATGGAGCGGATCCGGAAAAGCCTTCGGCGGCTTATCCGGAAGACAGGCGCGGATTTCACCGTGGTGAACGGGGAGAACGCCAGCGTAGTGGGCCTGACCCCCCGGCAGGCGGAGGACATTCTGGATGCCGGGGCGGATGTAATCACCCTGGGCAACCACAGCTTCAGCAAGCGGGAGATCGTCCCCTACCTGGAGGACACGGACCGGATTTTGCGCCCTGCAAACTATGCCCCCCAGACCCCCGGCCGGGGCTGGGCGGTGTATGAGACCCGCTTCGGTCCCATCGGCGTCATTGACCTGATTGGCAGGTGCAATATGGACTACGGCCCGGACAATCCCTTCCTGCTGGCAGAAAAGCTTCTTAAAAAGCTGGATACCCGGCTGATCCTGGTGGAGCTCCACGCGGAGGCCACCTCGGAGAAGCTGGCCATGGGCTATATGCTGGACGGGAAGGTATCCGCCGTCTGGGGCACCCACACCCATGTGCCCACGGCGGATATTCGGGTGCTGCCCCAGGGGACGGGCTACATCACCGATCTGGGCATGACCGGCCCCAGGGATTCGGTGCTGGGCATCCGCCCGGAGCTGTCCATTGCCCGGTTCCGGGGGGACCTGCCGGAGCGGTACCGCTGGGCGGAGGGAGAAACCAAGCTGGAGGGGGCGCTGTTTACCATTGACGCCGCCACCGGCAAATGCCTGAAAGCCGAGAGGGTGGAAACGTGGGACTGAAAATACTGCACAGTGCCGACTGGCACCTGGATTCCCCCTTTGCCGCCTTTGCCCCGGAGGACGGGGACTATCTGCGCCGGCAAAGCCGCCGGATCCCCGGGGAGATTGCCCAGCTCTGCCGCCGGGAGGGGTGCGATCTCATGCTTCTTGCCGGGGACCTGTTTGACGGGCCCTATACCCGGGAGAGCCTGACCGAGCTGCGGGAGGCCCTGAAATACGCCGGGGTTCCGGTGTTCATTTCTCCGGGAAACCACGACTATGTTGGCGCCAATAGCCCCTGGACGGAGGAACGATGGCCGGAGAACGTGCATATTTTCTTAGGCGGCCTGGAATACGTGGATGTGCCGGAGCTGGATGTGCGGGTCTGGGGCGCGGGCTACCGGAGTATGGACTGCCCGCCTCTCCTGGAAGATTTCCACGCCGGTGAGGGCCCCAAATACCAGGTGGGTGTGCTCCACGGCGACGCCGGGGCCGCCGCCTCCCCCTACTGCCCGGTGACCGCCGCACAGGTCAGGCAGTCGGGCCTGCGGTACCTGGCCCTGGGCCATATCCACCGGGCGGACGGCTTCCGGGCAGGGGATACCCTGTGCGCCTGGCCCGGCTGCCCCATGGGACGGGGCTGGGACGAGACGGGGGAAAAGGGCGTGCTGGTGGTGACGCTGGGGGAGGACACGGCACTGCGCCCGGTAAAGCTGGACATGCCCTGCTTTTACGCTTTCCAGGCGGAGATTGGGGAGGACCCGGCTGCCGTCCTGGAAAGACTCCTGCCCCCCGCCGGAGAAAATAACTTCTACCGGGTGACCCTGACGGGCCGGGGAAAGGTGGACATGGCTGCCCTGAAAGAGCGGTTCCGCCGGTATTCCCGGCTGGAGCTCATGGACAGAACCCGACCGCCGGTGGACCTTTCGGCCCTTTCCGGAGAAGACACCCTCCGGGGGGTCTATTTCGGAAAGCTTCTGGAACTGACGAAGGAGCCTGACTGCGCTTTTGCCGCCAGGCTTGCCGGGGAAATTTCCCTGGATATTCTGGAGGGCAGGGAGGTGGTGCTGCCGTGAGAATCTATTCCATGACCGCCACCTTCGGCAAGCTGGAACACGAGACACTGACCCTGGAGCCGGGGCTCAACGTGCTGTGCCAGCCCAACGAGTGGGGGAAAAGCACCTGGTGCGCCTTCCTCATTGCCATGCTCTACGGCCTGGATACCCGTGCCAAATCCACCAAGGGAAGCCTTGCGGACAAGGACCGGTACGCTCCCTGGTCCGGCGCAGCCATGGCGGGGCGCATTGACCTGAACTGGAACGGCCGGGACATTACCATTGAGCGTTCCACCAAGGGGCGCTTGCCCCTGGGCCAGTTCCGGGCCTATGAGACGGCCTCGGGCCTGAAGGTGCCGGAGCTGGACGCGGTCAACTGCGGCCAGCGTCTGTTAGGGGTGGAGCGGAGTGTCTTTGCCCGGGCGGGATTCATCCGGTTTTCGGACCTGCCCGTGACCCAGGATGAAGCTCTGCGGCGGCGGCTCAACGCCCTTGTCACCACCGGGGATGAAAGCGGCGACGCGGATAAGCTGGGCAGCGCCCTGCGGGAGCTGAAAAACCGCTGCCGCTATAACCGCTCCGGTCTGCTGCCCCAGGCTCAGCAGCAGCGCGAGCACTTGGAGCAGAGGCTTTCGGAGCTTACGAGCCTGGAAGAGCAGGCAAAGAAGCTCCGTGTTCGCCAGGGCGAGGTGACGGCTTGGCAGGAGTCTCTTCGGAATCACGCCCAGGCCCTGCGCTACGCCGGGGCGGAGGCGGATGCCGCCAAGGTGGCGGAGGCCCGGGAGGAATACGACCGGGCGGTGAAACGGACGGAGGAGCTGGAAAGGACCTGCGCCCGGCTTCCCTCCCGGGAGGAAACCCGGGAGATGATCCGGAAGACCAGCCAGTTTTCTGAGCAGTGGAGCGCGGCCCAGCTGGAAGCGCAGATGCTGCCGCCCCCGCCTCCGCCCGCCGAAGCCCCCGCCCCTTTCCGGGATCTGAGCCCCGACGGGGCGGAAGCAAAGGCCCGGGAGGATGCGGCCCGGTACGAAAGCCTGGGAAAAAAGAACTGGCTGGTGTTCCTGGCGCTGGGGATCGCCGCGCTCCTGACAGGAGCGGCGCTGCTGGTTTTCCGGCGGACCGTTTTTGGTGCTGCTGCCTGCATACTGGGCTTTGGCTTAGTTGGCTTTGCCCTGTCTGACCGGCACCGGAAAGCTTCGGAGCGGGCAAGTATTCTCAGGCAGTATCCCACCTCCGACCCGGAGCAGTGGCTGCTCCTGGCGGAAGACTACCGGGACGAGAGCCGGACATTGGCAGCAGAGCTTGCCCGGTACCGGGCAAACCGGGCGGAGCTGGATATTCGTCTGGAGAATCTGAACCGGGAGCGGGAGGCCCTCTGCGGCATAGAAACCCCGGAAAAGGCGCTGGCAGGCTGGCAGCAGGTAGGTAACTGCTGGGACAGCTTCGACACCGCCCGACGGGAGACCATGCGTCTGGAAAAGCACTGGAAAACCCTGCGGTCCATGGCTTCCCAGGCATCCCGCCCGGCGTCCCCGGACCCGCTGGAATACACCCCGGAGGAAACGGAAAAGCTGCTGCTGGATGCCCAGGCGGAGCAGCAGCGGCTGCGCACCCGGCTGGGGCAGCTTGACGGCCGGATGGAAGCTCTGGGCGACCGGGGAGAGCTGGAACAGGAGCTGGCGGCGGTCAAGACGCGGATCGGCAGGCTGGAGCAGTTTGTGGATGCCCTGACCCTGGCCCAGGAGACCCTGGCGGAAGCTGCTGCCGAGCTGCAGCGCCGGTTTGCCCCCCAGATCACCCGCCGGGCCCAGGAGTACCTGGGGCTGCTGACCCGGGGCAGGTATTGCCGCCTGACCCTGGGGGAGGACTTCTCCCTGGGGGCGGAGGCGGAGCGGGAGGATGTGGCCCGGCCCGTTTCCTGGCGCAGTGACGGAACAGTGGATCAGCTGTACCTTGCCCTGCGGCTGGCGGTGGCGGAGGCCCTGACCCCCGGCGCGCCGGTGGTGCTGGACGATGCGCTTATCCGCTTTGACGATGCGCGCCTCCGGGCGGCCATGGAGCTGCTGAAAGACCTGGCGCACGACCGGCAGGTCATCGTCTTCACCTGCCGGGAGCAGGAGAAGCACCTTTTCCAGGAGCTGACAATGGACAATTGACAATTTCGGTGTCGCTTTGCGTGAAATAATATGTATATCGGCTTTCGTCAGCAAACAGAAAAAATGGAATTTGTAGAGCTGTTTGAGTAGCGGTGTGCGGTGCCGATGCGGTACGCGCTAAGGCTCCCTTGTGTAAAGGGAGCTGGCCCGGAGGGCCTGAGGGATTGTGCAGTA
>JAEDNR010000031.1 GCA_016302405.1 Oscillospiraceae bacterium
TCCCACGCCAGTGTGCGCACTGGCTCGGAATGACAGTTCTTTTATTTGTGCAATTATTCTTTAGTGAGACAGCCCCTTTTTGCGTCACGTCGTTCCGTACAAGCGCCTGCATCTTTGCGCCGCTATGAGCGGCTATCCCAAAAGAAACTCTCCGCAGAAGTTAATCATTCGGAGAGTTAACTGTTTTACGGACACTACCCTATCGACGCGGGGGCTGTTTTCATGCTCTGGGGAAAACTTTCCCTTGCTGTATCCGTCATGATGTGATATAATAAGACGAATGCTGTAGGTATGCCCTTTTCCGTGGGGAAAGGGGCACTTTACCGACCAATAAAAACGGGATGTGTTATTCGATGGGCTCCTCGAAGAAACTGAAAAATAGGCTGAATGCCGCCTCCAAGGTGGCACTCATTATCATTCTGGATGTTATCGCAACCGCGGGATCTTTTTTTCTCGGACTGTGGTTCCGGGCAGATTTCCATTTCGCGGAGATCAGCATACGGCATTTGAACGGGTATCTGCAGGCCATTTTGCCCTGGTGCGCCATCACCGTGCTGGTGTTTGCCCTGTTTAAGCTGTACAGCAGCATTTGGGTATATGTCAGCGCTTCGGAGGTATTCCGCATCGCGGGGGCTTATGTGGTGCTTGCCGTGGTCGGTGTGTCGATCTTTGGTTTTGACGGAACGCCCCTTCCCCGTTCCAGTATGGTGGTGGGATTCCTGCTCAGCTTTATGTGTACGGTGGGTATCCGGTTTTCCTACCGCATGGCCAGGATGGCCCTGCTGAAGCTCAGCCACATGGCCCATATGTCGGGAATCAAGCGGGTTATGGTCATCGGCGCCGGAGAGGCCGGCAGGACCCTGATCACCGAGTATATCAACAGTGAATTTATCCATGACGAGGTGGTTTGCGTCATTGACGACAATGCCGCCAAGATCCACCGCCGGCTGTGCGGCATTCCCATTGTGGGCGGCAGGCAGGATATTCCCAAAGCGGTGAAGCGCTACCGGATCGATAAGATCGTGTTTGCTATCCCCAGCGTATCCGCCATCACCCGGAAAGAGATTCTGGACATCTGCTCCACTACCGGGTGCGAGGTCCATATGCTTCCCGGCATCTACCAGATGCTCAACGGGGAGGTCAGTGTCAGCAAGCTGCGGAAGGTGGACCCTCAGGATCTGCTGGGCCGTGACCCGGTGCGGGTGAACCTGGATGAATTGGCGGGCTATATTTCCGGGAAGGTGGTGCTGGTCACCGGAGGCGGCGGCTCCATCGGCAGCGAGCTTTGCCGCCAGATTGCCCATCTGAAGCCTGCCCAGCTGATTATTTTTGATATTTATGAAAATAATGCTTATGACATTCAGATGGAGCTGCGCAGAGCCTATCCGGAGCTGAAGCTGGAGGTGCTGATCGGTTCCGTTCGGAATATGGCCCGGCTGGAAAGCGTCATGAGTACCTACCGTCCGGAGCTGGTGTTCCATGCGGCGGCCCACAAGCATGTGCCGCTGATGGAGGAAAGCCCCAACGAGGCCATTAAGAACAATGTTTTCGGAACCTACAATATGGCACAGGTTTCCAGTAAGTACGGTGTGAAGCGGTTTGTGCTGATCTCCACGGACAAGGCTGTGAACCCCACCAACATCATGGGCGCGTCCAAGCGGCTGTGCGAGATGGTGGTGCAGATGATGAACCGGGAATCCCGGACGGAATTTGTGGCGGTGCGGTTCGGAAATGTTCTGGGCAGCAACGGCAGCGTGGTTCCCCTGTTTAAAAAGCAGATCGAGGCGGGCGGCCCGGTAACGGTGACCCATCCCGATGTGATCCGCTATTTCATGACCATTCCCGAGGCGGTGAGCCTGGTGCTCCAGGCATGCGCCTATGCACGGGGCGGAGAGATTTTTGTGCTGGACATGGGCGAGCCTGTGAAGATCGATACCATGGCACGGAACCTGATCCGGCTGAGCGGCTACGAGCCGGATGTGGATATTAAGATCGAGTATACCGGCCTGCGTCCCGGCGAGAAGCTGTACGAGGAACTCCTGATGAAGGAAGAGGGGCTCCAAGAGACGGCAAACCGGATGATCCATATCGGAAAGCCCATTGACATGGACGACACACTCTTTAAAGAGCAGCTTTCCCGGCTGGCTGTTGCCTGCCAGGAGGAAACGGATAATATGAAAGACATTGTTGCGCAGATCGTGCCCACCTATCAGCGCAAGAGCGCGGCGGAAGCTGTCTGCACGAAATCATAATCCCGCCAGGAAGTTGAGGAGAGATCAGGTATGTCCTATTTGGTGGTTGTGGCCCATCCGGATGACGAGGTTCTGGGCGCCGGTGCGACGATTTACCGGCTGGCCCAAAAGGGTGAAGAGGTAAATGTCTGTATTATGTGCTCCCAGGCGGCGGCCCGGGCTTTCCGTCCGGAGGACAGTGAGCTTCACGCGGATATGATGCGCTGCATGGAAACCCTGGGCGTGAACCGGGTGATCCTGGGAGATTTCCCCAATATTAAAATGAACACCGTGCCCCATCTGGAGCTGGTGCAGTTTATTGAAAAGGCCATGGTGGAGACGAAAGCCGATACCGTGATCACCCACCATCCCTCGGATCTCAATAACGACCATGTACAGACCTCCCTTGCCTGCCAGGCTGCGGTGCGGCTGTTTCAGAGAAGAGCGGATGTTAAGCCTTTGCGGGAACTGATGTATATGGAGGTCCCCTCCTCTACGGAGTGGGCGCTCAATACTTCCACCTCCGATTTCCGGCCCAATACCTATGTGGAGGTTGGAAAGGAAGCTGTGGAGCGGAAGCTTCAGGCCCTTGCCTGCTACCGGGGCGTTATGCGTCCCTACCCCCACCCCAGAAGTGAGGAAGCCATTATGGGACTTGCCGCCTATCGGGGCTCCGTTTCCGGCTGCTGCTACGCGGAGGCCTTTGAGTGCGCCATGAGGAGGATCGTATGAGCGGAGAGAAAACCGTATATCGGGCCACCAAAAGAGCCTTTGACATCGCTGCCTCCGCTTTGGGGCTGGTGGTCACCTGCCCTGTGTGGCTTGCGGCGGTGATCGGGATCGAACTGTCCGATCCGGGACCGGTTTTCTACATGGCAAACCGGGTGGGTTTTCACAACGAGCCCTTCCGGATGTTCAAATTCCGCTCCATGCGGGTGGATAACCAGGCAAATGAAAAAAGCTTTAAGGCGGATGTGAACCGGATTTTTCCCTGGGGGGCGTTTATGCGCAGCTCCAAGATTGATGAGCTTCCCCAGCTGCTGAATGTTTTTTTGGGAGATATGAGCGTAATAGGGCCCCGGCCGGCCAGCGCCGATCAGGTTTCCATTACCAGGGGCGGGAGATTCTCGCAGGTCGGGTCGGTAAAGCCCGGCCTGTCCGGTCCTTCCGCCCTTTATGACTATATTTACGGCGATACCGTTACCGATGAAGCGGAGTATGAAAAATTGGTGCTCCCCACCCGACTGGAGCTGGACCGATACTATATCCGCGCGGCCTCCTGGAAGCTGGATATGAAAATGATTTTCTGGACGGTGCGGTGCATTGTAAACAGCGTTTTCCACCGGTCTTCGGAAAAAATGCTGGCGCGGCTCATTGAATGGGCAAAAAGTATGGAGGACTGACCCATGGAAGAAAACAAGCTGAAAGTAATCGTACTGACCCAGAAGGATGGGTTTTTCATTCCCACGAATATCCTGAAAGCCGCGAAGGAATGCGATATTGTGGAAGTGGTAAATAACGCGGCGAAAAGCTCCCTGGACAATAAGATTTCCGATATGGTCCGGTGGTTTGGCTTTTTCCAGTGCGCGAAAATGGGTGTAAAAACCTATGCCCGGAAATTCTGCGACCTTTTGGACAGACTCTCCGGGCAGAAAGCCTATGGGGGAACCTGCTCCATCGCCTCCGCCGCGAAAAAAATCGGCGCGGAGTACCGGACAGTGGAAAACGTCAATAGCCCGGAGTATGTGGCCCATGTCCGTGAGGTTGCGCCGGACCTCATTATCTCCTATTCCGCGCCCCAGGTCATTAAGCCGGAGCTGCTGGGGATCCCCAAATACGGCGTGCTGAATGTCCACGGGGCGCTGCTGCCGGACTACCGGGGCTGTCTTCCTTCGTTCTGGTACCTCTATAACGATGAAAAGCTGGGCGGCGCCACCGTCCACTATATGAGCGCGGCCATCGATGACGGGGACATCTGCGTCCAAAGAAGTGTGGATATTTCAGATTGCCGGACCATGTTCCAGGTGATGGGCAGGACAAAGCTGGTGGGCGGAGAGGCCATGGTGGAGGCGATTCAAAGAATCACCGACGGTACCCTGGAGCCCCGGAAGAACGATACGGAAAACGGCCGGTATTTTACCTGGCCGACAGTGGAGCAGGCACGGGAATTCCGGAAAAAGGGCAAAAAGCTGATTTGATGAACCCCGTCTGGAGGGAGAAAAAGGGATGAAACGAATTCTGATTACCGGCGCCGGAAGCTATATCGGAACCCAGGTGAAAGCGTATCTGGGACGCTTCCCGGAGCAGTACGCGGTATCGGAACTGAATATGCACGGTGAGGACTGGAAGAAGTTTTGCTTCCGGGACTACGACGCGATTATCCACACGGCGGGGATCGTGCACCGGGAGAATACCAAACAGGATCCCGCTTTCCGGGAGCTGTACTCCCAGGTGAATACCGAGCTTCCTGTCCAGGCGGCGGAAAAAGCAAAGGCGGAGGGTGTGAAGCAGTTCCTGTTTCTGAGCACCATGAGTGTCTACGGCCTGACGGCTCCCCTGGGAAAGCAGGTTTTTATCACGAAGGACACCCCCCTGCATCCGGTGGACTATTACGGGAAAAGTAAGCTGGAGGCGGAAGAAAGACTTCTTCCCATGTCGGACAGCACTTTCCGGGTGGTAATTCTCCGCCCCCCCATTGTGTACGGCAAGGGCTGCAAGGGAAACTACCGGGCGCTGCAAGCCTTTGCCGGGAAGCTTCCTGTCTTTCCGCTGGTGGAAAATCAGCGCTCCATGCTCTATATCGAAAACCTGGCGGAGCTGATCCGTCAGCTCATTGACGACGAGGCGGCAGGGATCTTCTGCCCCCAGAACGACGAATACACCAATACCAGCCGGATGGTTGCGGACATTGCCCGGGCAAAGGGCAGGCGTGTTGTACTGGTGGGAGGCTTTACCTGGGCGCTGAAGCTGCTGGGCAGATGGATCCCCGCGGTGAACAAAGCCTTTGGAAGTCTGTGCTATGACAAAGCCCTGAGCGATTACGGCAGGGGCTACTGCGTAAAAACGCTGTCCGAATCCGTTACGGAAACGGAAAACTGAAAGGAGTGGGCGCTTTGCGGGAAAAGAAGGACATCCTGTTTTTGTGCCAGTTTTTTTATCCTGAGTACATTTCCTCTGCCCAGCTGCCCTATGAAACGGCGGTGGCGCTGAAAGAGGCGGGGTTTACAGTGGGGGCGCTGTGCGGCTACCCCAAGGAGTATCTGAATGGGGAGGCTGTCCCCACCCGGGAGCAGGTAAGCGGCATCGATATTCACAGGCTCAAATACATGCAGCGTGACCGCACCGGCTTTGTGGGGCGGCTTGTCAATTATTTTTCCTTTACGGCGATGGTAGCCCTCCATCTGGGTCAGATTGCCCGGTACAAGGCAGTGGTGGTGTATTCCAACCCGCCGATCCTTCCCTGGGTGGCCTCCTGGGCAAAGAAGCTTTTTGGCACCAAGCTGGTTTTTGTCGCCTATGACCTGTACCCCGAGCTGGCAACGGTTACGGATACGCTGAAAGAGGGGGGCATGATCTGCCGCCTGATGAACCATATCAACCGCTGCGTTTTCCGTAGGGCGGACAAGGTTGTGGCATTGTCCCAGGAAATGCGGGAGTTTATTTTAAAGAACCGTCCCATCGCCCCCGAGGGTGTGGAGGTGATCCCCAACTGGTGGCCGGATAAGCAGCTCCATCCGTCACAGCCCAACCCCTTCCGGGAGCTGGCGGGGGACCGGTTCCTGGTATCCTATCTGGGGAATATGGGCACCTCCCAGGATATGCAGACCGTACTGGAGGCTATCCGGATCCTGAAAGAGGATAAAAGCGTTTTCTTCCTGTTTGCCGGTCATGGCAACAAGCTGGAAAAGCTCAAAAAAATCGCCCAGGAGGAGCAGTTGGAAAATTTCTGCGTCCGGGGCTACCTGACGGATCAGGAGTATACGGACGCCCTGGTAGCCAGCGACTGCGCGCTGGTGACGCTGAATCCGGGGGTTACGGGGCTGTGTGTGCCCAGTAAGACCTATGGGTATATGATGGCGGGACTTCCGCTGCTCGTGGTCATGGATGACAGCGACATTGCCCGGGACGCGGCCTTCGGTGCCGGTGTACAGATCAAAGGCTGCGACGGCGCCGCTATGGCGGATGCCATCCGCGGCATGCGGGATGACCCGGATAAGACAGCGGCAATGGGGAAGACCAGCCGGGCCCTTTTCCTGGAAAAGTATACCCTGCCAATCTGCACGGGCAAATATGTGGATATGTTCCGGAGGCTGCTGGCACCCGGAGAGGGAAAGTAAACGCCGGAAGAAAAACGGACGCGCAAGAGAAAAAAGCATGGGAAATATCCGATTCAGTGTTGTTACGGTATGCTATAACCCGGGACAGGCCCTGCTGGATACCGTGGAAAAGACCCTGGCACAGACCTGTACCGACTTTGAGATTATTGTCAAGGATGCCCTGTCCACCGACGGTTCCCTGGAAAAGCTCCCCATGGACCCCAGGATCAAAATAGTCCGGGGAAAGGACGGGGGCATTTACGATGCCATGAATCAGGCGGTGGCGGCGTCCTCCGGGGAGTATATTATTTTTATGAACTGCGGCGACTGGTTCTACAGTCCGGAAGCCTTACAAGCCGTTTCCGATGCCATTGACGAAACCCACGGCCAGGTGTATTACGGCCGGGTCTATAACCGGCTTGAAAAGCATGTCAGCGACTATCCCCGGGAGATTACCCGGCTGACCTGCTTCCGGACCATGATCTGCCATCAGGCCACGGTGTATGCGGCAAAGCTTCTGAAAGAGCGGGGGTATGATCTTTCCTACCGGATTCTCGCGGACAAGGAAATGCTCATGTACCTGGTCTGTGAGAAAAAGATCCGTCCCATCTATGTGGACGCGGTGATCGCGGATTATGAAGGCGGCGGGGAATCGTCCAAGAAGAAACACGCCGAGCAAAATGCCAGGGATACCAAACGGATGCTGGACCGGTACTATCCCAAATCCGAGCAGCTGCGCTACCGGGCAATGATGGCCCTGACAATGCCAAAGCTGCGGCACGCTCTGGCTCATAGTCCCAGATTCGGGAAGGTGTATTACGGAATCACAAAGAGACTCTATTCCCTCAGAAAGAAGTAAGGTGCGGGAAGAATCCTGGAGGAGCCTATGAAATATCTCTTTATTAACGCGGTTGCGGGCAACGGGAGCACCGGGCGGATCGCGGCGGAACAGTGCCGGGCTCTGATGGCCCAGGGCCACGAGTGCCTCCTTGCCTATGGCCGGGATACAAGCGGATGCCCGGATGTACCTACGGTGCGCATCGGCTCCGAGCTGGAAGTGCGGCTCCACGCCCTCCAGACCCGGGTGCTGGATAACACCGGTTTCGGCTCCAAAGCGGCTACCCGCCGCTTCCTGGAACGGGTGCGGGAGTATGACCCGGACGTGATCTGGCTGCATAATCTCCACGGCTATTACATCCATCTGGGCCTTCTGTTTGACTACCTCCACAGCTGCGGAAAGGAGATCCACTGGATGCTCCATGACTGTTGGGCGTTTACCGGCCATTGTCCACACTTTGATTTTATCCAGTGTGACCTGTGGAAGACAGGCTGCCATGACTGCCCCCAGAAAGGGAGATATCCGGCAAGCCGTTTCCGGGACAACAGCCGGAACAATTTCCTGGAAAAGCGGCGGCTCTTTACCGGGATCCCCAATCTGACCCTGGCGGTGCCCTCCCAGTGGCTGGCCAGCCGGGTGCGGGAGAGCTTTTTGAAGGATTACCCGGTGGAGGTGATTCCCAATACAGTGGACACCGGGATTTTTAAGCCTACACCGGGACCGTTCCGGGAAAAATACGGACTGGAAAACAAGCGGATCGTTCTGGGGGTTGCCAATGTCTGGGATGACCGGAAGGGACTTTTGGACTTTTATGCCCTTGCGTCTTTGCTGGACGAACGGTTCCAGATCGTTCTGATCGGGCTATCTCCCAAACAGATCCGCAGTCTTCCCCGGGAGATCCTGGGCCTTCCCAGGACACGGAATGTGCAGGAACTGGTGGAAGCCTATACGGCGGCGGATGTATTTGTGAACCCCAGCGTGGAGGAGACCTTTGGCATGACCTCCCTGGAAGCGGCATGCTGCGGCACGCCTGCCATTGTCTACCGGGACACTGCCTGCGAAGAGGCCGCGTCCTATTACGGCGGCATTGCTGTGGACCGGGGGGCGGAGAATCTGTACAGGGCAATCCTGGAAATTGCCGGGGAGGGGAAAAAATGAAGCTGTATCCATTTCCTGACCGGAAACTTACGAAAATCGGGATATATGCCCTCTTTCTTGGCGTCCTGCTTCTGAACCGGGATGCCCTCTATTCCGGTACCATCCTGGGCTTTTACAAGGCCCAGTTTCTGATGCTTGCGGTCATGGCGGCGGCAGGGATCCGTTTCCTGGTATGCCGCCGGAAAGACTGGAAGGCGCTTCTGACGGATCGGCGGGTGGTGTTTGCCCTTTTGTCCGGTGGGATCATTCTGCTGCCCATGGTTTTCAAGCGGGACTGGCAGCTGATGTATTTCAGCGTGTATCTGTGCGTGATATTCGGCGTGTTTGTTTCCCTGTTCCTGACGCTGGAGGACGCTGCGAAGATTTATCTCAGGATTCTGTGTGTGCTGAGTGTGCTCTCCCTTGTCTGTGCCTACGGCCTGCGCCTCCTGCCGGACCGGGGAATGCCGGGTGTTCCCGTGGTCAGAATTGATACCGGGGTGGAATTTTATTTTTTCGGGGTGTCCTTTGTCCCGCTGACCTATGTAAAATACCGGAACTTCGGCATTTTCCGGGAACCCGGCGTTTACCAGTATTTCCTGCTCCTGGGCCTGTTCCTCAACAATTATGAAGTGCAATGGAGCAGCGGGAAGAAGCTGTGGACGGTGAACATTCTGCTCGCTGTGACCATGGTCTCGACCTTTGCAACAGGAGGCCTTGTGGAGCTGGCTCTTTTGGCGCTGGTGCTCTTTTTTGACAAGGGCTGGTATAAAAAGAAAGCGGGAAAGCTTGCCGCGGGGGCGGTCTTCCTCCTGGGCGGCGCGGCGGCAGTCTATGTTTTCATCCGAAAGGGTGCGCTGTATTACACCCTGGTGGATATGCTCAGCAAATTCAATCTGCGCAGTGAATCCATGACGGACCGGGCCGGTTCCATCATTGAAAACACGAAGACCTTCCTCCGGCATCCGCTGCTGGGCGGCGGGATTCGGGAGGCGCTGTTTGTGGTGGCCAACAATACCAGCTCCTCCACGGTTCTCTATGCGATTCTGGGAATCTTCGGAGGAACGCTGAACGCGGCGGCCTGGGTGATGCTTTCCTGGCGGAAAGAGGGGAAGCTGTGGGTGAGCCTTGCTCTGACGGTAATCCTGTTTATGTCCTTTAATACGGAAAATCTCATCACAAACCCCTATTTCTGGCTGTTCCCCGTGATGGCGGTGTGCCAGCGGTTTCTTCCGGCGATCCGCGGCAGACAGGTGACGGACGGGACGTAAGTAAAATCCGGCGGCAAATTGCCGGGAAAAGGATACGCAAAAAATGGCAGAGACTTCTGCCGCAGCAAATGAGGAGGGAAACGGATGCACGAGATCGATTTTGTAATTCCCTGGGTGGACGGAAGCGATCCTGCCTGGCAGGAAGAGCGGCATCAGTACGACCCAAAGGCCGGCAGCAGCAACGGAACCAATGATGCCCGCTTCCGGGACTGGGATCTGCTCCGGTATTGGTTCCGGGCTGTGGAAACCTACGCGCCCTGGGTCCATAAGATCTATTTTGTCACCTGGGGCCATCTGCCCGCCTGGCTCAATACCGACCATGAAAAGCTGGTGATCGTCAATCACCGGGACTACATTCCGGCAGAATACCGGCCCACCTTCAACGCCAACACCATTGAGCTGAATTTCCACCGGATTCCTGGCCTCAGTGAGCAGTTTGTCTATTTCAATGACGATATGTTCCTGGGAAAACCGGTTTCTCCGGAGGATTTCTTCCGTGACGGAAAGCCCCGGGATGCCTTTATCCTGGATGCCATCAATTTTTCTCCCAATACCGCGGGGCACTATATTGCCAACGATATGGAGCTGATCAACAAGTATTTTACGCCCCGGCAGGTTCTGAAAAAGCTGGCGTTTTCCCAGGTCTATAACCTGTCCTACAAGCCGAGAAATCTATACAGGACCCTTGTCCTGCGGCAGTGGCCCTGGTTTACCGGGCTCTACGCGGATCACAGCGCAACCTGCTTCCTGAAATCCACCTACGAGACCCTCTGGGAACAGGAGGGGGAGGTGCTGCATAACACCTGTCTGGATAAATTCCGGACGAAAAGCAATGTCAATCAGTGGCTCTTTAAATACTGGCAGCTGGTAACGGGGAATTTTGTCCCCAGGGGAATTGATTTCAGCGGCGTATACCATCTGAAATCGGAGGTTTGTCCGGAGCTTCTGAAGGCTATTGAGGACCAGCGCTACGGTATTGTCTGTATCAACGATACGGAAGAAACCAGGAATGTGGAGACCCACAAGGCGGCGATCAAAAAGGCCTTTGAAAAGCACCTGTCCCAGACCAGCGCTTTTGAAAAGGCATAAGGGGCCTGGGCAGGGCGCCCCCCCATCCCCCCGGAAATGAAAATAAGGAACGGAGTACATTTCATGAAAAAGGTTCTCTTTCTTACCACCTATGCCTCGCCCTACCGGGTTGAGTTTTTTGACGAGCTGGCAAAATACTGTGATGTGACCGTTGCCTTTTCCGAGCGGGTGGAGGTGCAGAAGCACCGGGACAAGGATTGGTTTTTAAGCTCTCAGGGCCGCTTTCGCAGTGTCCAGTTGGGAAAACGCCTTTTTACTGTCCGGAATACATCCTTGTGTCTGGGGATTCTCGATCTACTGAAGGAGCCCTTTGATTTCTATATTCTGTGCGGCTATTCTACCCCCACCCAGATGCTGGCGATTGCCTGGCTCCGGGCCAGGAAAATTCCCTATTACATGGAGGTGGACGGGGGGCGGATCCGGGAGGACAGCCCTATGAAGCTCCGCTTCAAGCGGTACCTTGTCCGGGGCGCTGCCGGCTATTTCGGCACCGGGGAAGCGACCACCGACTATCTTTGCTATTACGGCGCCGAACGGGACAGAGTTTACACCTATCCCTTTACCTCCCTTTGGGAATCCGACCTGTCCGATGCCCCCGCCTCGATGGATGAAAAGCGGGCCCTGCGCCGGGAGCTGGGCATCCGGGAGGAACGGATGGTGCTGGCGGTGGGCCGGGTGGATTACCTGAAGGGGCCGGATGTGCTGATAGACGCTGCCGCCTCGCTTCTGCCCAACACCGGAGTTTATCTGGTAGGGGGAGAGCCGACCGATGACTTAAAGCAGCGGGCGGAGAATCTGCCCGGGGTCCATTTCGTGGGCTTCCGGAAGAAGGATGCCCTGGCTAAGTTCTACCGGGCCGCGGATGTGCTGGCAATGCCCACCCGGACGGATGTGTGGGGCCTGGTGATCAATGAGGCCATGGCGGCAGGACTTCCGGTGGTCAGCTCCGATGCCTGTGTGGCGGGACTGGAGCTGGTGAAAAACGGCGTTAACGGCTATATCGTTCCCTGCGGTGATGCCGGTGCCCTGGCCGGGAGGCTCAATGAAGTCTTAAGCGGCGACCTCACTGCCATGGGACAGGCTTCCCTGGACCGGATCCGCCCCTATACCTATGAAAACATGGCAAAGGTGCATATGGAGCTGTTTGACAAGCTGTCTGCAGGCAGTGAGAAGACA
The DNA here is from genome assembly GCA_016302405.1 of Oscillospiraceae bacterium. Taxonomy (GTDB): domain Bacteria; phylum Bacillota; class Clostridia; order Oscillospirales; family Oscillospiraceae; genus Faecousia. The sequence goes on from JAEDNR010000031.1 coordinate 12,059, forward strand.
GAGAAGTGAAAGGACGGTCAAGGCGGGCAGATCCAATGCAGGGAAGGAGGGGATTGACAGATGAAGAAATTATTGCTGCGTCTGATCTATTTATGGGAAAGAATGGGGAACCTGATTACCCTTCGGCGCAAAAAGGTCCATTTTGATAAATCCATTCGCATTCACGGCCTGATGAAGATTTACGGCAGGGGCCGCATTACCATTGGGAAAAACGTCCTTATCAACTCCAAGGAAAGCGCGAACCCCGGTATGGGGTGTTACCCGAAGACTGTTTTCTGCGTCCCCACCGGTGAGCTGGAAATCGGCGATGATGTGGGAATGTCCAGTGTATCCATTTTCTGCGCGGAACGGGTGCGTATCGGCAGCCATGTGCTTCTTGGGGGCGGTGTGAAGATAATGGATTCCGATGCCCACTCCCTGGACTATGAAAAACGGGGAAAGGGAGGACTGGATATCCCGGTTACCAAACCGATCCGGATTGGGGATCATGCTTTTGTCGGCGCCAACGCTATGATCCTCAAAGGGGTGACCATCGGGAGCAAAGCGATTATCGGCGCGGGCTCCGTGGTGACCCATGATGTACCCGACGGAGAGATCTGGGCGGGAAATCCCGCAAGAAAGATCGGTACGGCGCCGGGAAAGGAAAACTAGGATGCGGCTGCTCATACTGTGCAACAATGTTCCGGGTGTGATCCGCTCCGCCCTCAGCGGCAGGCCGGAGAGCGATGTCAACTGGCTGGATTCTGTGCTTACCGGTCTGCGGCGGCAGAGCGCCGTTTCCCTGGAGGTGCTGTGCCTTGGGCAGGCCTCAGCCAGCGGCAGCCTGGACGAGGGTTTTTCCTACCTTGTTTTCCCCTGCAAGAGGACCCATCGGCAGGCACCGGAGCTGGAGCGCCTGTTTGGACAGAGGCTGGATGCATTCCGTCCGGATGTGATTCATATCTGGGGCACGGAGTTTCCCCACACACTGGCCATGCTTCGGGCGTGTGGGGACCGGGGACTGCTGGATAAGACGGCGGTAAGCATCCAGGGCCTCTGCCATGTATGCGCGGAGCGCTATACCGACGGCCTTCCCCCGGGGGCGGTATATTCCTTTACCTTTCGGGATCTTGTCCGTATGGATAATATCCGCCTGCAGCGGCGCAAGTTTGCCCTGCGGGGGGAAATCGAGATCCGGGCGCTGCGGCTTGCCCGCCATGTAGTTGGCCGAACCCCCTGGGACTACGCTTGTACGGAAAAAATCAACCCGGAACGGGTATACCATTTCTGCAATGAAACCCTGCGGGACGTCTTTTATACAGGGCACTGGCGCTATGAAAGCTGCCGGAAGCACCAGATTTTCGCGTCCAGCTGTGTTTACCCGGTGAAGGGCTTTCATTATCTGTTGGAAGCAATGGCCATGGTGGCAGAAAAATACCCGGATGTGACGCTGGCGGTTCCGGGGAAAAGCTTTCTGAATCTGACGGGAAAGAACCGTCTCCGGGAGGATGGGTATCACCGGTATCTTGCCCGGCTGGCAAGGAAGCTGGGCCTGGGGGATAAGCTGGAATTTCTGGGAAGCTGCTCTGCCGACAAAATGAAAGCGGCGTTCCTGGAAGCCAACGTGTTTGTCCTGCCCTCCACCATAGAAAATTCTCCCAACTCCATGGGAGAGGCCATGCTGCTGGGGGTCCCCTGTGTGGCCGCGGATGTGGGCGGCGTCAGCGCTCTGCTGAAAGACGGGGAAGAGGGCAGTATTTATCCGGCGGGGCAGCCGCGGCAGCTGGCGGATTCCATTTGCCGGGTCTTTGCTATGGAGGTCGGGGCAGAGCGGATGGGGGCTGCTGCCCGTGTCCACGCCCTGCAAACCCATGACCCGGAAAAGAATCTGAAGGATCTTCTGGAAATCTACCGGGAGCTTCAGGAAAACTGAAAGGAGATCCGGCCTATGGAAAACCGTGGTTTACTCAGCATTATCGTGCCGGTTTATAAGGTGGAAAGCTATCTTCCCCGGTGCGTGGATTCCATTCTTGCCCAGACGGTCTCGGACTTTGAGCTGATCCTGGTGGACGATGGCTCCCCGGACCGCTGCGGCGCCATCTGCGACGAATATGCGGCCCGGGATTCCCGGGTCCGGGTGATCCACAAGGAAAACGGCGGCCTGAGCAGTGCCCGTAATGCGGGGATCGACATTGCCCGGGGACAGTGGCTGGGCTTTGTGGACAGCGATGACTACATTACACCGGATTGTTATGAAAAGCTGCTTTCCTGTGCCCGCCGCCGCAATGTAAAGCTGGTCTGCGCCGGACGCTGGGATGTGAGCGAGAAAACGGTCGAAATGACTCCGGGGCTTTGCCCGGAGAAAGAGGAGACGGTTTCCGGCATGGAGCTGGCCCGGCGGATCTTTACCTGGGACCATTTGGATTCGGCGGCCTGGGACAAGCTTTACCGGGCGGACCTGTTTTCGGATATCCGGTATCCCCTGGGCAGGGTCAATGAGGATACGCCGGTCACCTACCGTCTGGCTCTCAAAGCCGGGGAGGCGGCCCTCTGCCCGGAGCGGGTATACTGCTACTACCACCGGCAGGGCAGCATCACCTATTCCAAGGTTTCGGAAAAAACCTTCCACTTCTCGGAGCACACCCGGCAGATTCTCCAAAATTGCCGGGAACAGTATCCCGAGCTGGTTGCCCCGGCCCGTTTTATGAACATTCGGGCACATGCCTATAATCTGAAAATGCTGGATACCGCCCTTCCGGAGGACCGGGAGCGGTTTTCCCGGCAGTACCGGGATTCCCGGCGGGAGCTGGGAAGGGAACTGCCTTTCCTGCTGGGCTGCGGCTATGCCACGCCCAGAGAAAAACTGGAGGATACCCTCCTTGCCGCCGGTTTGTACCGTCCCATGCGGAAGGCATTCCGTTTTCTTCGGGGAAAGCGGTGAGCAAATCGGTATTATCAAATAACCTGAAAAACGGATCGCTTTATGAAAAAACAAAACCGCATTGCTTTCTTTAACATGCTCAGCACCCTGCTGCTCCGGGGACTTTCTGTCATTACCTCCGCAATTTTTTCCCGGCTCTTGGGAACCAACGGCTATGGTGTGCTGTCAACTTACAATGTCTGGGTGAGTGTGGCATCCATAACAGGGACCCTGCAGACCAGCGGAACCCTGGTCAATGCCCGGGTGGAGTATCCGCCGGAGCGGCAGAGGGCTTACCAGTCTTCGGTGATGACGCTGTCCTTGGTTTCATTCCTGTGCTGCTGCGCCCTGGTGCTCATTTTTCTGGGCCCGGTTTCCACAGTCCTCGAAATGCAGTGGTATCTGATTATCCTGATGCTGTGGCATGCTTTCGGGTCGTTCTGTGTCAATTTCCTGAACAATAAATTTACCTACGAATTTAAGGCGGGCAAGAATCTTATTCTGTCCCTGGGCGTTACGCTGACGACTCTTGCCCTGTCCGTTTGTCTGATCCTTCTCATGCCGGAAAACCTGCGCTATGTGGGCCGGATTCTGGGTCTCGCCGTTACCTACGGTGTGCTTGGCATTGCCGTATGCGTCTACATCCTGTATTCCGGAAAAACCTTCTACAACCGGGAATACTGGAAATTCTGCATCGCTCTGGCGATTCCGGTGGTGTTTTACAGCCTTTCCGATCTGCTTCTAGGCCACAGCGACCTGGTGATGGTAAAGAAAATGCTGGGAGACAGCAAGGCAGGCATCTACGGCCTGGCCTACAATTTCGGCAGCGTTCTGTTCAGCATTTTTGCCGCGCTGAATAACAGCTGGACCCCCTTCTTCTTTGAGGACATGAAGCTTAAGAACGTGGACCGGGTGCGGTTCCAGGCAAAGCATTTCCTGGAGCTGTTCACGGTGCTGGCCATGGGCTTTGTGCTGCTGACGCCGGAGGTGTACCACTGGTTTGCCAGGCGGGATTACTGGGAAGGGACATCCCTTATCACGTTGTTTGCCGCCGGGTTCTATCTGAACTTCCTGTGCACCTTCCCTGTGAATTTCGAGTACTTCCATAAGAAAACCAAGATGGTGGCGGCGGCCACCGTTACCTCCTGCGTGCTCAATATCGGTCTTAACTATGTTTTTATTCTGCGCTTCGGCCTGGCAGGCGCGGCGGCGGCAACGGTGCTGTCCCACACCTTCCAGTTCATGTTCCATTACTGCTACACCCGGTATGTGCTGGGGAAGGAAAGCTACCCCTTCGGCATCCGGTTTTGGGGAAAATACGCTGCCGCCTTTGCTGCCGCCGCGGTGCTGGTGACAGTGCTTCCTGACCTCTGGCTTCCCCGGTGGGGCCTGGGAGCCGCCCTGGGCCTTTGGGAGCTGTGGCAGATCAAAAAACGGAAAAGTATTTTCTGACAGGAGACAGGTTATGAAAAAGGTGTTGTTTGCCGCGACTGTGGTCAAGACCCATATCATGGAATTTCATATTCCCTTCCTGCGGATGTTTCAGCAGGCGGGCTGGGAAACCGCGGTTGCCGCCCGGAATGACTATGAGGATCCCGGCGACTGCGTGATCCCCTGCTGTGACCGGTACTATGACATCCCCTTTGAGCGTTCCCCCTTAAAGCCCGGAAACCTGCGGGCCTACCGGGACTTAAAGCGGGTCATTGACGAGGGAAAATACAATCTCATTCACTGCCATACCCCGGTGGGGGCGCTCCTTACCAGGCTCGCCGCCCTAAGAGTGCGGAAAAAGGGGACCAAGGTGATCTACACCGCCCACGGCTTCCACTTTTACCGGGGCGCCCCGATTCTCAACTGGCTGGTGTATTTTCCGGCGGAGTGGCTGTGCGGCTTCTTTACCGATGTGCTCATTACCATCAACCGGGAGGACTACGCCTTCGCCCAAAAGCATATCCACGCCGGAAAGGTGTGCTATGTCCCCGGAGTGGGTGTGGACCTTGACCGGTTCAGTGGAAGCCGGGAGACGGCAAGGGAAAAGCTGGGTATCGGGAAAGATGAATTTGTCCTTCTGAGCGTGGGGGAGATGACGGTGAACAAAAACCACCGCCTTGCCTTGCAGGCTCTGGCCCTGCTGCGGGATAAGCCCATCCGGTATGTGCTGGTGGGCAGGGGAGAGCAGATGGAAAATCTGCAAGCTCTGGCCCGGGAGCTGGAAATTTCCAACCGGGTGATCTTTACAGGGTATCGCAGCGATGTGCCGGAGCTGTATCCCGCTGCCGATGCCTTTTTCTTCCCCTCCATCCGGGAGGGGCTGTCCGTGGCACTGATGGAGGCTATGGCCAGCGGGCTTCCGTCCGTTGTGGGAAAGATCCGGGGCAATACCGACCTGATTGACGACGGCGTGGAAGGCGTGTACATGCCGCTGACACCGGAGGGCGCCGCCGAAGCCATAGAGAAACTGTATGACGATCCCGAACTGCGCTCCCGGCTGGGGGAAGCGGCCCGGGAAAAGGTGCGCCGCTTCTCCGCGCCGGAGGTGCAGGAGAGGATGCGGGAAATCTACCGGGACACCCTGGGCGCGGGAGATTGGGGGCTTTAAGATGCCGGGTACACTGATCGTATCACTGGATTTTGAACTGTTCTGGGGCATGCAGGACTGCGTGGAGCTAGAGCGGTACGAAGATCATGTTCTGGGAGGCCGGGAGGCGATCCCGCTTCTTTTGGAGCTCTTTGGAAAGCATGGCATCCACGCCACCTGGGCCACGGTGGGCTTCCAGTTCGCGTCAAGCAAAAAGGAACTGAAACGCTTTCTTCCTGACCTACGTCCCGAATACGAAAATTCCGCGCTGTCGGCCTACCGGTGCCTGGAGGAAATCGGGGAGGACGAGACGGCGGCGCCCTGCTTTTTTGCCGCCTCTCTGCTGGAAAAAATTGCAGCCTGCCCCGGTCAGGAGATCGGCAGCCATACCTTTTCCCACTACTACTGCCGGGAGAAGGGCCAGACCCCGGACCAGTTCCGGGCGGATATGGTCGCCGCGAAGCAAATTGCCGCTGCCCACGGGTACGATGTGACCAGTGTCATCTTTCCCAGAAACCAGACCACATCGTCCCATGTGGCGGTGCTGCGGGAGCTGGGCTTTTCCGCCTACCGGGACGAGGAAAACGACTGGATCCATGAAAAGATCTCCTTTGTGCCCCTGAAACGGCTTCTGCGTCTGGCGGATGTGTATCTGCCCCTGACCGGGCAGGGGGGCTACACCCCCAGAAACGAAAAGGGAATTGTAAATCTGGTCGGATCCCGGATGTATAAGCCCTATTTTGCGCCCCTGGGCTTTCTGGAGGGGCTTAAGCTTCTTAGGATCAAGGGTCAGATGCGCCATGCCGCGAAAACGGGGAAGACCTTCCACCTGTGGTGGCACCCCCACAACGTGGGGGTGCGGACGGAATACCACCTTGCCCAGCTGGAGGAAATCTTTTCCTACTACGATACCCTGCGCGCTCAGTACGGCATGCGCAGTCTCAATATGCGGGAAGCCGCCGGGGAAGTGCTGTCGGAAGAAACTCCCCATTCATGAAAAAAGAAGAAACTCCCCATTCATGAAAAAATCTGTTGATTTTTTTGTGGGGAAGTGCTAAAATTAATTGATTTCTTTGATATACTATTCCAGAAGGGAAGATTTTCTTTATGTCCGGACATTCCAAATGGCATAACATCCAGAAAACCAAGGGCGCGCAGGACGCCAAGCGGGCGGCCTCCTTTACCAAGATCGCCAAGGAAATGATCGTGGCGGTGAAAGAGGGCGGCGGTTCCGCGGATCCTGCCTACAACTCCAGACTGGCAACCGTCATCACCAAGGCCAAGGCCGCCAACATGCCCAACGACAATATCAGACGGGTGCTGGAAAAGGCCAGCAACGCGGGCTCCGGTGACAACTACGAATCCATCACCTATGAAGGCTACGGCCCCGGCGGCGTGGCGGTAATCGTGGAAGCCATGACCGACAACCGCAACCGGACCGCCGCCTCCGTGCGCCACCACTTCGACAAGTTCGGCGGCAACCTGGGCGCCAACGGCTGTGTGAGCTGGAGCTTTGATAAGAAGGGCGTTCTGGTTATCGACAACGAGGACGGGGACTACGAGGAAGACACTGTGATGATGGATGCCATGGACTGCGGCGCGGACGATTTTGAGGCCGACGGCGACGCGTTCACGGTGTACACCACCCCCGATGATTTCAACGCCGTGGCGGATGCCATGACCGCGAAGAAGTATTCTTTCGTTTCCGCCCAGATCGAGATGGTGCCCCAGAACTATGTGAAGCTGTCCCCCGAAGATGCGGAGCGGATGGAAAAAATGCTGGAGCTGTTCGATGACGATGACGACGTGCAGAACACCTGGCACAACTGGGACGAAGATTAATTGAAATGACTGTTCCCCCGGCAAGCCCGTGAGGCCATGCCGGGGGACTTTTTACGCCTTTTCAGGATTCCGCTGGAATACCTGCATAAATCGGTTTTGATTCGCGTATGCGCATATGCAATGAGAGATCAAAAAGAATCTACGCAGCCATTCGTGCAATAAATGATCGTTTAGCGCACTGGCCCCAAATGGTGTGCGGGTGGATAGACGCCTTGCCCCCCGCACTTGTGAGGGGGGTGTCCCTGCGCTAGCGCAGGGACGGGGGGAGTACGAATTTCCGGTCATTGCGAGCCAGTGCGCACACTGGCGTGGCAATCCCCATCTTTAGAAGAAAGTGGTCTCAATGACGAGGGGGATTCCCACACCAGTCTTCGGACTGGTTCGGAATGACACATAAATTGGAACACAGCCGCTTATACGAGCTCCCCCCGGTACCAGTGTGCGCTACTCTTACCACCCCCCTCATAAATGCGGGGGGCGAGGGCGCTCCCGCGCCACTGCAACTG
>JAEDNR010000032.1 GCA_016302405.1 Oscillospiraceae bacterium
GCGCCCACAATACTTGCAGGGTAACTTGCCGGGAAGATAGGTAATGCCAACACAAGGCGCCAGGTGAAAACCTGGCGCTTTCCTTTTGAAAAATCGCCGGAATCCGGCAAAAAAGGATTGCAAAACCGAGTTGCCCATGATATAATACCCCGTGTGTCCACCATACGGCGCACCGATATTGGGATGTCGCCAAGCGGTAAGGCACCAGACTTTGACTCTGGCATTTCGTCGGTTCAAATCCGGCCATCCCAGCCATATGATCCGTTAGCTCAGCAGGCAGAGCAACTGCCTTTTAAGCAGTGGGTCCGGGGTTCGAATCCCCGACGGGTCACCAAAAATCCCGAATGCGCCAGCGTTCGGGATTTTTACTTATTACCTCTTCACGATTCACTCTTCACGAATCTGCGCATTCGGGATTTTTGCAAAGTAAGAAAGAATAGTGAATAGTGAAAAAGTAGGTTATGGGGGAGAGCAATTTTTTGTCCACCAGTGACGAAGACCTTGAAATGATGGTTTCAAAACTGTAATACATAAATGGGAGGATTTTATATGGATGTTTCCGATCAGATGTTAGAAGCTGTTGCTAACGCAAAGAAACAGGCAAAAGCAGCGGAGCGGCAATTTGACCTTGCTGCCGAAATGGTCAATATCAAAAGCAGTTCCAGCATTGATTTGTTTGGCGGACGAGCAGTCAGTCAGGTTGCGGATATTGCTTCCTCGGTACGAAAGGCTTGTGACGAGCTTTATGCATCCTATCAGTCCTTGGTATTAATGCTCGATCAGCAGTGCCGTCCTTTATTGAGCCAAAATCCAAGCACGCGTGCGGTAAAAGAAGTCATGGAAATGATTAAATGGCTCAACAAAGAATCGGAAATTGGCTCCAACTTTTCAGGCTCTCTGAATGGTTCTTCCTTGGGCGATTTGGTTAATGTCAAATATTTCGCCAGCATGGAATGCCAAATGATCCAAAAGCACTGGGAGAATGTGTATTCTACGATGCCAGGAACCGAAGAAGAAAATCGGGCGTTCTATCAGCGGCAGACGGAAGAACGCCGTGCTGCCGGAGAAGCCGAAAGGCAGGCACGCATTCAGGAAAGAGAATGGGAACGCCAGGAGCGGGAGCGTGAGCGTCAGGCGCGGGAAGAGAAGCTCCGTCAAAGATTGGAACGCAACGCGGTCAATGCAGACGCGACAGATGCCCGGCGGGAGTATCTCAAGCCGGCACAGGGGATGCTGGCCGTGAACACGTATTCCTATGCTTTTGTGAAGCCGGATGGAACGGTAGACGCGTTCCAGAGTTTCATTTCTAATAACGGTACCCCGGGTGATGTATCGCGGTTTTCAGACATGAAAGCGGTGGTATGCACCTGTGACGGCATTGTTGGTTTGCGAAATGACGGAACCTGTGTCGCTACCGATCCGGGAAGATACTGCAACGCCCACATTTGGGAAGCAAATCAGTGGCGTGACATTCAGGAGCTGGCGGCGGGCGAACATCATGTGGTAGGTCTGCGGAGCAACGGCACTTGTGTGGCTACTTCCATCAAATGGAATACCGGATATGGCTATTACGGACAAAGTGAGGTTAGCGGCTGGGCGGATATTGTTGCCATTGCCTGCGGTAGTTTTTTCACCATAGGCCTCAAAAGGGATGGTAGGGTTGTCTATACCGGAGAAGGGGATGCCAGCGAAGTCGTGCTCTGGGAAGATATCGCGCTGATCGCCGCTGGCGGAAGAGGCGCTGTCGGTGTTACCCGGGCAGGAAAAGTGGTAAGCGCGGGAAAAGTCAACATCGGCGCCATGGAAAAGGCAGAGAATATTGTCCAGCTGGGGGTGGCGAACGGCAACGCGTATGCCCTTCAGGCAGATGGAACTCTGTTTGGCGGCAGAGAGGATACGTTTGATCCTTCCAGTAAAGTCTTTGTCGCGAATCACATTATTGCAATCGCCACCGGACACGGACTGGTGGCATTGAAGGAGAACGGAAATGTCCGGCACTACGGAGGAAATCCTCCCTTAGCAGACATCCCCGCGGGATATCGGCTCTTTGACAGCTATGAAGGGGTTCTGAAAGAAAGAGCTGCCGCGGAAGAAGCGCGAAAGCAGAAAGAACAGCAGCAGAAAGCATATCGTGACGCTGGTGTATGTCAGCACTGCGGCGGTCCATTTAAAAAATCCCTCTTTGGCTGCAAGTGCAGCCAGTGTGGTATGAAAAAGGATTATTGATCGAACAAAAACCAGGGAGCATCACGCTCCCTGGTTTTTGTTCTAATCAGCGTACCCTTAATGGAACCACACATTATTCGCCCGGCTGGATGGGTTCCACCGGGAAGAACAGCTTGCTTTTGCCGGTAGCGGGTTCCGTATAGTCGCAGACCCCGCCGCTGAGCCGCAGCTTCCGCTCCGGCAGGAGGTTTTCCAGTACATCGTGAAAAATCTCCCCGTAGCGCTCCGGACAGACATCCACGACAAGATAGGTTCTGGCGGGCATGACCCATTTTGTCCAGCCCTCCGGCGGCCTGGCGTCCCGGTTGACCTCCAGACCGGCGAGGTAGAAACCCTGGGTGAAACCCTCGGTCCATGGCAAAAAGGACATGGTCTCGTCGCTCATGGCACCCCAGAAGCCCACGTAGGAGCCGTCCTTTTCCCGCATTCCCAGGGGGGCCACGTCATCAAACCGGGCATTTGCCCGGCCCCACAGCTCCGGGGCGGCATTGTGTCCCGGTGTGCAGAAGCCTTCCATGCCGATGATCGCGATTTCCGGCAGCTGAACCAGCGTTGTTTCCATGGGATCTCCTCCTGTGGAAAATGTGCCAGTCGGGGCGGGGGTTCCTGCCCGCCCCGGCCAGCCTGCCTTCATTGTAGCCCGTCGCCCGAGCCCTGTCAATACGGAAACCCGGGGCAGAACCGGATACCCATTGCATTTTCCTCCGCGCTGTGGTACAATGGAGAAAAATGTGAAATTGTTGAGGAAAACAAGTATGCATCGGATTCTGACCCAATATGCCGGGTTAAAAAAGGAAATATATATCCTGTTTGTGGGAAAGCTGGTAACAGCCATGGGCTCCTTTGTCTGGCCCATGATGACGTTTCTTTTGACCACCAAGCTGGGCTTTTCCGACGGCGTCGCCGCGATGCTCATTGCCACGGCTGGCGCCGTCTCTTTGCCGGCGGCGCTTCTGGGCGGCAAGCTTGCCGACCGCTTTTCCCGGAAAAATATCATCATCCTTTTTGACTGCCTGACGGTGTCGCTGTACCTGCTGGCGGCTGCATTGCCCATCGGCTACCACACGGCTGCCATCATCTTCTTCGCGTCATTGTTTCAGACCCTGGAATCCCCCGCCTATGACGCCCTTACGGCGGATTACTCCACCACAATGCAGCGGGAAAAGGCGTTCTCCCTTTCCTACCTGGGCTTCAATCTGGGCTTTGTTTTCGGCGCCAGCGTTGCCGGCATGCTTTTCGAGTTCCACACCAACCTGGCTTTTGCCCTGAACGGTCTTGCCATTTTTATTTCCAGCGCCCTGATCTTCTTCTGTGTCAAGCCGGAAAATGCAATCCGGGAGGGAGCGGCCCAGGAGGAAAGCTACGGCGAGTACGAGCGGCCTGTGGACGATAAGCTCTCCGCCTGGGCGGTTCTCAAGGACCGGAAGGTGGTGGCGGGGATGCTGCTCATCGGCTGCTTTGCATCCATGACCAACAACACCGTGGGGATCCTGCTCCCCCTGCAGCTGAAAGAGCAGATGGGCCAGGCCGGCGCCGCCGTTTACGGGTACTTAAACTCCCTGAACGGCTTTGTGGTGATTCTCTTTACCCCGATTCTGACCATGGTGCTGAAAAGGCTGACGGAGATCCCCAAGTCCATACTGGGGATGCTGCTGTTCCTTTCCGGCATGATGCTGTTCATGGTAAACGGGGAGCAGTGGTTGCTGTATGTGGGCATGTTTGTCTACACCCTGGGGGAGGTCGTGTCCGTTCTGGGGGACAGACCCTATTCCTCCCGCCGGATCCCGGCCTCCCACCGGGGCCGCATCGGGGGCATTACCAGCGTGCTCTATTCCGTCTTCTTCTCCCTGACCCAGTACGGCATCAGCTTTGTCCTGATGGCCGCGGAGGGCAGATATAATTTGCTGTGGATGGTTTTCATTTGCAGCGGTCTTGTGGCGGTGGTGCTCTACACCCTGATTTACCCGGCGGACAAGCGCCGCTTCCCGGCCCTTTATAAAGGAATTGACAATTGACAATTGTTGCCCGCAGGCGGTCAGACGCCTTGCCCCCGCACTGGTGCGGGGAGAAACCCAACACAAAATCGTTGTAAAGGAGGCAATGGAAATGAACATTAAGAAAACAGCCCGTCTGGGGCTTTTGACGGCCATTGCCCTGACCATCTTTATGGTAGAGGCTCAGCTTCCGGCCCTGGTCCCCATCCCCGGTGTCAAGCTGGGACTTGCCAATATCGTTACCGTGTTCACCGTATTCACCATGGGCCCGGGATCGGGGGCGGCGGTGCTCTTTGCCCGTATTTTCCTGGGGTCGGTGTTCAGCGGTAACTTCGGTGCCATCCTCTACTCCGCCGCCGGGGGCGCACTTGCCATCCTCGCCACCATTGGCCTGCGCCGGGTTCTGACGGCAAAGCAGCTTTGGGTGGCGGGCTGCCTGGGGGCCGTGACCCACTCCATCGGCCAGATGATGATGGCCGTGGCGGTGACCGGCACACCGACGGTGCTGATCTATCTTCCGGTGATGATCGCTATCAGCGTGGTCACCGGCCTGTTTACCGGGCTGTGCGCCCAATTTCTTGTGAATCGGGGAAAAGATCTGTGGAAAACCTTTTTGAAATGAACCTGCCGAAGGCCCGGATCGATGCCATTTCCAATCTGGGCCTTGCCCATATCGGTGATGGGGTCTATGAGCTGCTGTGCAGGGCCCGGCTTTGCGCCAATGGAGAGACCACCGTGGGCCGGCTTCACAGGGACACCATTGCTCTGGTAAAAGCCCCCACCCAGGCAAGGCTTTCGGAGAAAATTCTGCCCCTGCTGACGGAGGAGGAGCTTGCCTGGTTCCGTCGGGGGAAGAATGCCCATGTCCACGCGGTGCCCAAGTCCGCAACCCCCCAGGAGTACGCCAAGGCCACCGGGCTGGAGGCTCTGTTCGGGGCGCTGTACCTGGCGGGGAAGACCCAGCGGCTCAATGAACTGTTCCACGCCATGATGGAGGGGGAAGACTGATGGCCTTTGACGCGTTTTTTCTGTCCGCCGTGCTGGCGGAGGTGGAAGAGAAATGCCTGGGCGGCCGGGTGGAGAAGATTTTCCAGCCCAGCCGGGACACGGTGCTGCTGCTTCTGCGGGGCCGGGAGAGCCGGGAAAAGCTGCTGATCGCGGCAAACCCCGCCGCGCCCAGGCTCCATCTCACCGCCTGCTCTCCGGAAAATCCGGCGGAGCCGCCCATGTTCTGCATGGTGCTGCGCAAGCACCTTTCGGGGGCGCGGCTATCAAAAATTAGCCAGATGCCCATGGAGCGCATGGCGGAATTCACCTTTGACTGCACCGATGAAATGGGCTACCCCGTCCAGAAAAAGCTGGTGGCGGAGCTCATGGGCAGGACCTGCAATCTGTACCTGCTGAGTCCCGAGGGGCGGATTCTGGACTGTCTGCGCCGGGTGGGCCTGGACGAAAGCACCCGGGCGGCCCTGCCGGGACTGCAGTACCGGTTTCCAGCTCCGGTGGAAAAGGAAAACCCTGCCCTGTTGACGGCCGCGGATTTTGAAAGGATTCTCCACGCACCCGGGGCGGATGTGCTCAGTGACCGGCTGATGGATACCCTGGGCGGTCTGTCCCCCCTGGTGTGCCGGGAGGCGGCGCTGTTTGCCGGGGGAGCGGTGGACGTGCGGGTGAGCGCCCTGGGGCGAGACACCGGAGAAAAGCTGGCCCTCTTTTTTGGGGAGCACCTCCGGCACCCCGGCCCCTGGCAGTACGCTCAGCCCGACGGCACACCCAAGCAGTTTGCTTTCTGCCCCATCCGGGAGTACGGCGAGTGTAGCCGGGCGGAGAGCTTTGCCGCCCTGCTGGATGGATTTTATGTCCTCAGGGACCGTCGGGACGCCATCCGCCAGAAGAGCCAGACCATGCGTAAAACCGTGTCCAACCAGTGCCAGCGGCTGCGGCGGAAAATGGCGGTGCAGGAAAAGGAACTGGCGGCGAGCTGTGATCGGGAGCGTCTGCGCCAGTTGGGAGATATTCTCACCGCGAACCTGAGCCGGGTGGAGCGGGGCGCGGCGCAGGTCATCTGCCAGGATTTTTACGACGCCGATATGAAAGACATTTCCATTCCCCTGTCAGCCCAGCTGTCTCCCCAGCAGAACGCGGCGAAGTTTTATAAGGACTACGCCCGAATGAAGACCGCGGAAAAGGAGCTGAAAAAGCAGCTTGCTCTGGGGGCGGAGGAGCTTGCCTACCTGGAAAGCGTCCTGGAGGAGCTGAACCGGGCGGGCACCGACGCCGAGCTGGAGGAAATCCGCCAGGAGCTCCAGTCCGGGGGCTATCTCAGGCAGGACTCCGGAAAGAAGCGGATGAAGCAGGGAAAGCTGCCGCCTCTGCGGTTTGAAAGCACCGACGGCTTTCCCATTTATGTGGGCCGAAACAACCGGCAGAATGACGAGCTGACCTTTAAGCTTGCCCGGAAGGATGACATCTGGTGCCACGCCTCCAAGGTCCACGGCAGCCATGTGATCATTGCCTGCGGCGGGGCGGCGGTGCCCGACGATACTGTGACCCAGGCCGCCCAGCTGGCCGCCTACTATGCCGAGACCGGGGGCGGACAGAATATCCCCGTGGATGTGACCCGGGTCAAGCAGGTGAAGAAGATCCCCAGCGGCAAGCCGGGAATGGTGATCTATCACACCTACCGCACTGTGGTAGCCAACCCCTACCCGGACATCCGTGTGGACCCCCTGAACGCCGAGAAAATGGACAATTGACAATTGGGAATTGCAAAACATACACAAATTGGAATTTGGCGGCTTAAGCCGAATTGACAATTGACAATTGACAGTTGACAATGATTGTGTCCCTACGGGACGATTTTGAAAGGATTCCTTTTGTTTTCGTTCAAATTCTTTTTATTTTAAATCATCCCGAAGGGATTCCTTAATTGTCAATTGTTCATTGTCAATTGTCAATTAAATTCCAATTTATCGTACCCCGCCGTGTATGCGGCGGGATTTTTACGGTTGGGCGGCGCCTGTTTTCTTCCTGGGGAAATGGGTATACACCTTTCCCGGCTGGAGGCGGTAGCCCCGCATGGCAGCAAGCTGGGACACCGTGGCAAAACGGAAGCCCTGGGATTGCAGCTTGTCCACAATTTCAAGGGCCGCGTCCACGGAGGAATCGGTCATGTCATGCAGGAGAATAATATCCCCGTCGGAAACAGACTTAAGCACATTTTTCTCAATGGAAGCGGTGTCGCTGGTGGCCCAGTCCCGGGGATCCACGGACCAGGACAGGATAGCAAGCTGCTTGGCCTCGGCCACCTGGCGCACCGCCTCGCTGCAGCAGCCTCCCGGCGGCCGGAGGAAGAAGACCTTTGTCCCCTGGGGGAGCAGATCCAGGGTGTTTCCGATCTCCGCGCCAATGTCCCGGCGGCTCATATCGTTCATTTTTTTGTGGCTGAAGCCGTGACAGCCGACCTCGTGGCCGTCCCGGAGAATGCGGGTTGTCTCGTCGGGATACTGCTGGATCCGGTAGCCGCACAGAAGGAATGTAGCTTTCACATTCCGCTCCTCCAGTCCGTCCAGCAGCCGCCGGGTGTAGCGCCCGGAGGGGCCATCGTCGAAGGTCAGAGCAACATATTTAGCCGGTTCCGGCATTGGCGCTGCCAGCAGCTGCAGACACAGGACCGCGAGGATCAGACGGCGCATGGATACCACTTCCTTAAATAATTATTTGACGCAGAGCCCAAAATAGGGTATGATTGCAGAGTGTAGAATTGAGAACTGACAATGGACAGATACAGGCTATCGGCGGTAGTAAGCAGATCGTGAAATTGGAATTTGGCGGAGGACTTTGTATCGATTCTCTTCGTAGGGGACGGGTTTCCCGTCCCACTGAATTTGTAGATGCGTATGGGGCGGGACGGGAAACCCGTCCCCTACAATGCCGTTTTCGTTGGCCCGTCGAATCCCAAATTTGTCAGTGTGTTTACCAAAGTCGATAATCGAATTGACAATTATGGATCCGCTCAGCGGCGGCTTGATGTTTCTAATTTCCCCGAAATGGGGCCCGGCTATGCTGGTAATTTGTCGAAACATAGGGAAACCCTGAATACGCTTGCCGACTGCATCAGAGCAGGAAACCAAAAGGAGCAAACCCATGCTGGATAAACTGGAAAAAATAGGAAACCGATACGAAGAGCTCTGCGCCAAATCCGAGCAGCCGGATTTCTACGCGGACCCCAAAAAGGCCGCTGCCCTGCTGCGGGAGAAAAACGACCTGGAAACCATCGTGACCGCCTACCGGGCCTACCGACGGGCGGAGGCGGAAATGGCGGATGCCCAGGAGCTGATGGCGGAGCCGGAAATGAAGGAGCTGTGCCAGGAATCCTACGCCGCCGCAAAGGCGGAAAAGGAGCGTCTGGCCCGGGAAATCGAGCTCCTGCTGCTTCCCAAGGACCCCAACGACGACAAGAGCGTCATTGTGGAGATCCGTGGCGGCGTGGGCGGGGAGGAAAGCGCCCTGTTTGCCCACAGCCTGTTCCGGATGTATTCCATGTACGCCGCCAGAAAGGGCTGGACCGTGGAGCTGATGAACTACAACGACACGGAGCTGGGGGGCGTGAAGGAGGCGGACTTCGTCATTAACGGCAGAGGGGCCTATTCCCGGATGAAGTATGAGTCCGGCGTCCACCGGGTCCAGCGGGTGCCGGAGACGGAGTCCGGCGGCCGGGTCCATACCTCCACTGCCACCGTGGCGGTGCTGCCGGAGATGGAGGAAGTGGATGTGGAGCTGAACCCGGCGGACATCGAGATGCAGGTCTACCGGGCTTCCGGCGCCGGCGGCCAGCACGTCAATAAAACCAGCTCCGCGGTCCGGCTGATCCACAAGCCCACGGGGATCGTGGTTGCCTGCCAGGAGGAGCGGAGCCAGGTCCAGAACCGGGAAAAGTGCATGCGGATGCTGGCCTCCAAGCTCTATGAGATCGAGCAGGAGAAGCTTTCCTCCCAGGTGACGGGCATGCGCCGGAGCCAGGTGGGCACCGGTATGCGCAATGAGCGGATAAGGACCTACAATTTCCCCCAGGGCCGGGTCACCGACCACCGGGTGGGCCTGACGCTGTACCGCATCGACGATGTGATGAATGGGGATTTAGACGAGATCATTAACGCCCTTGCCACCGCCGACCAGGCGGAAAAGCTGAAAAACGCCCGGGGCTAAAAAGGTTGGATCAGCGGCGACTCGCCGGTAAATTTCAATTCCATAAAAAAGTGTCCGGAAGCGCGTTCTTCCGGACACTTTTTTATGAAATTGCAGTTGTCACGTTACCGTTCCCGGAAATTTTCCAGGGTCAGATCCTCGCACCGCTCCGTGTACAGAGCTTCTCCTAAGTCCGAAAGGTCCTCCCCCCGGAACCGCACCCGGCAGTTTCGCAGAGTCACTCCTTGTACATCCCGGAGGAAAAAGCCGGGAGAGCGGTGCTTTTCGATTCCTTTCCCCAGCCCCGGGCGCAGGTCATAGAGGCCCCGCTCCCACTTGGTCTTGGCGCAGAGGCTCACCTCCACCCCGTCAAAGAGCACATCCTCAATTTCGTTTCCCTGAGAGCCAGACAGGAACACCCCGTTTTCACTGTCGCAGGTGATATTCCGGAACCGGATGCCGGACACATGCCCCGCCGGCGTCTCCTCGTCCCGGTCGTGGACCGTAATGGTGATGGGCTCGGCGCAGCCCCACCAGCAGTCGGCAAACCGCCGGGTCTCGATGATGATATTGGAAAAAGACACGTTTTTCACGTTCCCGCCGTCCCGCACCTGGATGGAGATGCCCCGGTTGGAGCCGGAGATCACGCAGTTGTCAACGATCACATTTGCAAAGTCCCCGGTGCCCTCGGTGCCGATCTTCAGGGCGGCGGAGGTGGAAATGAGGGTGCAGCCGGAGATAACGACATTCTTTGTAGGCCCGTACTCCATGTTCCCGGCGGAGGACTTGAGGCAGATGCAGTCGTCGGCGCAGGTGATATGGCAGCCCAGAATCCGGACATTTGTGGAGTGGTCCGGGTCAATGCCGTCGGAGTTTGCGACCATCAGGCTGTTGAGGATCCGAATGCCGGAGATCAGCACATCGTCGCAGCCCGCAGGGTGGAGGGTCCAGAAAGGCGCGCCCCGCATGGTCACCTCGGTAAAGGAAATGTGATTGCAGTGCTCCACATAGACTAAGGTAGGCCGGGGGTAGAAGTCCCCGGTGGCATAGTAGGGGCTGACCTGCCTGACAAAGGCCCAGGCGTTGCCGTCTATGGCCCCGGCACCGGAAATGGCGATGTTGTCGGCATCCTTGGCGTAGAGAAACGCGTAGGAGGGCTTCCGGGTCACGGGGGTGCCGATGCGGCGGACACCGGCGTCCTCCTGGCTGTTGGGGCGGAAATAGTCGTTTATATCCGCGCTTGCCAGCAGGACGCTCCCCCGGGCAAGGTGGAGCTCTACCAGGGGTTTCAGGCGGAGGGAACCGGAATAGTAGGTTTTCCCGCTTTCCAGCACCACCCTGCCGCCGCCGGAGGCGGCACACAGGTCAATGGCCCGCTGGATGGCGGCGGTGTCTTTTGTCACGCCGTCTCCCACCGCGCCGAAGAGGCTCACCGGATAGTCCATGTTTTATCGTCCTTTCGAAGCCCCTTTCCGCACCGCAGCGGCGGGGCAAACTTTTTGCGTTTTCTGCTTCTCGTTTCATGCGGCAGCGCGGTAAATTGGAATTTAATTGACAATTGACAATGAACAATTGACAATTAAGGAATCCCTGCGGGATGATTTAAAATAAAAAGAATTTGAACGAAAACAATTCGGAATTATGCTTATCGGTTTTAGTCAGCAAGTATACAAATTGGAATTTGTCGGGCAGTTAAGGTGCGCGGGCGGTTAGACGCCTTGCCCCCCGCGTTTACGAGGGGGGTGGCACCAGTGCGCACACTGGTGCCGGGGGGAGTACGAATTTTCTGTGCGGCATCGAAATCCCGGTCATTGCGATTGGTGCACCGTCAGAACATGTCATTCCGAACCAGTGCGCACACTGGTGTGGGAATCTCCATCGAATTCCAGGCAGCCTATCGTCATACAGACCGTTCTTTTGCGACGTTTTCTGGAATTTATCCACGAGAAGTGGTACGTCTATCCGGGGGATTGCCACGCCAGGAAAGCGAACTGGCTCGCAATGACCGGGAATTCGATAGCCTGTCAAATTCCAATTTGTAAGGGCGTAGGGGAGGCGTTTCGCCTCCCGCAGTAAGCGGAAAAATCTCCCAAAAGGGTTGGGCGAAACGGTAAATAGGCTGTTGTGCAAAGGGACGGGAAACCCGTCCCCTACGAAGAGAATCGATACCGAGTTCTCCGACAAATTCCAATTTATCTGTTTGCCGCACCGAGCCAATATGTATCTTGTGTTTTCCAGTATACCACATCCTGACGGAAAAAGAAAGCCCGGAGCACGATTGTGATCCGGGCAGAGGGCACTACGTTTGCGTTACAGGAGGATTCCCATGAAGCACTGTACCGCCAGGTACAGCCCCAGGGCGCTGAGGACGGGTGCGGCCTTGGCTTTGCTTCCGGAGGCAATCCTGCCTACCATGGAGGTGTACAGCCAGGTGACCGTGGTGCAGACGACGGAGCCGACCAGCGCCAGCTTCCACCAGTTACCTGCCCCGAAGCCCGCCGCCAGGGGCAGCAGACCAAAGGTTGCGGCGGAAAACAGGAAAATGCAGGGGTAGCAGCGCTTCGCACCGGGGGCCAGGTAGAATTCCGCCGTCAGGGCGATCAGGCACAGCCCGGTCATGGCCGGAATATTCAGCACGGGCAGCACGGCCCCGGGCAGGAAGGTACGGACCAGCACGCAAATGAGCAGCGCCAAGCCCAGAATCCCTGCCAGCAGGGTGTTCAGAAGAAAGGAATTGTTTTTCATGGTATCAGCCTCCCCATGCGGTGGCGCCGGAGGAAGTGTCCGCGCCGGTAACGAAGCTCACCGCGGAATTGACCCCACGGGTCACCGCCTTGGAGGTAACGGTGGCCCCCGTCAGAGCGTCAATATCTTCTCCTACAGCGGCGGTGCCGTCGGTATTCAGAAACTGTTTGAGAAAATCTGTGTCCGAAAGAGCCCGGGCGCCCAGGCCGTAGGTCTCCTGCAGGTTACGGACCACAAGGCCCTGGACCTTCCCGTCGTTGCTGACACCCACCAGCATGGAGATGTCTCCCGCGTAGCCGGCGGTTACCACATGGACCACATAGCCATTTTCGGATTTGTAGGCGGTGCGGATGTTGGCGTCGTCTCCTTCGTAGGCTTCCTCGGTAAAGGTCCCGCTTCCGGGAAGAATGGTATGCAGCATGCTTTCCAGCTCCTTGCGGGCGTTTTCTTCCCGCACTGTGGAAAGACCGGCGGAGGCGGCAAAGAGAACAACAGCCGCCAGAAGAATGGTCAGAACCGGCATTAAAAAGTTCTTTTTCATGCCCGGCCTCCTTTCTTGCAGCCAAAGCGCCGGGGCGCGGTGCCACGGTCAATGGCCCAGGTCAGAAGATTCATAAGCAGAATCGCGTAGGTCACGCCCTCGGGGAACAGTCCGTAGTAGCGGAAGAATACCGTGAGCACGCCGCAGCCAACGCCGTAGAGGAGCTGGCCCAGAGGGGTTACGGGAGAGGTGGCGTAGTCCGTTGCCATGAAGATAGCGCCCAGCATCACGCCGCCGCCCAGCAGGCTGTAGAGCATCCAGGCAAAGGCGTTGCCGGTTCTGTGGAAGATCAGGGTCAGGAGGGCAACGCTTCCCAGATAAGCAAGGGGAATCCGGGGGGAGATGACCTTCCTCACCACCAGATACACGCCCCCCAGCAGCAGGGCCAGGGCGGAGATTTCGCCAATGGAGCCGGGGATGTTTCCCAGCAGCATGTCCGAAAGGCTCCATTCCGGCAGGGCGGGCATGACCATGTGGTGCAGGGGTGTGGCGGCGGAAACGCCGTCCACGGTGTAGCGGGTCAGGGCCGTCGGGAACAGGAGCATCACGAATGCCCGGGCCGCCAGAGCGGGGTTAAAAATGTTCTGTCCCAGTCCGCCGCACAGGCATTTGACTACGACGATTGCAAAGACGCTGCCCAACACCACTACAAAATAGGGGGTGGAGGCGGGCAAGGTCAGGGCAAAGAGCAGCCCCGTGACCAGGGCGGAGCAGTCGGGGAGGGTATTGCGCCCGTGGGTAAGGCGGGCATAGAGCCATTCCGCTGCCAGGGCGGAGGCCATGGAGACCGCCGTCACCCCCAGAGCCCGCACTCCCAGCACCCAGGTACCCACGGCCAGCGCGGGAATCAGGGCAATCACCACATCCAGCATCAGGCGGCTGGTTTTGAAGTTCCCCCGGATGTGGGGAGAAGAAGCTACCGTCAGATTCATTTCTTAGCCGCCTCCTTCAGCATTTGCTTACCGGCCCGGATGGTCTCCACCAGAGGAAGCTTTCCGGGGCAGGTAAAGGCACAGCTTCCGCACTCGATACAGTCGGTCACATGAAGCCTTTCCAGCTCGTTAAGGTTCCCCGCCCGCTGGTACCGGTACAGATACAGCGGCTGCAGGCGCATGGGGCACACCCCCACGCATTTGCCGCAGCGCAGGCACACCGGGTTCTCGGCAGCGGCGTTCCGGTCTTTCAGCAGGCACAGTACGCAGTTGGTGGACTTCATCACCGGGATGGACAGGTCTCCCTGGGAAAGGCCCATCATGGGGCCGCCGCAGATGACCCGTTCCGTGGCGTCGTTGAGCCCGCCGGCCACCTCAATGAGGTCCCGGAAGGGGGTGCCGATACGGACGATAAAGTTCTGGGGCTCCCGGATGGCCTCGCCGGACACAGTGACAATCCGGCTGGTGACGGGCACCCCCAGCTCCACCGCCCGGTAAATGGCGGCAAAGGTGGAGACGTTGAAGACAGCGCAGTTTACGCTCACGGGAAGCTGTCCCGGGGGGACCTCCCGTCCGGTGACGGCCTGAATGAGCTGCTTTTCCGCGCCCTGGGGATACCGGGTGGGAAGCACCGCCAGCTCGATGCCGGGGAAGCTATCCAGCATGGGACGCACCTTGGCGATTGCCTCGGGCTTATTGTCCTCCACTGCCAGCACGGCCCGCTTGGCGCCCACCACCGGCTGCAGGATCTGCATGCCTCTCAGCACCTGCTCCGGGTTGGTTCGCAGGAGGGTATCATCGGAAGTGATATAGGGCTCACACTCGCAGGCATTGGCAATCAGGGTATCCACCTTTCCCATGGCGGACAGGGCCTTTACGTTGCCGGGGAAAGCGGCGCCACCCATGCCCACGATGCCGGCCTCCCGGATAAGCCCCAGGATGGTGTCCGGGTCCATCTGCTCCGGGGAAGCGGCGGTGGGAGCGGGGATGGTGGTGTCCTGGAAGTCATTGTCAATGACCACCGACATGACCTTCTTTCCCGAGGCGTGGGGCCGGGGCTCCACGGCAACCACCGTGCCGGAAACGGAAGCATGTACCGGAACGCACAGGCCCTCCCCGTCTCCGATTTTCTGCCCCCGGAGCACCTTGTCCCCCACCTGAACCAGGGGAGTGCAGGGCATGCCGATGTGCTGGCTCATGGGAATCACCACCTGTTTGGGGATCACCGCTACGGATGGGGTGACCTTGGCGGACAGCTCCTTACGGTATACGGGATGGATCCCACCGAAAAACTTATGTTTCATGGATTCACCTCATTTATATAAGATCGTTTTCAAGGCAGCACCGCATAATGGGGCAAGGAGATTCGGCGAGAGATTTTGACACAAGCGAAAGTATGAAAAATGCGGGAATACTGGATGTATTTCCCATTTTTCATACTGCACGATTGGGGCAAAAGATCCGCCGAAGCCCGCAGTACCCATTGTGCGGTGTTGCCTTAAATTGTCAATTCGGCGAAGCCGACAAATTCCAATTTGCCTATGTCCGGATCAGCTCCCGGAAGCCGGGGCTGTAATACCGGTTCCCCTGGGCGTCCAGCCACATTGCCTCCGCGCCGCATTTCTCCAGCAGTTCCTGCCCTTCCTCCCGGGGCAGCAGGAACAGGGCAGTGGACAGGGCGTCGGCCAGGCCGGAATCCCGGCAGGCGATGGTGACGGACCGCCAGCGATCAGCAGGCATCAGGGTTTCAGGGTCAATGATGTGATGGTAGGTCTTGCCGTCCACCACATAGTAGCGCTGATAGTCGCCGCTGGTAACGATGGCAAGATCCGTAATATTCAGAGTGTGCAGGTAATCCCCGCCGTCCGGGTCGGTGATCCCCACCACCCAGGCTTTGCCGGAATCGTCCTTCGGCCCGGTGGCGCAGACATTGCCGCCCACACTGATGAGAAGTCCCGTGGGGGCAGAGCAGGCCACCTGCTGCACGGCCCAGCCCTTGGCCACCGCGCCCACATCCAGCCGCAGCAGAGGGTCCGCAAGATAGACGGTGGATTTTTCGGAATCGATGATCACATCGTCCCAGCTGGCGTGCCGGCTTGCTTCCTCCAGCGCCTGCCGGTCCGGCAGGGCGGCGTTTGCCGGATCGTTGATTCCCTCGGTCCTTGCCTCGTGCCATAATGACAGCACACTGCCCATGGCCACATTGACGGTGTGGCCGGTAAGCTCGTAGTAGGCTTTGCAGTCTGTGAGAAAGCGGATGATGATTTCATCCACGACGACGGGTGACAGGCCAGCGTTGTCGTTGACAGTTTTCAGGTTAGATAGCCCATCGTAGTCGTTGTAGATGTCGAACAGTTGGTGATAGACAAGAAGCTGATCGTGGACCTGCTGAGCCTGTGCCTGAAAGGCTTCCTCGCTTTTCGCAAGGCCGCTGATAAAGGTCACGGTGTCAAACAGGGTCAGAAAGGTTGCCTGATATTGCTTTTTAGGCTGCTCCTTTTCCGGCAGGGTACAGCCGGAAAGCAGCAGGGTAAGGGTCAGAACCAGTGCGGTCAATTTATGGAGCATAGGAGTCACCTGCTAATTACATTTTCCGGCTGCCGGTCTTCCGGCAGCCGGAGGAAGGTTCTTACTGAGCGGCCTTGGCGATCAGGGCCAGGAAATCACCGATGGAAATGGTGACGGAGGCGGCAAGGTCGGCGTCCGCGGGAGCGGCCTTTTCGTTCACGGCGATTCCGGCTACCTCAGCGGCGGTCTTGCCGGTGACGTAGGCGGCAAAGGCGGCGGCCTGCTCGTTCCACTCGTACTTGGCGCCGCCGTAAGCTTTCATACCGTAGTTCTCGCCCAGTTCGTTCTTGGTCTGGACGGGGGCGGTGAGGTCGGTGGTGATGGCACCGGCGGCATCAAAGGCAACCTTGGCCTGGACGCTGTCGATATAGCAGGAGGAGATCACGTCGCCCTGCATGGTCACGGCAGTGATGTAGGCATCCAGCTGGGCGGTGCCGGCCTTTTCGGCGGTGGCATCCTTGCTGCCGCCCAGGCTGTTCACGGTGGCAATCTTCAGTACGTCGCCGGACTGGGCGCCCAGGTGCTGGGCGTTATTTACAGCGGCTTCAATGCCGGCAACATAGCCTCCCAGATAGATGCTGGCGGTGGTGGCGAGGTCGGCATCCTTGGCATGGCCGGTCTCGTCCACGGCGCCGTTCTTCAGCTCGTCCACGGTCTTACCCACGGCGTACTTTGCCAGAGCGGCGACCTGCTCGTTCCACTCGTACTGGGAGCCGCCGTAAGCCTTCATGCCGTAGGCCTCGCCCAGCTCGTTCTTGGTGGGAACCTCAGCGGTGAGGTCGGAGGTGATGGCGCCGGCGGCGCTGAACTTCACGGTGGCGGGGATGCTGTCGATGACACAGGACTCGATCACGCCCTGGTCATTGACGGTAACGGCAACCACGGTCACATCGTACTTCGCCTGGCCGTCTTCCTCGGCGGTGGCGCTCTTGCTGCCGGAAATGTCGGTGCCGATGTACAGGCCGGTCTTCACCATGGCGGCAGCGGGGGCTTCGGTTTCGGGAGCGGCGGTGGTCTCGGGAGCGGCGGTGGTTTCGGGAGCCGCGGTGGTTCCCGCGTCACCGGTGGAAACGGGCGTTCCCGCGCAGCCGGCAAGCAGGCTCAGGGCCAGCGCCAGCGTCAGAAGGACGGCAAGCAGGTGCTTCATTTTCTTCATTGAGAGATACCTCCAGAATTGATTTCGCTTTCTGATGACATCAGGAAGCTTTCCCGGAAAGTATACCAGAGCCGCCTTAACATAAGCTGAAAGAAACCTGAATAATTATTAAGATTTTGTCGGATTCTGCGGATCCGGGCAGAAAAACCGGGGAAGGGCCACGGTAAACGCGGTACCCTCTCCCACCTTGCTGCTTGCCTGGATGGTGCCGTGGTGATCCTCAGCCACCTGGGCGGCGATGGCGAGGCCCAGGCCGGTGCCCGCCCCCGCTTTCTTGGTGGTAAAGAAAGGCTCGAAAATATGGGGGAGGTCCGTCTCCGGAATGCCGCAGCCGGTGTCGGCGACCCGGAGAAAAAGGGTATCCTCATCAAACCAGGTGCCGATGGTCAGTGTCCCGCCCTCCGGCATGGCCTGGAAGCTGTTGAGAATCAGGTTTAGCAGCAGCTGGGAAAGCTGCAGCTCATTGGCCCGGAGGCGCTGGTCCCAGCAGTTCAGGTTCAGCTTCACCTCCACCTGCTCCGGCTTTGCCGGGGCGGCCACATCCAGGGTCTTTCGCACCAGCTCGTCCAGGGAAACCTCCCGGAAGAAAGCGCCGGAATTGGTGCGGGACAGGTCCGACAGCCGGGAGATAATGGTTTTGGCCTTTTGGGAGGCGTCGTATACCGCAAGAAGCGCGTCATAAAGCTCGGTATCGGTTTCGGGGATCTTTTCCAGGGCCAGAAGGCTGTAGCCCATAATGGGGGTCAGGAGGTTGTTGAATTCATGGGCGATGCTGGAGGTCAGGGTGGCGATGATCTCCAGACGCTGGTGGTGGGCAAGGGACTGGAGCTGCCGGTTCAGCTGCTCGACAGCCTCATTTTTTCGGCGCAGGGCCCGGATCTGACGGTGGCTGCGGCCTACCAGCCGCAGGAAGAAGATCATCAGAAGGCAGAGCCCCACGACGATTACTCCCCCGCATACCAGCATGGCCAGGGCATCCGGCCGCAGTGCTTTCAGCAGCGCCTCGTGGCTGTCATGGCTCAGAACGATCTGTTCGCAGCGCCGGAACACAAGCATGGCGGCACAGGTGCCGATCAAAATGAGCAGCAGGGAGACAGACAGCAGCACGCCTGCGGTCCATTTACGCGGTTTGCTCTGTTTCATGTGTACCCCCTTGTCAAGCGGATAAAACCCGCATATAATATAGATAATTGCTTTGCAAATTAGAATTTGCGCAGACCATCGAATTCCCGGTCATTGCGAGCCAGTCCTCAGACTGGCGTGGCAATCCCCCGGTTAGACGTACCACTTTTTCGTGGATAGACACCGGAAAACGGTACAAAAGGACGGTCTGTATGACGATGGGTTGCCTGGAATTCGATGGAGATTCCCACACCAGCGTGCGCGCTGGTTCGGAATGACAGTGTTGTTCGGGGCGTGCGCTCACCTCTACAAATTCCAATTTACCGCGGTGCCGGATAAAACCGTTGCGCTTTTACTATAATAAGAAAAAAACAACTGTCTGTAAAGGGGGAATTTTCCGTGGCGGATGTTGTGCTGATCGTGGATGACGATGAATCGGTGCGGAATATGCTCTACAAGGTCATCCGCAGCGCCGGGATGGAGGCGCTCACCGTATCCAGTGGGGAAGAAGCGCTGGAAGCCGTAGGGAAGCGGCCCTTTGACCTGATGCTGCTGGATGTAAACCTGCGGGGCATGGACGGCTTCCGGGTGATTGAGGCCCTCCGGGGCCGGGGAATCCGGCTTCCCGTCATTATCGTCAGCGGCCGGAAAGAAGATTACGACACCCTTTACGGCCTGGACATCGGGGCGGATGACTATGTGACGAAGCCCTTTAATCCTGTGGTCCTGGCGGCCAAGGCAAAGGCCCTGATCCGCAGGAGCCGGGGAGCCCTTTCCGGCTCGGAGCCGGTGATTACCGCGGGGCCCTTCCAGTACGATACCAGTACCCTGCGGTTTTATAAAAACGGCCGGGAGATTATTCTTTCCTCCAAGGAAAACGCCATGATGAAGCTTTTTCTGGACAATGTGAACCGGATCTTCCCCAAGGACATGCTCTATGAGCTGATCTGGGGGCAGACCATCATCGACGAAAACGCCATTATGGTCTATATCAACCGCCTCCGGCAGAAAATCGAGGAGGATCCTGCCCGCCCGAAGTATATCCAGACCGTCCGGGGCCTGGGCTACCGGTTTGTGGTGTAAATCCCCCGCGCCCCAAAACGCGGCGGTGAAGTCGGGGGCAGGGATTAACAGAATAGATTCCGGTCAGGATTGGAAAAAAACAGAGCTGGAGGGAGAATTCTCCTGCGGGTAGAGACGGACACGGCTCCGGTAGGTTGCCGGAGAGAAAAAAGGGTGGTATTATGAGCGTGCTTATCGGTGTTCTTCAGCAAATTGAGAATTTGACGGGCAGTTAAAGCGCGCGGGTGGTTAGACGCCTCGCCCCCCGCACTTGTGAGGGGGGTGTCCCTGCGCTAGCGCAGGGACGGGGG
>JAEDNR010000117.1 GCA_016302405.1 Oscillospiraceae bacterium
GAATGACAGTTCTTTTATTTGTGCAATTTTTCTTTAGTGAGACAGCCCCAATTTTATTCTCCTGTGATGGCAACGGCAATATCATTTACATTCGTTCCCGTGGGGCCGGTAATGATCAGGCCGTCCACTGCCTGCAGGGCATGGTAAGAATCGTTGTCCGCCAGCACCCGGGCAAGGGAAAGCCCCCGCTCCCCAAGCGCCGCCAAGGTATCCCCATCCACATAGCCCCCCGCCGCGTCGGTGGGGCCGTCGGTACCGTCGGAGCCGACGCTGATCACCGCGGCGTTGAGACCGGAAATCCCCTCGGCCGCCGCGAGCGCCAGCTCCTGGTTTCGTCCCCCCAGCCCCTTTCCCGTCAGGTGCACAACAGTCTCACCCCCGGCAAGAAAGGCTGCCTTCTTTTCCCCCCGGTGGGTGCGCAGAATATCCGCCAGGAACCGTCCGGCATCCTTTGCTTCACAGTCCAGGTGATCCGTCAGCACAATGGGGGTATAGCCCAATTCCCGGCAGCGGGCCTCCGCCGCCCGTATGAGCTCCCGGACGCTGCCGATGATTCGGGTGGATACATTCGTAAGGGTCTTCGGCGTTTCCCTTTTCAGGCAGGCAAGCGCTTCCGGGCTGAGCTTCAGGCTGTACTTTTCCGCGATCCGCAAAGCCTGAGCACAGGTACTGCTGTCCGGCGCTGCCGGGCCGGAGGCGATCATATCCGGCGGATCCCCCAGAATATCCGAAAGGATAATGGCCTCCACATGGGCCGGGGTGCAGTGCAGCGCGAACCGCCCGCCCTTGACAGCGGACAGCCGCTTGCGGATGGTGTTCATTTCCACAATATCCGCCCCCGCGGCAAGGAGCTGCCGGGTAATGTCTCCCAATTCCTCCGGCGGCACCAGGGGCTTTTCAAACAGGGCGCTGCCGCCGCCGGACAGAAGAAAGAGGACCGTATCTTCCGGGCACAGGTTTTTCGTCATATCCAGGACCGCCTGAGCCGCGGCAAAGGAATTTTCATCCGGAACCGGATGTCCCGCCTCAAAACAGTGAAGCCCCGGAAGGGGCGACACCACATGGCCGTACTTTGTGACCACAATCCCCTGCTCCACTGATCTTTCCAGACATTTAACCGCCGTTTCCGCCATTTTCCAGGCGGCTTTTCCCACGGATACCAGATACACACGCCCGGAAAACTCCATTCCGGCGAGGGCTCTTTCCACGGCCGCCTCCGGGCTGACCGCTCGGATTGCCCACCGGACGATGTCTTCCGCGTCCTGGCGAAGTGCAGATTGCATAGTCTTTTTCCCCCGTATCGTGTCATTTTTTGCTGCTTTGAAAGGGCGCCTTTCTTCTATTGTGTGCTTATCGTCTCGCCTCAGCATCGCGGCAAATTGGAATTTGCCCGCAGGGCGGGCGGCCAAGTCGTGACGAACGTGGTCTGTAATCGCTCCCAACCTTTTAATTTAGGTATGATTGCCACCGGCAATCATTAGGATTTTGATTCACTGCGTGCAGCACCACCCGCTCGGTATCGTTCTGTGGCCGGCAAATTGGAATTTGTCGGGCCGTCAGAACATGTCATTCCGAACCAGTGCGCACACTGGTGTGGGAATCTCCATCGAATTATGGGCAACCCATCGTCATACAGACCGTTCTTTTGTACCGTTTTCCGGAATTTATCCACGAGAAGTGGTACGTCTAACCGGGGGATTGCCACACCAGTCTGAGGACTGGTTCGCAATGACCGGTTTTTCGACAGGCTCAAGGGGCAGCCGCCGGCTGCCCCTTTTCTTACTTCAGTTTTACCGCGGTACCGTAGGCAACGACCTCGGCAGCGCCCTGCATGACAGCAGAGGAACCGAACCGAATATTAATAACGGCGTCGGCTCCCATGGCGTTGGCTTCGTCCACCATGCGCTTGGTGGCAATCTGGCGGGCCTCCACCAGCATTTCCGTGTAGCTGGTGATCTCACCGCCCACCAGGGTCTTCATGCCTGCCATGAAATCCCTGCCAAAGTTCTTGGACTGAACAACCGTCCCTTTCACCAGACCCAGGGCTTCGATTTCCTTACCGGGAACATGATCAATATTCAGCAGCAGCATCTTCTTCTCCTCCTTGAATTTCTTTTATCCTTTTTTTGAGTAATATCCAGACGGGAATAAGCATCCCCAGATCCAGCACGGACAATATCAGCAGCAGGAAGCTTCCCAGCCCACCATTCAAAAATATGGCACGAACATAGAGCATCAGCGCGGCAGAGGCTGCCAGAATGACGCTTGCCACCAGGGCGCTGTACACCGCGTCCTT
Organism: Oscillospiraceae bacterium; assembly: GCA_016302405.1. Taxonomy (GTDB): domain Bacteria; phylum Bacillota; class Clostridia; order Oscillospirales; family Oscillospiraceae; genus Faecousia. Next base: position 2,297 of record JAEDNR010000117.1, read on the forward strand.
TTTCCGCCTGCGCTGGGCGGGGGAATCAGTATTTTTTTGCATCCTCTTCCTCCCCGGAATCAATCTCCCGCATCCGCTGCCGCAGGGCAACAAGGACACCTACAATGACCGCTCCGATGATAACGGCATAGATCCCGATGATCCCCACCGCCGCCAGCTCCCCCTCCGCAACTACAGCCGCCACCAGGAACACAACAAACGCGGTGAGAAAGCCAACAATCACAAGCGCCGCGATTCTGGCGCCGGTTTTCTTCTTAGTAGTGTCGCGCATCATCCATTTCCCCTTTCTGAATTTCCCGGATCCGCTGCATCAGCGCCAGAACCGCGCCGATGCCAACAGCGGCCAGAAGCCCTATAAGACAAATCAGCAGCGGCAGCGGCGGCGCGTTCTCCGGGTCCTTCATGTAAGCCCATAACATCAGCGCCGACAGCGCCGTCATCAGAGCAACCATGATAACCGTCACAATCACCGGAGCGGTGTACTGCACCCGGACATCCTGCACCTGCCGGTTCCGGAACGCGGTGCCGTCCTGCTCCATCCGCTCCATCCGCTCCAGAAGTCCCTGGGCATCCAGAGAAGTAAGAGGAATATCCAGGGTCTGCAGCTCCCGGCACAGGTCAATGGACTGCTCCAGGTTCCGCTTCTCCCGCTCCAGGCTGATCATGTGCCGTCGCATGCCGTCGCCCACCGTCTGGACCCCCTGGAGCATCTGCCGGATCTCCTCGATGGGCAGGCCCAGCTTCCGCAGCAGCCGGATTCGCAGCAGAACCTTCACATCCTCTTCCCCGTAATCCCGGTACCCGTTTTCCGCGTTTCTCCGGGGGCAGAGCAGTCCCTGGTCCTCATAGAAGCGGATATTCTTTTTCGTGATCCCGGCCAGGGCCTCTACTTCATTGATTTTCACCGCCGCGTCACCCACTTTCCATGCTTACTATACACCTTCCACAAGGGGGAATGTCAATAGGGAAAGGAAAAAAATCCAAAAAATATATTGCTCTGCCTTTTGCGGAGAGAGAAATTGGAATTTGCCCGCAGGGCGGGCGGCCAAGTCGTGACGAACGTGGTCTTTAATCGATTTCACCCTTTTAATTTAGGTATGATTGCCCCCGGCAATCATTTAGATTTAGATTCACTGCGTGCAGCACCACCCGCTCGGTATCGTTCTGTGGCGCTACAAATCGGAATTTGCAGGACTGTTTGGGCAGTGGTGTGCGGTACCGATGCGGTACACGCCAAGGGCTCCCTTGTGTAAAGGGAGCTGTCGCGAAGCGACTGAGGGATTGTGCAG
>JAEDNR010000033.1 GCA_016302405.1 Oscillospiraceae bacterium
GATTCCCACGCCAGTGTGCGCACTGGCTCGGAATGACAGTTCTTTTATTTGTGCAATTTTTCTTTAGTGAGACAGCCCCTGTTTTATCTGACGGGTTCGGAGGTTTTCAGCCGGCTCTGTTTGCGGTACTGGGAGGGGGACATGCCGATGTGCTTCTGAAAGGTCCGGTTGAACTGGGAGAAGCTGAAAAAGCCGCAGGCGCTGGCGGCATCCGCGATTGAGATGTCGGTGTTAATAAGCATGGCCTGGACGTTGCGGATCCGGGTCATCTGGATATAGTCGGTGAGGGTGAACCCGGTGACGTTCTTAAACTGCCGGGACAGATAATAGCTGCTGATATAAAATTTCTGGGACAGCAGCTCCAGCGACAGCTCCTCGGAGTAATGGTTGTGGATGAAGCTGGCAACGGAGTAGATCTTATCCTCAATGTCCGGAATCTCCGGCTTGTTGGAGTAGAAATTTCTGTCCTTGTTCAGAAACAGCAGGGTGAGAAATTCCACAAATTTGCCGTGGATGCTGAGATTGCGCATGGGATCCGTCCGCTCCGCCATGAGGAAAATATCGTTGAGCTTCCGGTAGATGGTCTGCTGCAGCTCTGGCTCGAAGCGGAAGATGGGCGGCCCATCCTGAAACATGTTCAGAAGCTGCTGGAATTCGTTGGACAGCCCCGCCACCTGCCGGGGCAGGTTAAACTGGATAATCAGCCGTCTGCAGGGCTCCCCCGCCGGATATTGGGTCTTGTGCAGCACATTGGGGGGGATCACAAAAATATCCAGAGCCTGCAATAGGTAGGGCTTTCCTTCCCAGAAGTGGGTGGAGACGGGACAGAGCATGACGCAGATCTCATAAAAGGGGTGAAAATGCTGGAACTGCATGTTGTTGTCCGCGTCCCGGGTGTCGTAGTCAAAGAAGTAGAAAAGACTGTCGCTTTCCTTGTTTACCCGGATGAAATACCGGTCCTGGTAGAGCACCATATTCTGGATCAGCATTGTGATGCTTCCTCCTTTCCGGCGGGAAACCGCGGCTTTCTGCTTTCCGCGGCAGACGGATAAATTGGAATTTAATTGACAATTGACAATGAACAATTGACAATTAAGGAATCCCTTCGGGATGATTTAAAATAAAAAGAATTTGGACGAAAATACTCAGAATTATTTTTAAATTGTCCCGTAGGGACACAATAATTGTCAACTGTCAATTGTCAATTCGGCGAAGCCGCTAAATTCCAATTTCTCTCTCAGCTGTTTTCGGCCGATAACCTTAAACCGCGCTTATTCGGGCAGGCGCCATATGGACAAAGCGGTGTTTTTTCCTCCGCAAAGTCAGTTTATCACAGATTCTTTTTCTTGGCAATAGAACCTCGCATATTCTTTGCTAAAAAATAACGAATTTGTTTATAATGCTGTAAAACAAATGTAAAATTTGTGTAATATGCGCAAAAAGCAAAAGAAAAATAAAAAAATAAGACAAGAAATGCAATATATAAATGCAAAATGAACAAACAATGCGTAGAAATTGAGAATATCTATGGTATGATAAAGCTGTACAGGTTGTACGAAAACACGACCGAAAACAATAAGAGAATTAGGAGGAAAAACATGAAGAATATGAAACAGTGGATCGCGCTGGTTCTGGCACTGGTTCTGTGCTTGGGCACCATGGCCGCTTGCGCCGCTGCCCCCGCCCCCACCACTCCCACCGAAACCGAGGCGCCTGTGGAGACCACCGCTCCCGCCGAGACCACCGCTCCTGTGGAAGAGGAAATGGTGTTCACCGAGGCTCCCTTCCTCACTGCCGCCGGTACCTACGGCAAGGTGGAGGACCGTCTGCCCGTGGCGGACGACGTGATGATCGAGTCCGTGGACGCTGCCGGCAACGCCCTGGAAATCGGCGTTTACGGCGGTGAGCTGAAGCGTTCCGCCGGCGGCGGCAACTGGGACGCCGGCAAGCCCATCGAGGAAGGCCTGTTCCGTTTCAACACCTCCGGCACCGTGGAGCCCAACGTGGCCAAGGGCTATGATGTCAGCGACGACTACACCGTCTACACCATCTACCTGCGCGAAGGCATGAAGTGGTCCGACGGCGAGCCTTTCACCGCTGAGGACTGCGTATGGTTCTACAACGCCGTGTGTCTGAACAAGGTGGACGGCAAGGGCGTCCGCTCCTGCCATAAGGATGCCAACGGCGATCCCGCCGTGGTGGAAAAGGTTGATGACACCACCTTCACCGTGACCTTCGGCACTCCCAAGTACGACTTCGTCGAGGCTCTGACCGTTGACCTCAAGTGGCACTACGCTCCCAAGCATGTCTTTGAGAAGATGGTTGACCTGGTCATCGAGAGCAAGGGCATGGAAGACGGCGACGCCAAGACCGCCAAGGAAGCGGAGGCTCTGGCCGCTGCCCAGGAAATCTGCGGCGTGGAATTCTCCGACATCGGCAAGGCCGGCAAGGAGATGCTGTACTACTTCTGGAACTACCCCGGAATCCCCACCCTGAACCCCTTTGTCCTGTCCAACGAGGAAGGCAAGAACAGCATCAAGGGCGAGTACTATGAGTTCGTCCGCAACCCCTACTACTGGAAGGTCGACGCCAAGGGCCAGCAGCTGCCCTACATGGACAAGATCGTTTACACCACCGTGCAGAACGAGACCCAGACCCTGATGCTCCTGCTGGACGGCACCGTTGACTATCAGACCATCGCCGTGCAGGATGCTCCCACCGTTCTGGACGCGGAGACCACCTCCGGCACCAAGATCAACCTCTATCAGTGGGCTCCCACCTACTGGGGCAGCGGCGAATACCAGCTGCACCTGAACCTGGGCATCGCTGACGAGCAGAAGAACGCCCTGTTCAATAACCCCGACTTCCGTCAGGCTCTGTCCATTGCCGTTGACCGTGTGGAGATGGCCGCCACCCTGACCAACAACTGGAATGAGCCCGGCCAGGCCGCTCCTCAGGAGGGCGCTCTGGGCTACAGCGAGGAGTGGGCCAATCAGTGGACCGAGTACGATCCTGCCAAGGCCCAGACTCTGCTGGAGAGTGCCGGCCTTACTAAGGGCAGTGACGGCTTCTATGCTTTCGCTGACGGCACCAAGTTCGAGCTGAACATCGTCTCCGTTGCCGACTCCGGCGCGGGCACCACCTATGAGTTCCTGAAGAAGTACTTCAATGCCGTGGGCATCAACTGTAACTTCAACGACTATGACCGCAGCGTGGTGGATAACGACCTGATGGCCGGCTCCATCGAGTGCATGCTCTTCCCCGTGACCCCCATCGGCGACATCTCCATCGCTCTGAAGCCCAACTCCATGATTCCCGGCAGCGCCACCAACGTTGCCTGGTACGGCACCATGAACGAAGAGACCGCCACCGGCGATCTGAAGACCCTGATCGACCTGAAGCAAAAGCTGGACGAGACCGGTGATCCCGACGCCCGGGCCCAGATCGTCAATGACATGATGGCGCTGCACCAGAAGAATCAGTGGACCATCGGCTACATCGCGGAGGCTCCCGCCATCCACGCCGTGAATGCCCGGATCCACAACTTCCCCGATGGGCTGGTCTGGTCCGACATCTACCGTGACATGGGTATTGCCCACTGCCAGTGCTGGTTCATCCAGGAGTAATTTACGGACCGGCTGTTCCCAGGCTAATTTAACATAGCGATGCGGGAGGCTGTTTCTACACAAACAGAAGCGCCTCCCGCATTTTTCTACGACGCAAAATCCAAGAAGGAGGGAAAGAGGTAATGCTCAAATACATCGGCAAACGGCTGCTGCTCTTTATTCCAACCATTCTGATTATCTCCGTGGTCATCTTCTTCATCATCCAGCTTCCGCCCGGAGACTATGCCTCCTCCTATGCCGCCGCTATGGCGGCGGAGGGCGAGATTCTCACCCCGGAGCAGATTCAGGACCTGCGGGTCCAGTTCGGCCTGGACAAGCCCTGGTATGTCCAGTACTTCATCTGGATGACGGACATCATCACCAAGGGCGACTTCGGCTACTCCTTTGAGTACGGCCGGGATGTGTGGGCGGTCATCGGGGATTATCTGCCCCTGACCCTGGCAATTTCCTTTATTATCCTGGTGTTCCAGTACGCGGTATCCTTGCCCATCGGCATTTACTGCGCCAACCACCAGTATTCCGTGGGGGATTATATCTGGTCCTTCATCGGATTTATCGGAACGGCGACGCCCAACTTCCTGCTGGCAATCATTGTCATGTATGTCATCTATGTGAAGACGGGCGGTATGTATCTGGGCCTGTTCAGCACGGAAATGCTGCAAAACGGCATGCGGCTGGAGTACATTCCGGAATTTTTGGGCCGGTGCCTGATCCCCATTTTCGTCATCGGCACCTCCGGCACCTGCGGCATCATCCGTACCGTCCGTGCCCAGATGCTGGACGAGCAGGCGAGACAGTACACCCTCACGGCCCGGGCCAAGGGCTGCTCGGAAGCCACCATCACCTATAAGTACTGCCTGCGGGCGGCGCTGAACCCCGTGGTCTCCGGCCTGTCCGGCGCCCTGCGGACCATCTTCTCCGGCTCCACCGTTTCCGCCATCGTTATGAACATGGCAATCCTGGGCCCCGTCCTGCTGAAAGCCCTGAAGTCCCAGGACATGTACCTGGCCGGTACCATTGTTCTGGTCCAGGCCATCCTGGTTGTGGTGGGCACCCTCCTGTCGGACATCGCTCTGGCATGGCTGGATCCGAGAATCCGTTTTTCGGAAAGGAGCTGAGCGCATTTGGCAACGCTGTTTAAGAAAAAGGAAAAGAATCAGGAGAGCACCTATCTGGCTTCCCAGTGGCAGCTCATGTGGATCAAGTTGAAAAAGCATAAGCTGGCCCGGTTCAGCATGGCGATCCTGCTGGTACTGTATCTGGGCGCCCTGTTTGCTGATTTCCTGGCTCCCTACGGTCTGGATGATTTCTCGGGCCTGTACAAGGATACCGCGCCCACCAAGGTCTACTGGCGGGATGAAAACGGCAAATTCTCCCGTCCCTTTGTGTTCAAGCTCCAGAAGATCAACGACAAGAAGACCTTTACCGTCATCACCACCGAGGACTACAGCCAGAAGTATTACGTCAAATTTTTCTGCCCCGGCATCGAGTATAAGTTTTTAGGCTTCATCCCCGGCAATGTCCACCTGTACGGCCTGGTGGACGAGCAGGGCAATGTGTCTACCGACGCGAGAATCAATATTTTCGGCGCGGACAGCATGGGCCGTGACATCTTCTCCCGGCTGCTTTTCGGCAGCCAGGTGTCGCTGACCATTCCCTTTGTCTCCGCCGCCATCAGCTTTGTGCTGGGTATCCTGCTCGGCGGTATCTCGGGCTACTTCGGCGGCTGGATCGATAACCTCATCCAGCGTATCATCGAAGTGATCTCCGCGGTGCCCAGTATCCCCCTGTGGCTGGCTCTGTCCGCGGCCATTCCTCCCGGAATCTCCGTCACCGCCATGTACCTGTACATTACCATCATCCTTTCCTTCATCGGCTGGACGGGGCTTGCCCGGACGGTCCGCGGCCGGTTTATTGCCCTGCGGAAGGAGGACTTCGTCATGGCCGCCCGGCTTGCCGGCGTCAGTGACTTCAAGATCATCGTCAAGCATCTGGTTCCGGGCTTTTTGAGCTACCTGATCGTGAACCTGACCCTGGGCATCCCCGGCTCCATCCTGGGCGAGACCTCCATGAGCTATCTGGGACTGGGTATGAAGTCCCCCGCCACCTCCTGGGGCGTTCTGCTGAAGGAGACCGAGGCTCTGGCTACCGTTGCCCAGTGCCCCTGGAAGATGATCCCCCTGATCTTCGTCATTATCACCGTCCTGGCCTATAACTTCCTGGGCGACGGTATGCGGGACGCGGCGGATCCTTACAAGTAAACGAGGAAAGGAGTTCGCGTGATGGAAAAGCAAGACCGTGAAAAGGACCTGGTTCTGCAGGTCAAGGATCTGAAGATCAACATTAAAACCGACGACGGCATCCTGACCCCCGTCCGGGGCGTGAATTTTGAGATCGGCAAGGGCGAGACTCTGGGCCTCGTAGGCGAATCCGGCTGCGGCAAGAGCCTGACCAGCAAGGCCATCCTGGGAATCAACGCGAAAAACTGCAAGGCGGAGGGTGAGATCCTCTTTGACGCCGAGAACCTGGGCATGACGGACCTTTTGAAGCTGAAGCCCAGAGGCGAGGAGATCCGCTCCGTCCGTGGAAAGCAGATTTCCATGATCTTCCAGGAGCCCATGGTTGCCTTCTCCCCCATGTACACCATCGGCAACCAGATCAATGAGGCCACCCGGCTTCACATTACCAAGGACAAGAAGAAGGCCAAGGAAATTTCCCTGGGCGTTATGAAGAAGGTGGGTATCGCCAACGCGGAAAAGCGTTACGACCAGTACCCCCACGAGTTCTCCGGCGGTATGCTCCAGCGGGCCCTCATCGCCATGGCCCTGGTGTGCAACCCCAAGCTTCTGATTGCCGACGAGCCCACCACAGCCCTGGACGTAACCATCCAGGCCCAGATCCTGGAGCTTATGAAGGAGCTGCAGAAGGATTTCGGCATGTCCATCCTGTTCATCACCCACGACCTGGGCACCGTGGCCCGGATGTGCGACCGGGTGGCGGTCATGTACCTGGGCAAGATCGTGGAGACCGCCCCCGCCGTGGAAATCTTCAAGAACCCCCAGCACCCCTACACCCGGGGCCTCATCGGCTCCGTCCATAAGATCGGCACCAAGGGCCAGGACAAGCTCTTCTCCATTGAGGGCACCGTGCCCGTGGCCATGAACCTGCCCAAGCGCTGCGGCTTCTATGACCGCTGCGACAAGCGTATCGAGGGCGTGTGCGACAAATGCGATCCGGAGCTGATAAACAGCGGTGAAAACCACAAGGTCGCCTGCTTTGCCTGCACAGGCTGTCCCCAGGCGGATAAATGCGGAGCGGAAGGAGGAAAAGCGTAATGAGCGAGCCGAAACAGATTCTGGATGTACAGCACATCCATATGCGTTTTCACTCCAAGGGCGTCTGCGTCCGGGCCGTCACCGATGTGAGCTTCACCGTGAACGAAGGCGAGACCATCGGTATCGTGGGCGAGTCCGGCTGCGGCAAGACCACCCTGGGCCGCTGTATCGTCCGGGCCTACGAGCCCTCCGAGGGCGATGTGTACTACACCGCCGCCGACGGAGAGCGGGTCAACTTTGTTAAGATCGACAAGAAGACCATGAAGAAGTATCGCAAGGAAATCCAGATGATCTTCCAGGACCCCTATTCCTCCCTGGACCCCCGTATGACGGTTTACGACATCATCAAGGAGCCCCTGGTTGCCAACTTCCCCAAGATGCCCAAGGACGAGATGGAGCAGCGGATCATGGACATTGCCGCCAAGGTAGGCCTCAATACCTCCTACCTCAAGCGCTATCCCCACGCTTTCTCCGGCGGCCAGCGGCAGAGAATCGGCATCGCCCGGGCCCTGGTCCTGAATCCCCGGGTCATCGTCTGCGACGAGTCCGTTTCTGCCCTGGACGTGTCCATTCAGGCCCAGGTTATCAACCTGCTCCACGATCTGCAGCGGGATCTGAAGCTGACTTACCTCTTTATCAGCCACGACCTGTCCGTGGTGGAGTACATCTCCGACCGGGTGGCGGTCATGTACCTGGGGCGTATCGTGGAATATGCGCCCACGAAGACATTGTACTCCCGCCCCATGCACCCCTACACCGAGAGTTTGCTCTCCGCCGTTCCCGTAGCCGACCCTACGGTGCAGACCGAGCGGATCCCCCTGGAGGGCGAAATCCCCAACCCGGCCAATCCTCCCACGGGCTGCTACTTCCATACCCGCTGCCGCTTCTGCACGGAAAAATGTAAGCAGTGCGCCCCGGAGTATAAGGAACTGGAGCCGGGCCACTTTGTAGCCTGCCACCGGGCGGAAGAGCTGAAGCTGAAGGGGTTTGACTATGAATAAGCGTCTGATTATTTTCACCGACAGCGGGGATACCATCATCGACGAGGGCAGCCAGGTCTTTGACGACCGGGGCATCGTCCAGCGGGCGGAGCTCATTCCCGGGGCGGGGGAGGTCTTAAAGCAGCTCCACGATGAGGGCTTTCCCATTGCCCTGGTTGCTGACGGCGAGTGGGAGTCTTTCCAGAATGTGTACCGCCTGAACGGTCTGGGATACTGCTTCGACCAGTGGATCGTGTCGGAGGTGGTGGGCAAGCAGAAGCCGGAGCCCATCATGTTTGAGACTGCCTTTCAGAAGATGGGCCTGACGGATGCGGACAAGCCCCGGATCGTGATGATCGGCAATAACCTGAAAAAGGATATTGCGGGAGCCAACCGGATGGGCCTGACCTCCATCTGGCTGGATTGGTCAAAGCGGTATTTCCACACCGTGGAGGAGCCGGACTGGCAGCCGGATTACACCGTGCACACCCCCCAGGAGCTGATCCCCCTCCTGCACCGGCTGAATGACGCCCTGGCGTAACGGGAAAAGTGGGGGGTTATAAATCATGATAACGACATATAAATCGGCTGCGGAAGAGAAGCTTTCCAGGCTTGTGGAGGCCTTCACTCCCATCCTCTATGAGGATGACGAGCAGTTCCTGGAGAACATGAAGGGCAGCAATCTGGCAGGCGACGACATCCGCAAATACCGGCACTGGGAGTGGACCCAGGGCGTGGGCCTGTACGGGCTGTGGCGGCTGTTCGAAAAGACCCGGGACGAAAAGTACCTGGACATTCTGACCACCTATTTTGACAATCAGATGACTGTGGGCTTTCCCGCCCTCAATGTGAATACCGTCACCCCCTTTCTTACCATGTCTTATGTGGGCGAATACCTGGGGTCTGAAAAGTACCTGGCCCCCTGCCGGGAAAGCGCGGCCTGGATTATGGCCCATTTCCCCAGAACCAGGGAGGGAGGCTTCCAGCACATGACCTCCGACACCCTCAACGACCAGGAGCTGTGGGACGACACCCTGTTTATGACGGTGCTGTTCCTGGCGAACATGGGGCGGATTGAGGGAAAGCGGGAATACATCGAGGAAGCCCAGTACCAGTTCCTGCTCCACGCCAAGTACCTGGCAGACCGGGAAACGGGGCTGTGGTATCACGGCTGGACCTTTAACGGACGGCATAATTTCGCCGGGGCCTTCTGGGGCCGGGGCAACTGCTGGATCACCATTGCCATTCCGGAATTTCTGGGCATGGTGGACTGCGCCCCCGCCGTCCGCAGGATGCTGACGGAGCTGCTGCGGGCCCAGGTGGAGAGTCTCGTAAAATATCAGGATGAAAGCGGTATGTGGCACACCGTCATTGACGACAGGGACTCCTATGTGGAGACCAGCGCCAGCTGCGGCTTCGCCTACGGCATCCTCCGGGGGGTTCACGCGGGACTCCTGGACAAAAGGTATGCGGAAGCCGCCATGAAGGCCCTGGATCCCATTCTGGGCTACATCGCGGACGACGGCGTTGTGAACCAGGTGTCCTACGGCACCCCCATGGGCCGGGAGAGCAAGGACTTCTATAAGAAGATCCCCATTCAGCCCATGCCCTACGGCCAGGCCCTGGCCATGCTGCTGCTCATTGAGCTGCAATAAACATTGAACGCGGTTCCTCCGCCCCCAAGATGGGGGCGGGGAATTCGCGCGTTTAGAGAAAAAAGAATTGACAATTGAGAGTGGACAATGGACAATTAAGGTGTAAGGTGCCGATTGCCTTTGCGCAGAAAACAGACAAATTGGAATTTGCCCGCAGGGCGGGCGGCCAAGTCGTGACGAACCTGGTCTGTGGTCGCTTCTGCCCTCTTAATTTAGGTATGATTGCCCCCGGCAATCATTAGGATTTTGATTCACTGCGTGCAGCACCACCCGCTCGGTAACGTTCTATGGTTCGATAAATTGGAATTTAGCGGGCTATCGACTTTCCTGTCATTGCGAGCCAGTTCTCAAACTGGCGTGGCAATCTCCATCGAATTCCGGGGCCAAGAACGTCATACGCCGTAGGGGCGCTCATTGAGCGCCCGGCAGAGAAATTTCTGTTATCCAGATTTCTATCGGCGAAAAGGTTCCTTTTACCGGATATTTGTTACAAAATTGGAACATTTCCGCGGGCGCTCAATGAGCGCCCCTACGAGGTAAGACGAAAAGCAGCCCGAAAGTCGATGGAGATTCCCACACCACTTAAGCGGACTGGTTCTTAAATGACAGTGTTGTTCGGGGCGCGCGCTCACCTCTACAAATTCCAATTGTCCACTGTCAATTGTCAATTCACTATTGGAGGTGACCCGTTTTGATCGATATGGGCAGGCAATGGGCCGACCGGCTCCGGATCTGGTCGGAACAGTTTGATAAGCATTTTTACCGGAAATACCGTACCCTGGCGGTGGAATTCTTTCCCACCATGGAAAGGCTCCCCCTTGCCCTGGCGGAGGCGGGGCCCTTTTCCCCCGCGCCGGTTGGGATGAAATGGGGAAGAAAGTGGGAGTACGGGTGGTTCCGCACGGCGTTCACCGTCCCGGCGGAGCTGGAGGGGCAGCGCCTGGTGCTTACCCTGGGCACCGCTCCGGAAATGCTGGTGTTCGTAAACGGGAAAGAAGCCGGTTCCATTGACCGTCAGCACCACTATCTTACTCTGACCCGTAATGCCCGGACAGGAACCACCTACCGGATTCTTGCCGAGTGCTACGCGGGCCACGGCGTCCGGAACGAGGGGGCTGGCCCGGTGGGCTTCGAAGAGGAATCCGTTCCGGAGCCGCCGGAAGCCCAGGTCACCCTGGGGGACTCCGCCATCGGAATCTGGAATGAGCCGGTTTTCCAGGCGGCCATGGACTACCGTACCCTGTACAGCCTCTTAAAAAAGCTTCCCGACAGGAGTCTCAGGGCCATGAGGATCCTGGCAGGGCTGAAGCAGTTTACTTATATCGCAGACTTTGAGCTGCCGGAACCGGACCTGACGGAAAGCATCGTACAGGCGGACGCGGTTCTTAAACCCCTGCTTGCCTGCAAAAACGGCTCCACCGCCCCGGAATTCACGGTCTTCGGCCAGTCCCACTTAGACCTTGCCTGGCTGTGGCCGGAGGCGGAGACCCTGCGCAAGACCGCAAGGACTTACACGAACCAGCTTTCCCTCATGGAAGAATACCCGGACTACCGGTTTCTTCTGTGCGAGCCGCCCATTCTGGAATATCTGAAGCAGTGGTATCCCGATGTGTTTGACCGGGTAAAGGCAGGGGTCCGGGAGGGAAAATTCTACCCTGACGGCGCTGTCTGGGTGGAGTCGGATACCAATATCCCCTCCGGCGAGAGCCTGATCCGCCAGACGGTGTGGGGAAAGCGGTGGTACCGCCGGGAGCTGGACACGAACAGCCGGATGGCCTGGATGCCGGATACCTTCGGCTTCTCCGCCGCCCTGCCCCAGATCCTGAAAAAATGCGGCGTACCCTATTTTGCCACCCAGAAGCTGCTGCGCCAGGACCCGGAGGCGGCCCCCTTCCCCTATAACCTGTTCTGGTGGGAGGGGCTGGATGGCAGCCGGGTGTTGGCCCACATTTATAAGAAAAACAACGCGGTTTTCCGCCCGGAGGATTTGATTACCCGGTGGGAGGAAGATCGGATTCAGACGGAAAATATGGACGGCATGCTCTTTCCCTACGGCTACGGGGACGGCGGCGGCGGCCCCACCCGGGAGATGGTGGAGACGGCCCGGCGTTGTACCGATCTGGAGGGTGCGCCCCGCTGCCGTATGGAAAGCCCGGAAACGTTCTTTGACCGGCAGGAAAACGTGGAAAACGCGTACAGCGGCGAGCTGTATCTTGCCTGGCACCGGGGCACATTGACCGCCCAGGCGGAAACCAAGCGGGGCATCCGGAAAGCGGAGGTGGCCCTGAAGCAGGCTGAGTACCACGCAGCCCGGGGAATGCTCCTGGGAAAGAGCACCCATCCCGAAGCGCTGGACGCGTTGTGGAAGACCCTGCTTTTCCAGCAGTTTCATGACATTGCCGCGGGGGCGGGCATCCGCCGGGTGCATGAGGAAGCGGAAGCAGCACTGGAAAGCGTCATCCAAGGGGCCGAGGCGCTGACTGCGGAAGCTCTGGGTACCCCCGGCGACACCCGGATGGTCTATAACCACCTTTGCTGGGACCGGACCTACCGGGGATACACGATCCCCGCCCAGGGCTGCCGCCTGGTGGGGGCTGCCCCCGGGTGGACAAGCTTTGCCCGGGCGTATACCGACGGGGACGGCTTTGTGCTGGAAAATTCCAACCTTACCTGCCGTGTAAACAACCTGGGAGAGCTGGTCAGCCTGCGCATTGCCGGGGAGGATAAGGAGTTCCTGTCCGGGCCGGGAAATCGGCTTCTTATGTTCAAGGACGTGAATACCTGCTACGACGCCTGGGAGCTGGGGAGCATGTATGAAAACCTGCCCGTCCCCCTGAAGGGCCCGGCAAGCGTAGAAATCCTTTCAGAGGAAGACGGGGCGGCCCTTCTGGTGACCAGGACCATCCACAACTCCCTTTGGAAACAGAAAATTTTCCTGGGTCACGACGCCAGGCGGCTGGACTTCATCACAGAGCTAAACTGGAACGAGCGGCACAAACTGCTGAAAACGGCCTTCCCCGTGGCGGTTTACGCCCGGGATGCCGTCCAGGAGATTCAGTTTGGTTACCACCGCCGTCCCACCCACCGCTCCCGGCAGCATGACCGGGACCAGTACGAGGTGTGTAACCACCGCTATACCGCGGTGTACGACGGCGGCGCCGGGGCGGCGGTGCTCAACGACTGCAAGTACGGGGTCAGCGTCCAGGGCAGCGAAATTCGCCTGTCCCTGATGCGCGCGCCCCTGATGCCGGATATGCGGGCGGATCAGGGGGTCCACCAGTTTACCTATTCCATTTATCCGTTCCTGGGCGCTTTCGCGGACAGCGGCACGGTGCGCCAGGCGGCGGAGCTGAATGAACCGGTGCAGCTGGGCAGCCCGGAAGCGGACCGCACAGGCCCCATCTTCCTGCCGGAGGCGGAAAACATCATCGTTGACACGGTGAAGCCCGCGGACAGCCTGCCCGACGCGATCCTCGTCCGGGTCTACGAGGCCATGGGGCGGGAGACGGTAACCCCCGTCCGGGTGTCGGACCGGGTGAAAAAAGTAACCGAAACAGACATGCTGGAAGAAAACGGCGTTTGCCGGGCGCTTCCCCTGTCCCTCCATTTCGGCCCATTTGAAATCAAGACACTGCTTTTGCGTTTGTAAAGGGAGGGTATCGTATGTACTGGATGGGAATTGACTTTGGCGGTACCAGCATCGTGACCGGGCTGGTGGGCGAAAACAAAACCATTGTTGACCGGGTCAGTGTCAGGACCCGGGTGCCCCGGCCCATTGAAGAAATGGCCGACGATATGGCGGATATGGTACGAACGCTTATGGAGCGAAACGGTGTCCGGAAGGACGAGATCCGCTCCGTGGGCGTGGGGGTCCCCTGCACCGCCAACGAGGAAACCGGGCACATGGAGGACGCCAACAACTTAGGCTTTGACGATGTGGCCTTTGTCCCTCTGCTGGAAGAAAAGCTGGGCCTGCCTGTGCGTATCGGAAACGATGCCAACGCCGCCGCCTGGGGCGAGTATATGGCGGGGGATTACCCGGAGGACTCCATGCTCATGGTGACCTTGGGCACCGGCATCGGCGGCGGGATCATCCTGAACCGGAAGCTCTGGTCGGGAGTAAACTACGCCGCGGGAGAGTTCGGCCACATGACATTGTGCATGGGCGGTGTGCCCTGCACCTGCGGCCGCCGGGGCTGCTTTGAGGCCTACGGCTCCGCTACCGCCCTGGCTTCCCAGGCAAGGGGGAGAATGGCGGTTGACAAAAACACGATCCTGTGGCAGCTGTGTGGGGGCGACCCCATGCAGGTGGAGGCCAAAACCGTCTTTGACGGGGCCTGGGCCGGGGACACAGCCTGTATGGAGCTGGTGGACCGGTATACCGACTACCTGGCCGAGGGCATTGCCAGCCTGATCAATATTTTCCAGCCCGCCCTGGTGTGCGTGGGCGGCGGCGTCAGCCGGGCGGGGGACAAGCTGCTCACCCCCCTGCGGAAAAAGACGGCGGAAAAGATCTACTCCCGGAACGCAAAGCGCAACGCCCGAATCGTTCTGGCCCAGCTGGGCAACGACGCCGGGATCCTGGGCGCGGCCCTGCTGGGAGAAGACAGTTGACACCCGGACCTTTTGCGGTATAATGCGATAGAGATATGAGATACAAGATATAAGATACTATGCTTATCGGGTTAACACGGCAGTAAGACAAATTGGAATTTAGCGGCTCCGCCGAATTGACAATTGACAATTGACAGTTGACAATTGTTGTGTCCCTACGGGACGATTTTAAAAGAATTCCTTTTGTTTTCGTTCAAATTCTTTTTTTTAAATCATCCCGCAGGGATTCCTTAATTGTCAATTGTTCATTGTCAATTGTCAATTCAATTCCAATTTATATACCTGCCGCGCAAGACCGATATGCGCATTCAACTGTCCTTTGTCAATTATCAACACGGTAAGGAGCAAGTAAGCATGAAAGCACATTATGATCAAATGGTCCGGGGGATCGAGGAAAAGGCGGAACAGGCGATGCATGCCCAGGTGCTGGACAAAAGCAGCCCCTATTGCGGCGCTGTGGTTCAGCCCGACGGCGTGTTCCAGGCCAAATCCACCATGTACGCTGTTGCGTCCCTGGTGACAGCCTACTGCAATCCCGATTCCCGGTTTTATCAGAATGAGACCGTCCTTTCCCGGGCGGAATTGGGCTTTGACTATGTGGACCGGGTGCAGCACGAAAACGGTCTGTTTGACTATGTGACCTGCAATTTCTTCTCCGCCCCGGATACCGCTTTCTGCATTCTGGCCTGGGTGCCCCACCTCAAGTACCTGATGGGAAAGAAGGACCTGACCCCGGGAGAGGCAAAAATCAAAGCCCGCATGGCCCATACCGTCCACCTGGGTGGCCGGGGGCTGCTGGAGGGGGGCTTTCACACCCCCAACCACCGCTGGGCCATTGCCTCCCTGCTTAGCTGCTGCGGCAGGCTCTTCGGGGAAGACGACCTGATTCAGGCGGCCTACGCTTACCTGGGCGAGGGCATGGACTGCAATGAAGACGGAGAGTACGCGGAAAAGAGCGCGGGCAACTATAACCAGGTGAATAACGACGCCATGCTCCTGCTGTCCGAGAGCCTGGGGGACCCCAGCTACGAGCAAAACGCCATTCGCAACCTCAGGATGATGCTCACCTACTGGGAGCCGGACGACAGCGTGTTCACCGCCAACTCCACCCGGTTTGACAAGGACCGGCTGGTCTACCCCAGCGCCTATTATTTTGAATATCTGGACCTGGGCATCCGCTACAACATCCCGGAATTCATTGCCATGGCAAATTACATTGTGGACATCGCCGCCCGGAAGCGGCTGGCCCCGCCGGACTTCCTGATTGAATACATGCTCCACCCGGAGTATGTTTCCTATGAGTCGGGGCTCTGCGGCACTCCCCGGGAGTATGCCGCCTACTATCCCAATTCCTCCATTGCCCGGGTCCGCCGGGGAAGCTGGACATATACGGTCATGGGCACCAAGTCCAATTTTCTGTATGTGCACAACGGCTCCATCAAGGTGGCGGTGAAGCTGGCCGGCAGCTTCTGCGAGCACCGGGCCTTTATCCCGGAGACCATGACCCGGGATGAAAGCGGCGCCTTCTGCCTGCACCAGACCATGCGGGGCTGGTACTACCTGCCCTTCCGGGAGAAGCCCGCCACCTCCGACTGGTGGAAGATGGACAACGCCTCCCGGGAAAAGAAGCTGGGCCCGGATATGGACATCGATGTGTGCATCCGGGAGGTTAATGACGCCCTGGAAGTGTCCCTGACCACCTCCGGCGTAGCCGGCGCCCCCTGGCGGGTGGAGCTGGCCTTCAGCGGTATTGACCGGATCTCCAACCCCCACATGACCATGCCCGTTCACGGCGACGAGGTGCTGGTGCTCCGGGACTCCGACTTTACGGTATCCAATGCCGCGTCCTCCATGGAGGTGGGCCCGGCTTTCGGCGTCCACCACTTCACCGAGGGCAAGGAGGACAGCGAAGCCAAGACCCCCGGCGCCGCCACGGTGTACATGACGGACTATACGCCTTTCCGGCGTGTCATCACCATCCGCCCCGTCACCAGTCACCCCGCCGCCGGGGAAACCAACGAAGCGTTTCTGTAAGCCACCACAGACTGATAAATTGGAATTCAGGCTATCGGCTTTAATAAGCTGATCGTGAAATTGTAAATTGGCGGGCCAATACCTTCCCCCGGGGGGAAGGTGCCCCGCAGGGGCGGATGAGGAACGGCGACATTTTCTGATTGGGGCGCAGGCAAATAAGAACGTACAGCTTTTCAAATCGTGCTTTTTTTACGAACTGCATGGAAAATCGCTCTGTTTCGCCGTTCCTCATCAGTCTCGCTGCGCTCGACAGCTTCCCCCCGGGGGAAGCGATTGCGCTTCGCGCCAGTGCGCCAAATTCCAATATGTCAGTGTGCTTACTAAAGCCGATAACCTGTATTGGAATTTATCCGCTTCGCATAAGTTGAAAGTTGAAAATTGAAAGTTGAAAGTTATGGTGTCGCTTCGCGACGATTAAACAACCATGCAAAATACGAAACACTTCATTTTTTCTTGGGAATGCGGATATTTCATTCGTTTTTTAAATGTCCCGTAGGGACTCCTTAACTTTCCACTTTCCACTTTCCACTTTCAACTGAATTCCAATTTATCTTCCTGCCGAAAAGACTACACCCCCAAAGAGAGGATACGTTATGCGACACTATGAAGATTTGCAGCGCATTCAGGAAAACCGCCTGAAGCAGCGTGCTTACTACATCCCCGAAAATCCGGGAGCCATGGTAAGCCTCAACGGCATCTGGGACTTTTCATTCTATGCCCGGGACTTTGACGAGATCCCCGCCGCCACCGGTACCATTGACGTACCCTCCTGCTGGCAGTGCCGGGGCTATGAAAAGCCTTACTATACCAATGTGGTCTACCCCTATCCGGTGGACCCGCCCTATGTGCCCAACGAAAACCCCATGGGCGTGTACACGAGGACATTTCCCATTTCTGATACGAGCCGCCGCCACTACATCGTGTTTGAGGGGGTTTCCTCCTGTGTGGAACTGTACATCAACGGCAGCTACGCCGGGTACTCCCAGGGAAGCCACCTGCAGGCGGAGTTTGACATCACGGATTTTGTGAAACCCGGAGAAAATACCGTCACCGCCAAGGTGCGCAAGTGGTGCAGCGGCAGCTACCTGGAAGACCAGGACTTTTTCCGGATGAACGGCATCTTCCGGGATGTGTACCTGCTGTCCCGGCCCCAGGGCCATATCCGGGACATTGACATCCGGACGGAGGGGGATGTCATCCGCGTTGCCATGGAGGGTGAGGCAGAGGTTTCCCTCTATGACCCGGAGGATCGCCTGCTGGACCGGAAAGCCGGGGAAAACACCCTGGAATTCACCGTGGAAAACCCCATCCTCTGGAACGCGGAACACCCGAAACTCTATACCCTGGTTTTTGAAGACAGGGGCGAAGTCATCCGCCAGGCGGTGGGCTTTGTCACCTATGCCATCAATGCGCGCTCCGCCTTTACCGTAAACGGGGTGGAGGTGAAGCTCAAGGGCGTAAACCACCACGACACCCACCCGGTGAACGGCTACGCCATGACGGAGGATGACCTTCGCCTGGATTTAACCCGGATGAAGGAGCTGAACATCAACTGCATCCGTACCTCTCACTATCCCCCCAGCCCGAAGTTCCTGGAGCTGTGCGACCGGATGGGCTTCTATGTGGTGCTGGAAACGGACATTGAGACCCACGGCTTTACCACCCGGTTTACCCCCGGCCCCGGCTATGATACCGAGGGGAACGAGGCGTGGATCGGAAACCAGGCACAGTGGCTGCCTGCCTATCTGGAACGGATCCAGCGGGCCTACCACCGGGATAAAAACCACCCCTGCATCTTCTCCTGGTCCACGGGAAACGAAAGCGGCTTCTGTGAAAATAACCGGGAAATGATCGGCTGGCTCCACGACACGGACTCCCGGCGTCTTGTCCACTGCGAGGATGCCACCCGCTATGCCGACGGCACCGAGAAGCCGGACCGCCGCTGGCCGGACCTGCACTCGGAAATGTACCCCTCCTACGAGTCCGTGGCAAAATACGCCGCGAACCCGGAGGCAAAGCAGACCTATTTCTTCTGCGAGTACAGCCACGCCATGGGCAACGGCCCCGGCGACGTGAAGGACTATTGGGAGCTGATCTACAACAGCCCCAAGCTCATCGGCGGCTGCATCTGGGAGTGGGCGGACCATACCGTTCTGGTAAACGGCGTTCCCCAATACGGAGGAGACTTTGGGGAGCTGACCGATGACGGCAATTTCTGCGCCGACGGCCTGGTGACCCATGACCGGAAGTTCAAAGCAGGCTCCCTGAACGCCAAATACGCCTACCAGAATGTCCGTTTCCGGCTGTCAGGGGACAAAATCGCCGTGACGAACCTCTTTGACTTTACCTGCCTGGGTGACTGCCGCCTGACGGTTCAGGTGAATGTGGACGGCATGGCCGGGGAGACCCGGGAGTACCGTCTGGACCTGGCTCCCAAGCAGACCGGGTTCCTGCCGGTGGAAGCGCCGGAAAGCTGCGCCCTGGGAGCCTTTGCCGTCTGCCGCATGTATGACGGGGCGGGCCGGGAGATAGCCATGACGGAGCTGCGCCTGCCCGTGCCCGTGACAGCGGCCCCACAGGCGGGAAGTGAGCATACCGCCATTACCGAGGATGCACACAGCTTCTTCCTGCACACCGGGGACCGGGTCTACACCCTTTCCAAGGATTCAGGAAAGCTTACCTCCGTCCGGGCGGGAGAAAAAGAGCTGCTGGCCGGGCCTATGGAGCTCACCGCCTGGCGGGCCCCCATAGACAACGAGCGGGATTTGGCTGCCAAGTGGGGCCATTATAACGCCTGGGAGGGGGAAAATCTGGACAGGATTTTCCACAATGTCCACTCCGTCACCCGGGAGGGAAATTCCGTCCGGGTGGAGGCCGCGGCGGCAGGCGTGGGAAGAATGCCCTTCCTCCGGTACACCCTGGAGTTTACCCCCCGGGACGGCGGGCAGCTCCATGTGGCCCTCCGGGGAAAGGTGCGGGATAACTGCATGTGGCTTCAGCGGCTGGGTATGGAATTTATCTTGCCCGACCCGGACAGCGCTTTCCGGTATTACGGCATGGGCCCCGGGGAAAACTACCGGGACATGAACCTACATGTCACCACCGGCATCTTTGAAAGCACTGCGTCCAAGGAGTATTGGCCCTACATCATGCCCCAGGAGCATGGCAACCACACCGGCTGCAAATGGCTGGAGCTGGCGGGGGGTCTGCGGTTCGAGGCAGACAAGGTGTTTGAGATCAACGTGTCCCGGTACAGCACCCAGACCCTGACCCGGGCAAAGCATATGGACGAGCTGCAGGCGGACGGAAAGACGCATGTCCGGGTGGACTACAAGGATTCCGGCCTGGGCTCTCACTCCTGCGGCCCGGAAATGCCGGAAAAGTACCGTCTGGCGGAAAAGGACATTGACTTTGGCTTTATCATCCGTTAAAATCGAATAGGCAGACCGGCTTTACGCAATAAAGCGGGAAATTGGAATTTGTAGAGCTGTTTGTTGAATGGTGTGCGGGTGGATGCGGTACGC
>JAEDNR010000002.1 GCA_016302405.1 Oscillospiraceae bacterium
TGATCTGCAAGATCGACCGGGACGAGCTGATGCAGGTGCTGGTCCGGGAGTATCTGTTCTCCAAGGATTGATTTCGGAACACCGGCAAGGGGCCTTTGTCCAGGCAAAGGCCCCTTATTTTGTACCTTGACAGTTTCATATGTATCTTCCTTTTCCCCCAAATATTGGTGGATTCCACTGGACTTGACTTTTCTGTAACAATATGTTACAATTTAATTACAATTTCTCAGGAGGTTCATTCATGGCTGACGAAAAAGTACTCACCTACAAAGGTCGCCCGTTGATGAGAAAAGATAATCTCATCTATTATGGCTCCATGGCAGACAGCCACATTATTATGCTGCAGGTGCTGGAAACCAAAAAGGTTAACGATACCGACATCGCCACCCGGGTTGCTATCCAGCTTCAGCTCACCGATCCCAACGCAAGAGGCCGGGATCGAATTGTAAAAAAGAGTGAAAAAGACGGCCTGTACACCGCCCTTGACCTGGGCTGTGTCTGGCTGGAACGCGCTCTGGCAGGTAAATAAAGCAAAAACCTGTTACAGCTGTGAAATGCATAACCGCCATTTCACAGCACCTTAGAACCGCGCCAGATATAACCCTTTTTTACTCCGGAGGATACATATGAAACTTACCAGAAGAATCGTAACGCTGGCCCTGACCCTTGTTCTGCTTGCCGGCGTACTAACCGTTCCCACCTTTGCCGCAGGATACCAGATGTATGGAATCGGTTTTGTGACTGCCACTTCCCTGCGTCTGCGGCAGGAACCGAATACCACTTCTAAAATTCTTGCTACCGCGCCCCGTGATGAATGCGTTGTGATCATCAGCAAAGTTGGGCAGTGGTACAAGGTAAACTATAATCTGCAGGAAGGCTACATGCACGCCGATTACCTGAATGTAAAAACCGCCCGGAATGCGGAACTGGGCTACGGAAAAGTCACCGGAAGCTCTGTGAATCTGCGCTCCGGCCCCGGCACCTCCTACGCTGTCGTTGGCTCCGTAAAAAAAGGCGACACTTCCTGCTACATCATCGGTCTGAATAACGGCTGGTATAAGGTGATCACAGGCTCCAAAATCTGCTACATCCGCAGCGACTACCTGGAACTGACGCAGATTCCCTACGAAAACAAGGCATCTTCCAACAGCCCCAAGTTTTTCCGCCTGGGCAATTCCACAGGTGTGGCTCCCAGCCCGGAGGCACTGAACGGCAGCTCCGGAAGCGCCAACAATTCTTCTGCCCCACAGCCCAGCGCTTCCGGCAGTCAGATCCTCGCAAAAGCCCAGCAATATCTGGGCGCACCCTATGTCTACGGCGGGGCCAGCCCCAGCGGCTTTGACTGCTCCGGCTTTGTGTACTATGTTCTTAAGGAGCTGGGTTACTCCCCTTACCGTACACCGGCGGATCAGTATAAAATGGGCACCGCCGTTTCCAGGAGCAATCTTCAGCCCGGGGATATTGTTTTCTTCGCAAACACCTACGCCAGCGGTATCTCCCATGTGGGCATTTACGCGGGAGACGGGCAGTTCATCCACGCCCCCAATTCCCGTTCCGTGGTCTCCTACTCCAGCCTTACAAGCGGCTACTGGTCGGACCACTACTACGGCGCAAGGCGAATGAGTTAAAGATAGACAACCCCCTTGAAAGGACCCATTTCCTTTCAAGGGGGCTCATTTTATTCTGTCGGAAGAAGCTCATAAGCAATTCTGGGATCTCCGTTTTCCAGATAGATGATCCCGCACTCCTGAAAGCCATTGCGGGTAATCCGTTCCCGCATGATATGATTATCCCGGTGTGTGTCAATCCGAATATGGGGACAGATTCCGGAACAGAATGCTACTGCCGCTTTCAGAACGCCTCCGCTGCCGTCTGACGCAATGCGGTGGATCGTACCATATGGCGTATTGCTGCGCCATGCACCATCAATATATCCGTAAGTCGGGTCCTCCCCAAGGAGAAACGCGAAAACGCCGTGAATGATACCGTCCCGGGTCAAAACATAGAGATTCCCTTCCGAAATATCTTTTTCCAGCGTCTTTTCCGGGGGACGGTCCTTCCCCCACTGATTGGGATTGCCTGTATGGGCCATGAATTTTCTGGCACCGGCATAAATTGTCTGTATTGCATTCCAGTCCGTTATCTGTGCTTTTCGGATTCCATAAACCACGATCATCACCTGTTTCTGAAATATTGAAACCGAACACTTCGTTTCTTTTCCGCCCGCTTTTCGTCTGTGAATGACAAAACGCCCAACGGGCATACTACCATGGAAAACATCAAAAGAAGGTGAATCCATGGCAAAAAACAAACGGGGGCGCAGCAGCTTTCTTCTGTCCTCCCAGCCGGTGATCACGGCCTGGGCCAGTGTCGCGGGAAAGAAAGAGGAACAGGGCCCCCTGGCGCATACTTTCGACATAACCTCCCAGGACCCCTATTTCGGGCAAAAGACCTGGGAGCAGGCAGAGAAAGTCATGCAGCAGACTGCCCTCAATACGCTTCTGAAAAAAGCTGCGCTGAAAGAGGATGACCTGGATCTCGTTTTCTCCGGAGACCTGCTGAATCAGTGTATCGGCTCTTCTTTCAGCCTGCGTAATACCGGCATTCCCCATCTGGGATTGTACGGTGCCTGTTCCACCATGGCAGAAAGCCTGCTGGCAGCCTCCATGGCAGTAGACGGCGGGTATGCGGACCGGGTGGCAGCACTGACCTCGTCCCACTTTGCTTCCTCAGAACGACAATACCGTTTCCCTCTGGGGTACGGCGGGCAAAGAACCCCCACGGCCCAGTGGACTGTAACAGGCTCCGGTGCGGCCCTGGTATGCAGCCAGGGAAAAGGCCCTGTCATTACTGCCTGTACGGTTGGAACCGTTACCGATCTCGGAATCAAGGATGCGAACAATATGGGCGCAGCAATGGCGCCTGCGGCCTTTGATACCATCCGGCGGCATTTTGAGGACCTGGGGGTAGGCCCGGAGGAATATGACCTGATCGTAACAGGAGATCTGGGTCAGCTGGGCAAGGAGCTGCTCTTGGAGCTTGCAAGGAAGGATGGACTGAGCCTTGGCGGAAAGCTGGCAGACTGCGGTACCCTGGTCTTTGACAACACCACCCAGGATGTCCATGCGGGAGGTTCCGGCTGCGGCTGCAGTGCCATTACCCTATGCGGATACCTTCTGGGTGAGCTGAAAAAAGGGAAAACGAAGAAGCTCCTGTTCTGCGGCACCGGTGCCCTACTCTCCCCTACCTCAACCCAGCAGGGACTTCCCATACCGGGCGTGTGTCACGCGGTGGCAATCGCCCAATCCAGCGAAAGGCAGTGAGCAGATGGACTATTTGAAAGCGTTTCTGGTGGGCGGGTTCCTCTGCCTGATTGGTCAGATCCTCATTGACAGAACAAAACTGACACCGGCAAGGATCCTGGTTTCCTATGTGGTTGCAGGCGTTGTCCTGGGGGCGGTAGGCGTATACAAGCCTCTGGCTGAATTCGCGGGGGCAGGAGCATCTGTCCCCCTCACCGGATTCGGATACACCCTTTCCAAGGGCGTCCGGGAAGCCGTGGATAAGGATGGTTTCCTGGGAATCTTCACAGGCGGGCTGAAAGCAACAGCGGGAGGAATCACCGCAGCGGTATTTGCGGGACTTCTTGCCAGTCTTCTTTTCAAAGCGAAGGATAAATCCTGAGATACTGGGCATGCTAGAACCGCGGAAATTCCGCAAAAAAGCTACGGAGGAAAGAAAATCATGAATAACCAGAATCGGAACCAGAATCAGCAGCAGAATAAGAATCAGAACCAGCAGCAGAACCAGCAGCAGAAGCAGAACGAGAATCAGAACAACCGCACGCAGAACAACTGCGAGGACCGCTGAACATCCGCTCCCACCCAAAAACCGGGTGGGAGCATTTTTATTGTCAGATAGCTGTATTGACAGCAATCTTATAGCTTGACGAAGCGGTTCAGTGAAAAGAAGTAAAGGTAATTCTCCCGGACAGGGGTCTTGTAGATCCTTCCCAAAGCGGCCGCGTAGGTCTCCACCTGGCTTCGGTAACGCTCTGCCACAGCACAAATCGTCTCATCCGTTACACGGTCCGTCTTAAAGTCCAGAACAACAATACCGTCTTCTTCCAGCAAGGCACAGTCCACAACACCCTGCATAAGCACCTGTTCCCCCGCCAGCCCAGGGCCAAATTCCTCCCCGGGTTCCAGAATGGAGAACTTGAACTCCCGCAAGCACTTCGCACCGGATCGTAGTTTTTTTCCGATAGGGGTTTCAAAGAACGCGGCGATCTGGCAGCAGTCAACAAGGGCCCCCTGGTCAGGTGTCAGGAAGCCGCTTTCCACCAGGCGGGCAACTTCCCCGGCAACCCCCGCCTCTCCGGTACAGCATTCAAAACGCATGTACTGCATGGCCGCATGGATGGCACTGCCCCGGGTAAGGCTGTCCGCACTGCCCCCCAGGAAGGACGGACGGCGGTAGGGACGTGGATAAAAGGATTTGGCCCGGGTATCCTCGGCAGCCTCTTCATCCTTTTCCCGGCCCTTTTTACCGGTTGCCGTCTGCTTCGAGGGCGCACGGGTAGCTTCCGCATGGGGGTATTGGAATGAAAGGCCCCTGCGAAGAAGCTCTTCGCTGTCTGGAGGCAAAGGGGCGCTGTCCTCTTTTAAAACCGTTCCATCCCTTTCCTGCCGAATGCCCTGGCATACACGGATCGTCCAGGGATGCCCGTCAAAACGTGTCTGCCCCGGGTTCCCACCCAACGCATGGAGCTCACCAGCATCGGTGCGTCCCATTACGGCCGTAAGCACCCAGTCACCCGGGCAGTCCGCCTCCCGGCACAGCGCGGCCCCTCCGTCCATTGGCAGGCGGCAGGCAATTTCCCGAAGCTTGCTTTCCAGCCTTTTCGTTGCAAAGGTCATGACAAGCCGGTCTCTTGCCCGGGTCATAGCAACGTACAGTACCCGAAGCTCCTCACTTACGCTTTCCCGTTCTGTCTTTGCGGCGATTGCGCGGCGGGCCAGGGAAGGGTAACGTACCCGCAGTCCGGTATCCGCTACATTGAGGCCCAGGCCCAGCTCGGGATCACACAGCACCTGCTCCCGAAGATCTTCCCGGTTAAACTTCCGGGCAAGGCCGCAGAGGAATACAACAGGGAACTCCAGTCCTTTGGAGCGGTGAATGCTCATGATGGTAACGCAGCCCGAACCACCGCCGGAAGCGGCGGGCACACCGCTGGTTTGCAGGTTGTCAAGATGCTCCAGAAATTGTCCCAAAGAGCGAACGCCGCCTGCTTCATATCCGGCGGAAAATTGGAAAAACTGCCGCAGATTTTCTTTCTTTGCCTCTCCGCCGGGCATAGCGGCGTATAGACTGTCCATCCGGGTGAGGGAAAAGCATTTATTGATCAGAGAGGTAAGTGTCCCCCGCCGGGCTTCCTGGCGTAGAACTTCCAGGACAGTGAGAAACGCTTCTGCTTTCTCAGTGTGGGAGGCTATCAGCGCGTCATAGAAGCTGACCTTTGTCCGCCCGCTGCGAATCTGAGCCAGGTCCTCTGCCGTAAAGCCGAAAGTGGGGCTTGCCAGGGTGCTGACAAGGGGAATATCCTGCCGGGGATTGGCAACGGTACGCAGAAGGTTCCGGAGGTTCTCCACCTCCTGGGTCTGCAGCAGATCCATACCGCCGCCGATCACGCAGCGGATTCCCTCTGCTTCCAGCGCGCGCTGAAATTCGCTGCCGACAGAACCGGGAGAACGAAGAAGAATAACCGCGTCCTCCGCTTCCATGGGACGCAGAGAATCCCCACTGCGGATCATGGTTTTCCCGATCATTTCCTTCAGGCGGCAGGCAACAAAAGCGGCTTCCTCCCCGTAAGAATCCTCATCCGTCTCCAATGCGTACAGCTCCACGCCGGGGTCCGGAAGAGCAATGTGGGGAACTCCCTCCCGGAGGGCTTCCGCATCGGTGTATTGCAGGCCGCCGACAGTTGGGCACATGCACACAGAGAATACATCGTTTACAGCAGCGATTACTTCGCCGCCGGAGCGGAAATTGTGGCTGAGCAGGACCTTTCTTTCCGGCCCAGGGGAAGCGGAGGAAATCTCGTCATACCTTTTGTATTTTTCCAGGAAGATTCCCGGATCCGCCAGACGAAACCGGTAGATGGACTGTTTTACGTCGCCGACCAAAAAACAATTCCGGCGTTCGGCAGTGAGAATGGAGAAAATGGCATCCTGGACAGCGTTGGAGTCCTGGTACTCATCCACCAGCACCTCCCGGTAGCGCTGAGCAATCTCCCGGGCGGCGGCGGTGGCGCCGGTGCGGCGCTTCCCCATCAGCAGGTCCAGCGTCCGATGCTCCAAATCTCCGAAGTCCAGAATTCGTCGGCTGCGCTTTGCATGACTGTAGTCATCCGAAAACTGCCGCACCAGATGGATCAGCCCCCGAACGGCCGGGGACACGTTTGCCATATCTTCCAGCAGCTCCCGGGAGTTTCCCGCAAACCCGCGCTGCTTTTTCTTCAGACCCTCCTTGCAGGCATCCCGTACTGCCTTGATCCGGTCCGTCAGCTCCTGGTCCGGATTTTTCCGGGGAAAGCGCAGGGTACCAAAGTCCACATCCAGGCGGCGGACCGCATCATCCCAGCTTTCGCTCTGACGAAGATCCGTAAGCTGCAGGATGGTGGCGGAAAGATTCTGAGACACTTTTTCAAATTCCGGAACCTGGTCCGCCTCTTCCAGGCATTTGGAAAAGGCCTGGATATGTCCATCCAGAAAGAGCTTCAGATCCGCAAGAAGGTACTGTCCCCAGGCGGTCCCGGATACGTCCGTTCCTGCTCCCGGCTGGGCGGAAGAAACGCACTGATCCAGCCACATTTCCGGATCCAGGTGACAGCGGGCACTGTCAAAGACCTTGAAGATAAGTTCCGGAAGGCCCCTATCATCCCGCCCAAGGCCCTGGGTATCCGCAAAGGTCCGGAAGTCCGGGTCCTCTCCCAGTTCTTCGTAAGCCCGGTCCAGGGTGTCCGAGAGAACGGTTCTGCGAAGCTCCCCGGTTTCTGTTTCGTCTGCCACCCGAAAATCCGGGGCAATATCCAGGCGATAGGCGTACTCCCGCAGGATCTGGGTGCAAAAACCGTGGACCGTGGAGATCTGGGTCAGATACAGCCGCTGGAGCTGCTTCTGCAGGTGACGGTTCTCCGGCTCCGCCGCGATCCGGGAGGTCAGCTCCGCTCCGATTTTGCCCCGCAGTTCCGACGCGGCAGCCTTTGTATAAGTAATGATCAGGAAATCATCCAGTTGGGCAGGCGCGGACATGTCCGTTAGGTAGCACAGCAGCCGCTCAACCAGCACTTTGGTTTTGCCGGAACCGGCGGCGGCACTGACCAGAAGCTTTCCGCCCCGGTCCGTTGCGGCTATGCGCTGCTGGGGCGTAAGTTCATTCAGCATCCTTACCCATCTCCTTTCCGATCTCATCCCAGAACCGCTGCGCGGTCATTGTCTTGTAGTTTCTTCTGCCCGGCACCTCAGCCTTGTGACATACACCGCCATAAGGGCAAAACTGGCAGGCATCGTGGGAAGTGCCCCGGGAGTATGGGTTGGGCTCCACGTTCCCTGCGGCAATGTCTTCCACAAGCCCTTTCAGCACCCGGAAGACATACCCCTCCAGGAGTTTCAGCTGGTCCCGGTCTGCCAGGTCACCCTGGATCGTACCATCTTTTTTAACCTTATAACTTCGGTTTGGATTATCCCCAGGCTCCATAGCATGGAGAACTGCCTCGTCATTCAGAAGAAGTCCCTTTCTCTTCCATTTATCCAGCCGCTCCCGATCCGCCTCCTCCGGCTCCGGTTTCCCGTCCAGAGACAGGTAAGGCGCCCGGGCAGGAAAGTATTGGACTCCGGCAGGAACCGGGGACTGTCCTAAAATATCACTGCCGCTGTGCTTCAGCGCGAACAAATACAGAAGCATCTGCAAGCCCACACCGTTGAACACATCACAGTAGTCAAAATCCTTTTTTCCGGTCTTGTAGTCCACCACCCGGTAATAGCTCGTATTGCCGCTGTCCCACACATCCACGCGATCCACAAAGCCACGGAGAATGGCACGGATTCTTTCGTTTGGAATGGGGATGGCCGGAAGCCCGTCCTCCCCGCCGAAATTCACCTCAAAGTCTCTGGGAGAAAAGGCGGATTGGGAAAGCTCCGTCCACAGCTCCTCCACCACCATATCCAGCTCCCGCAGATTCCGGTGGAAAAGGTACTGTACCCTTTGGGAAGCAAGGGGACCAAAATGATCCCTGGCATAGCTGTCGGAAAAATCGTGGGCAATGGAAAGCGTCTGTTCCAGACTGACCTTGTGGAAGCCTCCCATATCCCGGATGCACCGGGCGGTGTTTTCCAAAACGGCATGAACATAGGTGCCAAATTCCGCCGGGTCCACAGCAGCTTCTTTCCGTT
The DNA here is from genome assembly GCA_016302405.1 of Oscillospiraceae bacterium. GTDB lineage: Bacteria > Bacillota > Clostridia > Oscillospirales > Oscillospiraceae > Faecousia. The sequence goes on from JAEDNR010000002.1 coordinate 8,454, forward strand.
CCCTTGCCCGCAGTCCGTATTTCAGGAAGTATTGCAGACGGCATTCCGCCTGGGTGTCGATCTGGGACGCGGAAAGGTTTAGACTCTGACCGTACAGCCCCCGGATCCCATCGGCAGAAACGGTTCCCAGGCTGTGGGTCGCCCTGCGGCGGATGGACTGATAATCCCGGGATAATCCCAGCTCCCCGGCAGTTTGTACCGCATTCCGGGCGGCAAGCCACGCGGCAGCCTCCCCGGGATCCGCAAGAGAAAACTCCATAGCAGTATCAGCCTGCTTGCTTCCGCCCGCAAGGCTTTCCAAACGGCGAAACAGGAAAGATGGCTGCTGAGAAGAGCAAAATACCTGCACCGTTTCCTCCGCGCCGCAGAACACACCGTAGATTTCCGCAAATTCCGCCTGAATGCCCTCCATAGCGCCGCCGGTGAGGGGAACGCCCAGTGCCCGGAGGGTAACCCTTTCCTGATCCGTAAGCAGTCCGACAGAGCCGGAGTAACCGGGCAGCTTTCCTTCCTCGGCTCCCAGTACCAGAAGATGCTTTTCCCTGTGGCAGCGCATGGCGGACACAGGTCCCATTTGCACCGCATCCAGCACGGGCGGGATCGTTCCCACATCGTACTGGCTCAGCAGCAGCCGGAGAAGCCGGGTAAAATGCTCGGTTTCCCAGTGGGTATCACCCAGGACATCGAACAGCTGCTCCAATGCCGACAGAAGGATCTCCCAGAGCTGTCCCAGGATCTGGGCATTCCGGTCGTCCCCTTCCGCTTCCAGAACCTGTGAAAGGGCTTCCAGCCTGGTTTCCAGACCGATTTCCTCCAAAAACGCATACAGCGCCAGCACCTGCTCCCGCAGAGAGGATGCCCCCTGAAGGCCTTGACGGAGGTGCTCCAGCGGTGTTATGGCCAAAGCACGGGCTTCGTTCAAGGCTTGCAGACGAAGCTGGGACGGTTCGTCCCACACTGCGGACAGTCCGTCCGGGTGAAACGCCCAATCCGAGAGCCACTGGTTTCCCCGGATATTCCAGACCACCGCATAGTTTTCCACTAGGTCACAGGTATCCTGATCCAGCGGTGACAGGGCGGAACGAAGATATTCCAGAACGCATTTCCTGTCAAAACCGCTGACAGCAGCATCCAAAGCCGTCAGCACCGTACAGATCACGTTCTTTTGCATGATGTCTTCCGTCCCGGAACGGTAAAGCGGAATATGCAGCCGTTCAAAAACCTGTTCCAGAACAGGCTGGTAGGCCGCCATGTCCGTTACAACCAGGGTAATATCCCGGTAGCGGCAGCCCTCCATGACAAGCGACCTTACCCGATGCCCTGCCGAAAGGCACTCCTGCCAGACGGAACCGGCGCAGACCGTGCTCAGGTGCTCCCGGAGGATTCCCTCCCGGATAGGACCCTGAAAAAGATTGCTTCGCAGCGGGACTAACGGGTCGCTGCGCTCATGAATTGTCTCGACGATGACTTCCACTCCGGCCTGCCGCGCGCATCGCAGAAGCTGGGATGCAGTATCCCCTGCCTTCTCGAAAGCCAGGAGCCGGGAACCTGGAGCGTCACAGTTAATGCTGACGGTCACGCTGGGGCTGAGGCGGATCAGGCATTCCAGAATGGCAAAATGCTGCCGGGTAAAATCGGGAAACCCTTCTATGTAAAAGACATGATTCTGTGCGAAGCTTCCCTCCTCCAGTCGTTCCAGCAGCCAGGTCATCTGATCCCTTGGGTCCCGTTTTCCACGGGCACAGAGGGCATCATACCCGCCCATCAGCAAAGATAGCTCCTCCAGCTTCTGAGCAAGGCTCCCCTCCGTCTTTTCCGATGCGTGAAGTAGGTCCTCCGGGCTGATACAGCACCGCTTGAATTCATCCACCGCTTCAATGAGCTTTTCCAGGAATTCGGGTTTGGTCTCCACCGAGGCGTAGGCTTTCAGGCGGCTGGCAAGCTGCCGGGCAGATGCCGCCATGGCAGCCACCCGTCCGCCGCCATCCAGACACTGTACATTGGCACTGCCAACACTTTCCGCTACACGCCGGGCCAGGCGGGTAAAGGAAAGCACCTCAGCAAAACGGCTGGCAGTATCCCCCGCCCGGCTGCAAAGCGTCCGTTCCGTCTCGTGGCTGATAAGCTCCGGTACCATCAGAATTCTTCCGGAGCGTTCCATCTTCACATCCTCGCTGATCCGGGAAAAGACAGCATCCCGGTTGGCCGTCCAATCCCGGCCAAGGAGCAAATGGAGCATATTTTAGGCTCCTTTCTGTTTACGTTTTTCTTATTATAGCATATTCCTATTCAAAAAGACAGGGGGAGCCTCAGCCCGCCAGGAATTTTTCCAGTTCCCCCAGCTTATCCAGAAGATAAAAACGAATCTGGTAGGGTTCTTCCCCTGTCAGAGCGCCGGACAAAGCGTCCGGGAATCCAGCACCGGCAGCAGTATCGCTGAAGCCCTGAGACGTCTGGGGTACGCACAGGGAGGGAAAAACGACGCACCACCAGTTTTTCCCTGCACCATCTCCGATTGTGACCCGCAGGGCCTCGTATATCCCCGCAGGCAGAGAAAAGGTATTATACTGCCTGGTTGGAAATCCCTCCCGGCATAGCGTAACAACAGCCTGCTGGGCACTTCCTGCGGCATCCAGGGTCTTGTTTGCAAGCTCCTGCAGCTTCGGTAAGTTTTCCTGTAGGTATTCCTTTGCCTGCTCTGTATCCCTAACATCTGCCAAAGCCTGGCGAAGACTTGTAATTATCGCATCCCGAACAAGAAGCTTCAGCTCCTGATCTTCAACTCTGTCGGAATTTGCCACTACATGAAGCCGGATCAGTTCTTCATTCAGCCGCTGCCTGTCCGCAATCACCGTTCCGCACCAGACGAAGGCCGCGAGCAAAGCACAGGCAAAAACACATTTTACCATTTTTTTCATAAGAAACACCGTCCATACCTAAGAATATTCTCAGTATGGACGGTATTTGGAAAAATTATACAAAAGCCGGGGTCAAATGGGTTTTGCGATAAAAATTCCGGGGAAATTGTCCTTGAGCATATTACAAACAACCGCGGCATACTCAAAGCTGGGCATAATCGCAAACACCGCGGAACCCGATCCCGTCATCTGCTGTCCCAGGGAGCCATAGCTGTTGCAGATGGATTTAATATAGTTGAGTTCCAGATGATCGGCGGTTACAACGGGATCGAAAACATTGTATAGCTGATCGGCAACCGCTTGCAGATCCCCGGCTATCAGCGCATTCTCCATAGCCCGATTGTCCGGATGGACAGGAATCGCGACGGTATCCAGCTTCCGGTACAGCTCCGGGGTAGAAACGGAGAAGTCCGGCTTGCAGACCACGAAAGTGCAGTCCGGCATAGGCGGCAGCGGACGCAGGCGCTCCCCCCTGCCCTCCACCATTGCCGTACCGGTCAGTGTGCAGAAAGGCACGTCGCTGCCCACCTGAGAGCCCAGCTCTGCAAGGGCAAGGATAGAGAGCGGCTCTCCGTAATGCCGGTTCAGAGCCCTCAGTACCGCCGCGGCATCCGCGCTGCCGCCGCCAAGGCCCGCGCCGGAGGGGATCCGTTTCGTGATGCGGATGGAAATGCCCTCTGGATCCTTCCCCGTACTGTCACAAAACACCCTTGCCGCCTTCCAGGCAAGATTCCGTTCATCCGTTGGGATTCCCTCTGCACTGCATGACAGTGTCCAGGGCTTTCCCGTTCCCACATCTATTTCCACATCGTCCCGAATGGATATTGTCTGCATAACGCTCTGCAGGTCATGATACCCGTCCGGACGCTTACCCAGAACATCCAGAGTCAGGTTTACTTTGGCAAACGCGCCTTCATAAAGCGTGGTCATAATCTTCCGCCCTCCTTTTTTCGTGATTATATCGCATTTCTTTCAGAAAAGCAACCGCGTCCCGAAAAAAACGTCATAGTTTCGCTTAATTGGGGCATAGTATCATCATCCGAAGAAAAAGGGAGGTAACAGCATGGATACCATTGCGCTGATCTTGTCCATTATCGGATGTATCAACTGGGGGCTGGTTGGAATTTTCCAGTTTGATCTGGTGGCCTGGCTTTTCGGCGGCGCCGGAGCAGTCATCAGCCGGATCATTTACACACTGGTGGGTCTGGCAGGCCTGTGGACGATCTCTTTCCTGTTTCGGGGAAACGGGTTTCTGAACAGAGAATGAGCGCAAAATGCTGTGATCCGCAAGCGGATCACAGCATTTTATCAGCGAAGCCAAACCAGATTCGCGTCTGTCAGAAAATTGCTCAGGCTGTAACAAACCAGAATTTTGTCAAAGCCTTCCTCCCGGCACAGGGCAGAAAGCTCTGCTTTATAGTAGCGCAGATCCACCAGAAGCACCGTTTCATAGCTTTCAGCCAGGAAAACCCCCATACTGTTGGCAAAAGAGTCCCGGATCACCAGAAGCTTTCCGGAGCCTGCCGGATTGGTAACACGGACAACAGAATGATTTCCGTCCAGATTCACCGTATACTTGTCCGTTTCCTCCAGGCGGTTCCAATAATAGGGGCCCGTATGAATTTCATCGGATTCCCCGTTGACCACAGTCAGATTACTTGCACTGACCCATAATTCCAGGGAATCCGGCTTCGTCAGCCACAAAGCGCTTCTGGAATAGGTGGAACCGAAGAAATCCCCGTACTGGCCAATCCGGAAGGTTTCTTCCGGCACTGGCTCCCGTCCGGAAGCAAGGCACCAGGCGCAATACCCCTCGTAGGCACCACGGCTGTTCCAGTGGTGGTCCGTCTTAAAATACCATTCTTTCCTCCCATGGAACAATTCCGTCAGATCAACGGTTTGGACAGTACTTCCCGCCATTTCGTAAATCCATCGGATCATTTCCTGGTCGTTATACGCCTTTGCGGGCTTAAAAACATCTTCCGCGGCAGCCCATCCCGCCGAAGGAATCAGCATAAGATACACGTCCTGCCCGGTTTTTTCGGAAAACTGCAGGATAGCATCCATGTTCTTTTCCACACGGTCCTGATCCCAGACTGCCGGGGCTTCCACAAGCCTTCCGTCCTTTGCAGCGTAAATATCCATAGATGCCTGACGCCCGGTCATGCGGACAAAATAGGCATTGAGACCAACAAAAAAATTCCGTCCCGGGATATGGTCAGCCAGGTATTGCTCTACAGCCTCTCCCCACTCACCGGAAGCAAGGGTTTTCCAGGAAAATTCAGGAGGATCCTCCAGATACCGCTTTTCCAAAGCGGAAAAATCCTCCGTGGGCAAAAAGAGATAGCAGGCACACATAACCGCCAGGAAACCGCAGAACAGTCCCACGACAATCCTATCGAATAATCTTTCTTTCATCTCTGCCGCCTCCCTCAGAACCGGAAATAGATGAAGGGATTATAGCTTTGGCTGGCAAGTGCACCCACGCAAAGGAGCAAAGCACAGGCAGCAGCCGCAGCTTTTACAAACCGCAGCGCGGGTGTATCCCGTTTTACCGCCAGAGAAGCGGGTATGGGAGTCGCCGCAAACGCGGCCACGGCCATCAGCGGAAGGAAGGACGCGATGAGCGGCAGGCTTCCGGAAGAGGCGGGCACCGGTATCCACAGACGGCCCATAAATTCCCCCAGGGCCCCCAAATCCTCAAAATAAAACAGCGCCCAGCCAATCATAACCACCAGGAGCGTATACAGGTGCTTTGCGGGTTTGGGAAGCTTCTCCAGAACCCGGAGAAGGAACAGCTTTTCCAGGATGAGCAGGACAGCATAGTACAGGCCCCACAACGCGAAATTCCAGCTGGCACCGTGCCAGAGGCCTGTCAGGAACCAGACGATGAGCAGATTCAGCAGCTGACGGCCTTTACCCCGCCGGTTTCCGCCCAGGGGAATATAGACATATTCCCGAAACCAGGTGGACAGGGAAATATGCCAACGCCGCCAGAACTCCGTTACGCTGACGGATATATAGGGATACCGGAAGTTTTCCAGAAATTCAAAGCCAAACATCCGGCCCAAGCCTCTCGCCATATCTGAATAGCCGGAAAAATCGAAATAGATCTGAAGCGTATATGCCGCAAGCCCGATCCAGGCTGCTGCCAGACCCGTTTCGCACTGCAGCTGAAGCCAGGCTTCGCCCATGGGATTCGCCAGCAGGACCTTTTTGGAAAGGCCGACAATGAAAAGCAGGACACCGGAAGAAAAGTCATTGAGATTTTCCCGCCGGGAGCTGAGCTGCTGCGCCACATCCCGGTAGCGAACGATGGGACCGGCAATGAGCTGGGGAAACAGCGCGACATAGGTGCCAAAGGTCAGGGGATTTTTCTGAACAGGGGCGTCATCACGGTATATATCGATGATGTAGCTCATGGATTGGAAGATATAAAAGGATATGCCAATGGGAAGCTCCACCTGGGGAGCGGAAATACGCTGTAATCCGGGAATCACTGTGGAAATTGCCGACATAAGAAAGGATGCGTACTTGAAATAGCCCAATAGAAGCAGATTCGCTGCCACACCGGCAGCAAGAACGGCTTTTGCTCCCTTGCCTTTCCTGCGAAGCGCCCAGATCCACAGGCCGAAGCCGTAGTTCAGCAGGATTGCCGCCAGCATGAGCAGAAGATATACCGGCTCTCCCCATCCGTAGAAGACCAGGCTCACCAGAAGCAGAACCGGGTTTCTCAGAACACGGGGAACCAGATAGTAAACCGCAAGTACTGTCGGTAAAAACGCGAATAAAAAGACATTACTGGAAAAGAGCATGGATTTTTCTCCTTATGAGACGAACAGAGCCGGACCGGCTTTTCTCCGGTCCGGCGTCGTCAGATCATTTTCCAATCGCGGTGCGGAAACAATCGGCAAGGGATTCTGCTTCCGGCGTAACAATCAGCGCAAGAAACCTTCCCTCCCGGATAAGCTGGGCTTTCTTTACCACTTCATACTGAGCCGGCGCGTAAGTCTCCGTCTCTTCTGCCTTCATCTTCAGGCGAAGCTGGGCAGTGGCTTCCAAATCGTCCATCTTATTTTCATCCTTTGCCTCAATCAGCCAGATCTCATCGGTTTCCAAACCGTTGAGGTTAACCGCAACCAGGGCCTGCAGGCAATCCTCTTTGTTGATACCGCAGTAGGTCTGCATAGTCGCGTCATCCAGCAGGATCATTTCCGGAAGTTTGGCCGTCATTTCCCCGTATACTTTCTCAAAATCCGGCGCGGCAGGCTCCGTAGCGGCAGCCGTTGTTTCAGCAGGAGCGGACGGGCTTGTCTGGGACGCGCCGCAGCCTGTCAGAATCAGGGCAGCAAGCACAATAACCGGGATCAGGGTTTTCATTTTCATGATTTTTCTCCTTCCAACTGTTCTGCAATGTAGGTTTCCAGGACCTTCACCCAGACATCACAGCCTCTATAACTGGCATGCATCAGGTTGTCGGAACAGTAGTCCTTGGCAATACCGTTGGTGCTGTCCTTGAAATAAGGGGCAATATCCACATATCCGTAGCCATGTTCCTCAGCATAGGCTCTCAGGATTACATTGTAGGCATCAAAGTCGTCATTGGTAAAGCCCGGGTACTCAGCATCCGTCCAAACGGGGGTCAGGGACTCAATATGAATCTCCAGATCCGGCGTTTTCTCCAAAATATTTCCCAGCAGTTCGTCCCAAAGCTCCATGGACTTTTCGATACCGTACTGGGGAACATCATTGGCTCCCATGAGAACATAGAGCTTTTTCCGTCCGCTCTTGGCGATGGCATCCTCCGGACGGCATTCCTGACCGCCATAGAAGAATTTCCGGTAACCCGTGACAAGGCTGTTCAGGCTGACACCGCCGCGGACCAGAAACAGAACATTCCCCAGACCGTGGTACAGATTCTGCCATTGGTACAGAGAATAGGTCATGGAATCGCCCATGATAATCACATCATCAAAGTAGTCCGTCACTTCCTGTTTGACAACAGGAGGGCGAAGCAGAGGCTGATGGTAATAATAGGGATCGATATATGGAAGCTTTTCCTCCGGATCGACCTCGGACACGATCTGACACGCAGCCTCCCGGTCCTCATAATAAACATGCAGAACGGTATTACCGGGCGCAAGGGCGATCACGCTGCCCTGGGCAACCAAAGCAATCGACGTGTCTTCAATACTCCAGAACAGGTCTTCGACATCGAACTCCTCACAGGTGACCTTCTGCGCCTTCCCCTTAGCGGTAAAGGTCAAGGTATCGGCAGAGAGAACCAGCGGTTCGGGAGCGGGTTCCGTCTGCTCTGGCTCTGTTTCGGGAGGGGTCGTCTCTTCTGTCTCTGTTTCCGGTGGAAGGGTTTCGTTTTCCGGCGGTGCCATAGTGGCCTGCGTACTTTCAATCGGTGCGGTCTGCGCGGAAGCGGATTCACTTTCATTGGAGCACCCCGCGGCAAAAATGCTGAACAGCATGCTCAAACATAAAAGAACACACGTTGTTTTACGAATCATTTTACTCCCTCTCCGTACTGCATTTTCCTGCGTATTTTACCATATATTTTTCTGTAATGCAATGGGCAGTTTGCCGGAATATGGCAGATTGCCGCATTTTTCTGAAAAAGCAGCAAGTCCTGAAACATAATCAATCGAAGAAGTTCCCGGAATAACTAACGCTGCTCTTTGTACCGGAAAAACCGGCCGGGAAAACCCGGCCGGTCATTGGAATTCGCAGGCTGTCAGAAATTACAGCGAACAATGCAGGTAGCTGTCTGATCACCGTACTTGACAGTGATCGTAGTAATGCCCGGGCCCACAGCGGTAACCGCGCCGTTTTTAACGGTTGCAACGTTAGGGTTAGCGCTGGACCACTCCACCTGCTCCGCAGTCAGCGAGCAATCCAGTTCCAGATCCACATATACGCCGCCACGGCCAAAGGTGATGTCCGTCTTCTTAAGCTTCAAAACGACATCCGTATCTACAACAGCCACAGTCTCAGCTACAGTCTCAGTTTCGGGCTGGGTCTCCTCCTGGGTCTCCTCCTGGGTTTCCTCAGTGGTGTTTACCTCGCCTGCAGTGGGCTCCGTAGTCTCTTCCACCGTGTAATTGACGGTTACAGGGCACTCGATCCGCTGACTGCCGCAGGTCACCACAATCGTGGTCTCACCCTCACTGACCGCGGTAACACGGCCCTCCTCGTTCACGGTCGCAATGGACTCGTCCAGGGAAGCATAGGTCAGTGTATCAGTGGTATCCTCCGGCATCACAACCACATGCAGCAGCCAGAACTGTCCCTCCTGGCTCAAGGTGGGCATACCGCTGGTAAGGCTGATACCGGTACAGGGAACAGCCGGAATTGTAGTCTCTGTAGTTTCGGTTGCCTGAACAGACTCGGAAGGAAGCGTCTCCTTCTGCTTGTTCTGGGCGGGCAGAAAATACCGGAAAAGGATAAAACCGATCGTAGCCAGCAGCGCAACGATCACAATTGTCAAAAGAACCACCAGAACCGGATTGGAGCGGCGGGTGTCCTCCTCCTCAGGAAGATCCTCTTCCGAATCGTAAAGGTCTTCATTCTGCTCGGAAAGGTCGGGCGTGTTGACGGCATCAAAGTCAAAAATCTCCCGGCTCTTTGGCTTTCGAGCCGCCGATTCCCTGGAAGAACGGCTGTTCTTTTCCTCCTGGATCATCTGCTCGTCGATGGCTGCAAGTTCGTCCCCAAAATCAATACCATCCTGCGTCCAACCGCAGATCGGGCATCGGGGCTCTGTATCCGGATATATGGTTCCGCATATTTCGCAAATAATCTTGCTCATAAAGCTCCTCCTGACTGGATATGCAAAGCTTTCTTATCTTCCGACTGATTATAGCACGGTTTCTAAAATAAAACAAGAACAAAGATGTTGCTTTTTTTGTATTTTTATTTTATGATAAGGAAGTAAAAGGAGGCGATGGTTTTGTCTGAACCGAAATTGATCTCCCCTTTGCTGGACGGTTTTGCCATCGGCGCGCCTATGAGCAGCCGAAGCGGCGTATGCTGCTGCCCGGCAATCAAGGAAAATTCCGATAAAAGGTATATTGTCAAAATAATCTCCATCCCGGCATCCCAGGTCCAGTTGGACGCGCTGCTTCTGACAAAAGCCTATAAGGATCCGGCAGATGCACTGGAATATTTCAAATCCCAGGCTGACAGTATTCTTGAAGAAGCCGCATTTCTTGGGAAGCTATCCAAGCTGGAAGGGTTTTTGCCCTATGAGGACTGGCAGATCGTACCCATGAAAAAAAATGAGCTGGGCTACGATGTGTACCTGCTCAGCCCATACCGGCGCTCTCTGGAAAAGCACATGCGCCGCAGGGCCATGACCCACCTGGATGCGGTCAATCTGGGACTGGATCTTTGCGCGGCCCTCTCCGTATGCCGCAGATCCGGAAGGATCTGTGCCGATCTGAAGCCATCCAATGTTTTTGTCTCACAGGAAAAGGAGTACCGCATCGGCGATCTCGGCTTTGTTCCCATGGACGCGCTGCGCTACACCTCCCTGCCGGACCGCTGCCGCAGTCCCTATATGCCGCCGGAAACCCGGGATCTTTTGGGGACTCTGAACGATACTGTGGATACTTATGCTGTGGGCATGATCCTATATCAGCTCTATAACGGTGGAAACCTCCCGGACTTTCCTGAGGATCCGGCCCAGCCCCTTCCGAAGCCACAGTTTGCCAGCGAGGAAATGGCCCAGATTCTTCAGAAAGCCTGCGCGCCAAAGCCGGAGGACCGCTGGAACAATCCCATCGATATGGGACAGGCCCTGGTCAGCTATATGCAGCGGTGCACCGTCAATGATACACCCATCGTTCCCCAGCCGGAAGAAGCAGCATCTGACACAGCCGCTTCCCCGCCGGAGGGAACTTCCGGTGCGCCGGAGGAAACCATTGACTTTACCATGATTCCGGCAGAAAAGCCTCAGGACCAGCGAACGGCGGAAACCTGGGAGATCGTCCCGGAAGGCGGTGCGGAAATACTTTCCCCGGATAGCGAGGAAGAACCGGTTCCCCCGGAAACCCCGGAGCCGCCTCCCCCGCAGGAGGATTCCGCCGAAGAAGGCCCGGCTTCCACGCAGGAAAGTCCATCCCCGAAAGAGGAACAGAAGCTCCCACCCCGGGATTCTCCCACAGAGCAGGGAGAATCCGATCCGGAGCCGGAAGACCTGAGAATCGATTCTGCGGAGGAAGATACTTTTTCCCGGGAACTGGAGGAACTCAATCAGCTTCTGCGTGATGGCACTGAAACAAAGGCGGATACGTCTGCCAATGCCAGAAAGAGTGTTTCCGGCGGAAAGCCCACCCCTCCCCCAAAGATCAAACCGGAAAAGAAGCATTCCGGCGGACACAAGGTTCTTGTTACCTTACTGATACTGTTTCTGCTTGCGGCCTTCGGTTTTGGTGGATTTACTTTCTACCACTACTATTACCTGCAAACAGTTGACAGTCTTCACGTTGACGGAACACAGAATCAGATCACCGTTACCGTAAAAACCACAGTGGATGCCTCCGCGATCACCGTAACCTGTACGGACATATATGGGAAGACCATGCGCAGCCCGTTAAACGGCGATCAGGCGTTCTTTACCGATCTCAGTCCGGATTCTCTGTACAAGATCCAGTTGGAAACCACCGGATTTCACAAGCTGACCGGTCAGATTTCCGACATCTTCACCACGGATCCCATTACGGAGATCGTGGACATCAGCGCAGTCACCGGACCCGAGGACGGTTCCGTATTATTATCCATGACCGTAAAGGGAAACGATCCGGAAGCCTGGACTGTAACCTGCTTTGCGGAGGGTGAAGAAAACATCACCCAGGACTTTACCGGGCATAACGTTACCGTAAAGGGTCTTACCGTTGGCAAGACCTACTCCTTCCAGATCGGCACCGTGGATGGTACACAGCTGGTGGGAAACACCCTGGCTGAGTTTACCGCTTCCAGTCTGGTCATGGCAAAGGACCTGGCTGTCACGGCCCACAACGGCAGTTCTCTTACCGTCCGCTGGACACCCCCTGAGGAGCCCGTCGACCTCTGGACGGTCCGGTGCTACGGCAGCGGCTACGATGAATACCAGGAGGTAACCGGTAATGAGGTCACCTTTGATGGTATCAACGAAACCACCGCCTATACTGTTGAAGTCACTGCCGATGGCATGACCCAGTCTGCCCGGCTCAGCGTAAGCGCGAATCCGGTGAATATCACCGGATTCCATGTCTCCGAAAACAGCGAGGACCGGAGCCTGCAGGTCAGTTGGGAATATGACGGCACCGCTCCCCAAGGTGGATGGCTGCTGATGTACAGTATCGACGGCAATACGACGCAGAACATAGAAGAAACGCAGAATCCGGCCATGGAGATCACACCCATTATCCCGGGTGCCGCATATACCTTTACGGTATCGTCTCCGGACAGCATTTCTGTTTTCAACGACGTGCATACCTATACAGCAAACAAAGCAAAGGTATACTCCGGTCACGCGATCACGGGGTATAAAATCACCGCCAAGTCCCTGGTCACCCCGGCAGCTCAGGGCTGGAACCAGTCAACCATCACCAATAAAGACTATACTTCCACGTTCACCCTGGGACAGTCCATTTCCCTGGTGCTTCAGGCAAGCGTTAATTTCTATCTGGACAAGGACGATATTGACATCATGTATGTCGTCCGGGACAGCGACGGCAAGGTCATCCCGGGACTTCTCGGCCAGGAAACCAAGAACTGGCACAGCCTGTGGTCTCCTGCTGACTATCATTTCTGCGAGCTTACCCTTCCCCACGTTCCGGATATTGCCGGCAGCTATACCGTTGATGTGTATTTTGACGGTCAGAGCGTTGTCAGCGTTCCTTTCACCATGGAGCGGAGCACTTAACTTTCAAAGCGGCAGCGCGGTTCCCAATACGGGAACCGCGTTGTTATTTTGACACAAAAAGAAGCCATTATCCCAGAGATCCCTGTATAAAAATCAGATTTTTGACCTTGTTCACACATTACTCCCTCAAATGTGCTACAATACATGCAGTTCTTTGAAAGGAGATGCTCCATGCGAGGAAAAAGCCACCGCTGCCTCGGGCAGTACCTTGTGGAAAAATATATGCCCCATGCCCCCAAACGCTACATCCGTGCTTTCCTCATCGGGTGCATCGAACCGGACCGAAACCCTGTCACCTATCTCAAGGGTTCTATTCGGTGTCAATGGCTGCGGGGACATAACTATGAAAATGCCCGCAGATATATGCGAAGGCTTTCCGAACGGCTGGAACGGAAGGAACGGCTTTTTCTCATCGATTACTATGCCCTGGGAAAGCTGATCCACTACACCGTTGATGCCTTTACATACGCCCATAATCAGGATTTCCCCGAGGATCTGCGGGAACACCGCGCCTATGAAAAGGCGCTACAGGATTATTTCCTGTCCTTTCTCCATGGGGATCCTCCCCCCTGCTCAGGCCGTTGCCCTGGTGTTATGGAAACCATCCAGGAAAACCACCGCCGCTATATGCGGCGTCCCGGAAGCATTCTTACCGATGCCCGGTATGCTTTCACCGTCAGCTGCCTGGTTGCCGCCACTATTTTGTAAATAAATCAAGCCCGCCCCGTTCCTCCGTTAAGGCACAGAACAGGGCGGGTTTGATTATGCTTTTCCGTATTTTTCCGCAAGATACACGATTGCCTGCCGGTAACCGTCCAGGCCCTGGCCTTTAATGGTTTTCTCGCAGGCCATCCCGGTGTAGGACACATGCCGGAACGGTTCCCGGGCATCCACATCGGAAATATGTACCTCCACCGCCGGGAGGGAAACCGCTTTCAGCGCATCCAGGATCGCAATGCTGGTATGGGTATAGGCCCCGGGGTTGATCACAATGGCATCGGCGTTGCCATAGGCCCATTGGATTCTGTCCACCAGGTCTCCTTCGTGATTGGACTGATACTGGGTCACCTCTGTACCAGTTTCTTTTCCGGCTTCTTCCAGCAGTGCCAGAAGATCCGTGAAGCTGTTTTTCCCGTAAATCCCCGGTTCCCGAATGCCCAGCATATTCAGATTCGGGCCGTTGATAACCAATATTTTCATATCCGTTCCTCCCATGCTGTGATGATCTGTGTAAGGGTATCGTCCAGACTGCCGTTATTGTCTACGGTATAGTCGGCAAACCGGCAGTACATCGGTTCCCTGCGCTTGCGCATCTCGGACAGGGGTCCTTCCTGGGAAAGAGGGCGCCCCCGGGTGGGGAGCTTATCCGTATCCCGGGCCAGTCGAAAGACAATTCCATTGCGGTGAAGCATCGGGTAGTTTTCCTCCCGGGTAACACAGCCGCCCCCTGTGGCAATGACAAGACCGGATTCCTTTCCCAGGTCAGCGAGGATTTTTGTCTCCATGCCGCGGAAAACCGCCTCACCGTCTGTGCGGATGATGTCCTCGGTCCGGCGGCCGTAGGTTTCCTCCAATACCGCGTCCGCGTCCCGGAACTGCTTACCGAGACGATTTGCCAGTGCCTGCCCCACCGTCGTCTTTCCACTTCCGGGCATGCCGATCAGGATCAGATTTTCCATCTGGCCGCGCAGCACGGAATAAATCTTCCCTACGGTTTCATCGGGGATCCTGCTTTCCGTAAACCATTCGGCGCTCTCCTTTGCCTGGGCAACCAGCATCCAAAGACCGTTTTCGGTGACCAGTCCCCTCTCTTCCGCTTCCAAAAGCAGCCGGGTCCGGGCAGGGTTGTAAATCACATCCAGGACACCCTCCAGCTTTGGGAAACTGTCCAGAGACAGGGGCGCATCCTCCACCGCCGGATACATCCCCACAGGCGTCGCGTTTACGATGATAGCTGCATCAGCATGGCGGGACAGATTCCCGTAGTTATTCTCCCCGGACCGGGAAACGCAAACCGGGTGGGCGCCCAGCTCCTCCAGTACCGCAATCACCGTATTGGACGCGCCGCCGCTGCCTAAAACAAGGACCTTTTTCCCGGGAAATACCAGCCCGCTTCGCTGGGCCATGGACCGGAAACCTGCGTAATCCGTATTGTGTCCAATGAGGCTTCCGTCCGGCCGCCGTACAATGGTGTTCACCGCCCCCAGCTTCCGTGCCGTCGGCGACAGCTCCGCAAGGAACGGAATCACGGCTTTCTTATAGGGAATTGTTACATTCAGGCCCTGAAAGCTGCCCCCACGGAGAAAGCTTTCCAGTTCTTCCGGTTCCACCTCAAACAGCCGGTAGCTGTAAGAACCCAGTATAGCGTGAATCTGGGGCGAATAGCTGTGCCCCAGCTTTCTTCCCAGCAGCCCGCACTCCATCAGACCACCTCTGTATAGCTTCCCAGGTACTTGAATTCCTCGCAAAGATCCTCCAGCTCACACATGAGCTGCACAAATTCCTCGGAATAAATGGAGGTTTCCAGATCAAAGTAGAACATGAATTCAAACTCACGGTCCGGGATGGGACGGGATTCCAGCTTGGTCACGTTGATCCCCAGGGTATACAGACGGGCCAGAACCCGGTACAGGGCACCGGGACGGTGGGGCAGAACCATCATCACGCTGGTCTTATCGGAACCGGGATAGATTTCCAGATTCTTGCTGATGCAGATGAACCGGGTGCGGTTGTTGCCCTTGTCCTGGATGGAGGAAGCCAGGCATTCCAGACCGTACAGCTCCGCGCAGGACCGGCTGCTCAGGGCAGCCACATCCTTTCGCCCGGAAGATGCCACCATTTCGGATGCAATAGCCGTATTGGCAACGGGAATGATGTTCACGCCCTCCAGCCCCGCCAGAAAATCACCGCACTGGTTGATGGCCTGCTCGTGGGAATAGATCTCTTTAATATCGGAAAGCTTCGATCCGGGATTTACCAGCAGATTATGGTCAACCTTCAGCCGGAAGGTGCGGACAATGGAAAAGTTACGCTGGATCATCAGGTCATATACCTTCTTCACAGACCCTGCGGTAGAGTTTTCAATGGGCAGGATCCCGTATTGGCACAGTCCCTGCTCGATGGCGCCAAACACTGCCTCGAAGCTTTTAAAGTACATGATGAACGGGTCCTTAAACATTTTCTCACAGGCAAGCTGGGAGAAAGCGCCCTCCACCCCCTGGCAGGCTACCATGGGAGACTGGGGAAAGAGCTCGGGGGTATTCTCAATGGCATCGGTTATTTTCCGGTACAGCGGCGTCACCTTGCCGCTGCGCTTGCCCTGATAGCTGCGGCTCAGCTCAAAGAGCATGGAATACAGTACCTTTGTATAGCCTGCCATCTCCGGGCCGGCTTTCTTTGCTACATCCTGAAGCTTTTCCCGCTCCCGGGCAGGGGCAAGAATGGGAAGATCATTTTCTTTCTTGTAATCCGCGATTCTGGCAGCTACCTCCATCCGTTTTACGAACAGGGCGACCAGTTCATCATCAATGGCATCCATTTCCAGGCGATAATCTTTCAGATCCATAGGGATCCCTCCTCTTTTTATCCTAAAATCATATCCATCACTGCAATCGCAGCGGCAGCTTCTATGACAGGCACGGCCCGGGGTACAATACAGGGGTCGTGACGGCCCTTCACAATGAGCTCCTGTTCCTCTTTCCGGCTCAGGGATACGGAACGCTGTTGGATGGAAATCGAGGGCGTCGGCTTGACAGCCGCCCGGAAAATCAGAGGCATGCCGTCTGTGATGCCACCCAGAATACCGCCGCAGTTGTTGGTAGCCGTACGCACTACCCCACAGGACATAATAAAGGGATCATTACTTTGGCTTCCCCGCATGGCGGACAATCCGAAGCCCAGTCCAAATTCCAGGCCCTTTACAGCGGGAATCCCGAAAACGATTCCCGCGATCCGGTTTTCCACACCGTCAAACATGGGATCCCCCAGTCCCGCGGACAAGCCGGTGACGGCGCATTCGATCACGCCGCCCACGCTGTCCCCCGCGCTCTTGGCTTCCAGAATCGCGTTGCCCATGGCTTTCCCCGCTTCCGGGTCAAGCACGGGGAATTCTTTTCCAGCGGCATCGATCTGGGGATCGACCATATCGAAAGGCGTATCGGAAATCCCTGCGATGGATGCAATATGGGCACCCACCCGGATACCCTTTTGGGCCAGCCACTGGATGCACAGGCCGCCCGCAATGCAGATGGGCGCTGTGAGCCGTCCGGAAAAATGGCCGCCCCCCGCCGCGTCCTGATACCCTCCGTATTTGATCTGGGCTGTATAATCGGCGTGTCCGGGACGGGGGCAGTCCCGGAGATTGTCATAGTCTCCGGAGCGGGTGTTGGTGTTGCGGATGATAGCCGTGACCGGGGCGCCGCAGGTAAATCCATCCGAAATACCGCACAGAAATTCCGGCGTGTCGGCTTCCTTGCGGGTTGTGGAAAAGCCGTTCTGCCCGGGCGCCCGCCGGGCAAGAAACGCCTGCAGGGCCGCCATATCCACCGGCAATCCCGCCGGAATCCCGTCCAGGGTCATACCGATGGCCGGGGCGTGGCTCTGCCCGAACACGGAGAGCCTGAGATTTTCACCGTACATGCTGCTCATAATTACCTCCCAATCGGCGGTATTCCTCCCAAAAGCCGGGATAGGATTTACTGACACATTCCGCGCCCAGCACGGTCACCGGGCCTGTGCAGACGGTGGCAGCGATGGCGGCGGACATGGCGATGCGGTGATCGTTGAAGCTGTCTACCACTCCGCCAGTAAATCCGGACGGGAAAACGGTAAGGGTGTTGTCATCTGCCTCCGCCCGTCCGCCAAGGCTTTTCAGCATAGCCATTACCGAAGCTACCCGGTCAGATTCCTTCATACGCAGTCTGCGGATGTCGGTAAATACCGCACCATGATTTGAGGCGGCTGCCACAGACAAAATGGGCACAAGGTCGGGAATATCCGCCGCGGAAACTCTGGGAGCACCGCTGCGGAGCAGGGGGAGAATTCCCAGGACAGCACGGTCTCCCTGGGGCGAATCCGGATCCAGCCCGTGAAGATTCAGGCAGCTGCCCAGCTCATTGGCGGCAAGGAAAAAAGCACCGTTGCTCCAATCCCCTTCCACGCTGACCGCTCCGGGAGAATGAAACCGTTTTTCCCCCGGGTGATCCGGGTCGCCGCCAAAAAGGGAAATGGCGGCTTTAGTCATCTCGATATAGGGTCTTGATTCTGCCTTCCCGGTTATTTCCAACTGGCTCCCGCTTCCCAGCAGGGAAAGAGCCAGAAGCAGGCCGGTGATATACTGACTGGATATGCCTCCGTCAATACGGTAGGCTCCGGGACGTAATTTACCTGTACATCGAATAGTATCCGACGTGGGGCGGGTCAGAGTGCAGCCCATCCGCTCCATTTCCTCCCACAATGGGGAAAGGGGGCGCTGGGGAAGCCGTCCCTCCATTGTAAACAGGGCATCCACCCCAAGGGCTCCGGCAACTGGCAGGAGAAAACGCAGAGTAGAACCGCTTTCCCGGCAATGGAGCTCCGCCTGCTCCGGCACTGCTTTAACGGGAAACACGGTATAGCCGGAATCGGTCCGGATGATCTTCGCTCCCAGGGCGGTAAGACAGTCTGCCGTCGCTTCAATGTCCCTGTTTGTTTCGGCGCACTGTAAAAGCGTGGGCTTGTCGGAGAAAGCCGCACAGATCAGCAGCCTGTGGGCCTGGGACTTTGATGGGATCACGGTTAAGTCCCCCCGCAGCCGGCGGGGGCTGATGGTAATATCCATAATTAAAGACCTGCCTGAATGAAGGATTTCAGCTGCCCAACAGGCGTCGGGACAATGGAGCAGTCTCCGATGGCGTTGGGCAGAATCAGATTTACCTGATCGGCAGAACGCTTTTTATCCGACAGGGCATAGAAAAAAATATCGTCCGCAGTCTCTTCCGCAGCGGTGGGAAGCCCAAATTGCCCGAGAATCGCAAGAATCCGGGGCGTATCCTTGCAGCCGCAGGCCCGGCATACAATGGCGATACCGGCAGCAACGGCCTTTCCGTGGGACAGGGTAAAATTGCTCTTTGCTTCTATTCCGTGTCCGATGGTGTGGCCCAGGTTCAGCTTCATTCTGGCGCCTGTATCAAATTCATCCTCCATGACAACATCCCGTTTCAGCTCCACACAGCGGGTAATCACATATTCCCGGTCAAAGTCCAGGCCGTGCTTCTCCAGGTGGGAGAAAAGAACCGGATCATACAAAATACCGTACTTGATCACCTCTGCGCAGCCGTCCCGGAAAATCTCCCGGGGAAGCGTGTTCAGGGTATCGGTGTCGCACAGCACCAGGCTGGGCTGGCAGAAAGCACCCGCCAGATTCTTTCCCGCCGGAAGATCAATGGCAGTTTTTCCGCCCACGGAGGAATCCACCGCCGCGAGAAGGGTCGTTGGGACCTGGATAAACCGGATGCCCCGCAGATAGGTGGCGGCAGCAAAGCCTGCCAGGTCTCCCGTGACGCCGCCCCCCAGGGCAACGATCAGATCCGAACGGGTGAGCCGGTTATCCGCCAGGAAATTCAAAAGCGCCAGATAGGTCTGGGCATTCTTGCTTTCCTCTCCGGCTGGAAATACAAAGGTAACAACCGTGAATCCGGCGCTTTTCAGGCTGTCCGCCGCGATTTCCCCATAAAGCGGGAACACGGTGGATTCACTGACGAGACAGATTGTTTGGCCTTTCCCAAGCTTATGTGCTAAAGAGCCCAACTGATTCATCAGACCGCTTCCGATGAGAATATCATATTTTCTTGAGGCGTTGACCGTTACCGTGTTCATCCGTCCACCTCCTCTTTCCGGCGCTTCCCCTCCTCCAGCAGTCGGACCAATGCTTCCTTATCCTCCCGGGCAAGCGCGTCCCGATATGCTTTCAGACTGTTAATGTAAGTGTCCAGCTCAAAAAGGATGTTTTCTTTATTATCAAGAAACAACTCCGCCCACATACCGGCATTCAGCCAGGCGACCCGGGTCAGGTCCTTGTAGCTTCCTGCCGAGAAGCCCTTGTGTCTGAGGGCCGTAGGAGATTTGATATAGGCATTGCTGAGGATATGGGGCATCTGGGAGGTGAAGGCGATCATCCTGTCGTGGTCCGCCGCGGTCGTTACGGAGAAGCTTCCGAATTCACAGGGAGAAAGGGCGTCCTTTACCCGCTGGAGAAGGTCCATATCGTCAAACCGCGGAGGCACCAGCACCATAGGCGCACCCCGGAACAGGGTGGCACGGCTGTACTTGAAGCCTGAAAAGTGGGAACCAGCCATGGGGTGGCCGCCCACAAAGGTAAAACCATACCGCTCCGCCACCGGAAAGCACCGGCGGCAAACCTCTTCTTTGACGCCGCAGCAGTCCAACACCAGCGCGGAGACGCAGATATGCTTTCCGTTTTTCTCCAGCCATCCGGCACTGCCGCCGGGATAGATGGCAAGCAGGATCAGCTCACATTCGGGAATTGTCTTTTCATCCAGAATCCCGTGGACAGCACCGGAAAGCATGGCAAAGGAAAGCATTTCCCCATCGCTGTCGGCGGCGTACACCGTATGTCCCGCCAAAGCGTAGGCTCTTGCCAGAGATCCGCCGATCAGTCCCAAGCCCAGAATTCCCACATTCATTGCAGGGCCTCCTGGATCTTTCGGACCCTGTGGCAGAGTTCATCAAACTGGGGCGGGGTCAGGGACTGGGCGCCGTCACAGAGGGCGCAGGAGGGATTGTTATGCACCTCCACCATAATGCCGTCGGCTCCGGCCGCAGCTGCCGCGTAGGCCATAGGCGGCACCAGACGGGCCTTGCCCGTAGCGTGGCTGGGATCCACCACCACAGGAAGGTGGCTCAGCTCATGAAGCACCGACACAGCGGAAAGGTCCAGGGTATTCCGTGTGGCGGTTTCAAAGGTGCGGATGCCCCGCTCGCAGAGGATCACATTCTCGTTACCCTCGCTCATGATATACTCTGCGCTCATCAGCAGCTCCTGGAGGGTATTGGCAAGGCCGCGTTTTAAGAGGATGGGCTTATTGGTTTTCCCCAGCTCTTTCAGCAGGTCAAAGTTCTGCATATTCCGGGCACCCACCTGGATTACATCCACATCGGCGAAAAGATCCAGGGTGGAAATGTTCATGATCTCTGTTACAATGGGAAGACCAACCTCCCGCTTGGCTTCCAGCAGAAGCTTAATGCCCGCGTCCTTCATACCTTGGAACGCATAGGGAGAGGTGCGGGGCTTAAACGCACCGCCCCGGAGAATATTGGCGCCGGACTCCTTCACAGCACGGGCCACTTCAATGATCTGTTCCTCAGATTCCACGGAGCAGGGACCGGCGATCATCGCAAAATAGCCGCCGCCAATGCGGGCATCCCCCACCTGGATGATGGTATCCTTGGGATGAAATTTCCGGTTCGCCTGCTTGAACGGCTCGGAAACCCGCTTTACACTCTCAACGATTTCCAAGCTGCTAAGCAGTTCCATGTCCACCCGGCTGGTGTCCCCGATCAGTCCCAGGACAGTGACCTCGGTGCCTTCCGAAATGTGAACATCCAGATTCTGATGCTTAAGCCAGGCAACCAAATGGGCCGTCTGCTGGGGGGTGGTTCCGTGTTTCAAAATCGCGATCATCTTTTTTCAGCTCCTACATAAAAATAACGCCGCACGATGCGTTCGTGCGGCGCTCAAGTTGGTTTTTCAGCTTGCGAAAGCATTGCAGCACAAAGCGCTATTACCTTTTTCCGGGAAAAAAGTAATAGTAGCTAAAGTAAAACTGTGCGCAAGTGCTGACGGTGACCATACTGTGGGCCTCCATATGCAAGTTGTTGAAATGAGTATACCACCGGTCCGCAGAAAATGCAAGGTTTTTTTCAAAAATAAATGAAGGAATTATGGGATCTGGGGCGGAATCCTCCGGGAAGAACCCCCTGCCTGCAGCGAAAAAAAGCCTATTGTTTTTCTCCCAGTTCAAAAAAGCGGCACAAAGCGGCACTTTGTCCGGTTCCATTTGAGAAAATAAAACCACTCATTATACGTATTGTTTATATTGCCCGGTTTGTCCGGTCATTATTCAGACACTATTTCCTGTTGAAAAATAGAATGTTTCGATATAAAATTATCCATATAGAAATACTTAATAAACAACACATTGGAGGTAATTAACATGGCTGTCAATCGTTTTGTCCTGAACGCAATTTCCTACCACGGCAAGGGAGCGATCAAGGAGATCCCCGGAATCGTTTCTCAGAAGGGCTTCAAAAAAGCCTTTATCGCTTCCGATCCCGATCTTGTGAAGTTCGGCGTTACCAAGAAGGTCACGGATCTTCTGGACGAGGCCGGAATGGCTTACGAGGTCTACTCCAACATCAAGCCCAACCCCACAATCCAGAATGTCCAGTGCGGTGTGGAAGCCTATAAGGCCTCCGGCGCCGACTACATGATCACCATCGGCGGTGGTTCCTCCATGGATACCGGCAAGGCCATCGGTATCATCATCAATAACCCGGAGTTTGCAGATGTCCGTTCCCTTGAGGGCGTTGCTCCCACCAAGAACCCCACGGTGTTTACCATTGCCGTACCCACCACCGCCGGCACCGCAGCGGAAGCAACCATCAACTATGTCATCACCGACGTGGAGCGGAAGCGGAAGTTTGTCTGCGTGGATACCAACGACATTCCCAACATTGCCATTGTTGATCCCGACATGATGTCCACCATGCCCAGGGGCCTGACGGCCTCCACCGGTATGGATGCCCTGACCCACGCCATCGAGGGCTACACCACCAAGGCTGCCTGGGCTTTGGCTGACTGCCTGGATCTGGAAGCCATCCGTCTCATCGCAGCCAACCTGCGCAAGGCCGTCAACAACGATCCTGAAGGCCGTGAGGGCATGGCTCTGGGTCAGTTCGTCACCGGCATGGCGTTCTCCAATGTTGGCCTGGGTATTGCCCACTCCATGGCCCACACCCTGGGTGCCGTGTATGATACCCCCCACGGTGTCGCCTGCGCCATGATGCTGCCCATTGTCATGGAGTTCAACCAGGAAGCCACCGGCGAGAAGTTCAAGGCCATCGCAGAGGCTATGGGCGTTGACACCACCGGTATGGATCAGGCTGCCTACCGTAAGGCTGCCATCGATGCCGTCCGTCAGCTTTCTGTGGATGTGGGCATCCCCACCAAGCTGGAAAAGATCCGGGAAGAGGATCTGGATTTCCTGGCCCAGTCCGCCGCTGCCGATGCCTGCACCCCCGGCAACCCCAGAGAGGCTACCATTGACGACTACAAGAACATGTTCCGCCGCCTGATGTAATTCATTTTCCACATTTTGAAAGGAACTCCCTGGAAAAAGGGGGTTCCTTTTTGTATACCCGCGGCATAATAACAATACAGAGAAAATCTTCCCAGCCCGGATTTCTTAGGGACTGAGGATTGACTTTTCTCCGGAAAAAAGATATTATAAATGTGTATTTAGAAAAGGAGAACCTGTCTATGAAACCACTGGTTTTTCAGACGGACTTCGGTCTTGTGGACGGCGCCGTGAGCGCCATGTACGGCGTTGCCTACTGCGTCAGCCCGGAGCTGAAAATTCATGATCTGACCCACGATATTACACCTTATTCTGTTTGGGAGGCAAGCTATCGCCTGATCCAGACAATCTCCTACTGGCCGGAGGACACCGTCTTTGTCTCCGTTGTGGATCCCGGTGTTGGTTCCGACCGGAAGAGCGTTGTTGCCAAAACGAACTCCGGAAAGTATATTGTCACCCCGGACAACGGCACCCTCACCCATATCATCCGCCTGGACGGCATCCGGGAGGTTCGGGAGATTGACGAAAGGGTGAACCGGCTTCCCAACTCCGGTGAAAGCTATACCTTCTATGGGCGGGATGTGTACGCCTATACCGGTGCCCGGCTTGCCAGCGGTGCCATTGATTTTGCGGGAGTAGGCCCAAAGCTGGACCCCGATTCCCTGGTCCGCCTTCCCATCACGGAGCCTGTCCTGGAGGGCAGCGCCGTCCGGGGCACCATTGATGTGCTGGATGTGCGGTTCGGAAGCCTGTGGACCAATATTCCCCGGCAGCTGTTCCTGAAAACCGGAGCGCAGTATGGAGAGAAGCTGAGCATTACCATTCAAAACGACACCCGCACCGTTTACCGCAATATTATCACCTTTGCCAGAAGCTTTGCCGAGGTCTATGTGGGCGAGGCGCTGGCCTATGTAAACAGCCTGGACTGCATGGCCGTGGCCATCAACCAGGGCAGTTTTGCAAGGGCCTATAACATCGGCACAGGAAATTCATGGCAGATCCGGATCGAGCCTTTCCGGGGGTTCTGAAAGAAGGACTATTTGGGCTTACGCCCTGATAGATAGATTTTTGGAGGTAGAGTTCCATGAAAAAGTTTTCCGTGAAAAGTATCGTCGCCATCGGCATCGGCGCTGCTCTGTTCTTCGTTCTGGGCAGATTCGTTTCCATCCCCAGCCCCGTGCCGAACACCAACATCTCCGTGCAGTACGGCCTGCTGGCTTTCCTGGCCGTGGTTTACGGTCCTGTTTCCGGCGCCCTCATCGGTTTCATTGGCCACACCCTGATTGATTTCAGCTTCGGCTCGGGAATCTGGTGGAGCTGGGTTATCGCTTCCGCCGTGTTCGGTCTGCTGATGGGCCTGTCCGCCAAGGTCCTCAAGATGGACGAAGCCCAGATCGGCAAGAAGGGTCTTATTAAGTTCAATCTGGCTCAGGTCGTCTGCCACCTTGCTTGCTGGATGGTGGTCGCTCCCGTTCTGGATGTCTACATGATGGGTGAGCCCTGGGACAAGCTGATTGCCCAGGGTCTGATGGCCGGAATTGCCAACACCGTCACCACCGCTATTGTCGGCTCTCTGCTGTGCGTTGCCTACGCCGCTACCAAGACTAAGGCCGGCAGCCTGAGCAAGGAAGACTAAGCAACCTCTGAATAAATCGTCTTCGACTTAACAGCGAATCTTTTGATCCCTCAGTGCAGTTTGGAAAACCGGAAATACATACAGTATTCCTCGCTTTTCCAAACTTTCTGAGGAAGCAAAATCTCTCGCTGTAAGCGCTATACGATTTAATCAGAGCTTCCCCAATTTTTCTTTATTCGTTATTTGAAAAGAAGGCAGGCCCATGCCTGCCTTCTTTCAGTCAGGAGGAACCCATGGAGAAAGAAACCCTCATAGCCTTCCGGGACTTTGGTTTCCAGTACACCGCCCAGGCGGAGCCTACCCTCTATAACATCAATCTGGACATTCACCGGGGAGAAAAGGTGCTGATCGCCGGTCCATCCGGCTGCGGCAAGTCCACCATCGCCCACTGCGTCAACGGCCTGATCCCTGCCTCCTATCCGGGCAAAATCACCGGTTCTCTCACTGTAAAAGGGGAAGATGCCGTTAAGCAGGGGCTATTTGGCCTGTCCAAAACCGTTGGTACCGTGCTTCAGGATTCTGACGGGCAGTTCATCGGTTTGACCGTGGCAGAGGATATTGCCTTTGCTCTGGAAAACGACTGCGTTGCCCGGGATAAAATGCACGAAATTGTGGAGAAAACGGCGGATCTGGTGGATATTCGCCGGGTCCTGGGCCACGCACCCCACGAGATTTCCGGCGGGCAGAAGCAGCGGGTCAGTCTGGCAGGTGTGATGGTAAACCAGGTGGATGTGCTTCTGTTTGACGAGCCTCTTGCCAACCTGGACCCGGCCACCGGAAAGCAGGCCATTGAGCTGATCGACGAGATCCAGAAGCGTACCGGCTGTGCGGTGATTATTATTGAGCACCGGCTGGAGGATGTGCTCCACAGGCATGTGGACAGGGTCGTGGTCATGGGAGACGGACGGATCCTCTACGACGGAGATCCTGATACCATGCTCTGTTCCTCCCTTTTGCAGCGCAGCGGCATTCGGGAGCCGCTGTATGTTACTGCCCTCAAATACGCGGGCGTATCCCCTACGCCGGACATGCACCCGTCTTCTCTGGATAAGCTTTCCCTGACGCAGGCACAGAAAGACCAGGTCCTAAACTGGTTTTCCCGGCAGCCATCCCCGGCTCCTGATGAAGTCACTCCGTTGATATTGGAAGCAAAGGGCATTGACTTTACCTATGAAGGTGGTCATCATGCCCTCAAGGGCATTGATATGTCCATCCGAAAAGGAGAGATGATCAGCATCGTCGGCACGAACGGCGCCGGAAAATCCACCTTTTCCAAAGTAGTCTGCGGTTTTGAGCAGCCCCAGTCTGGCAGTCTTACCCTGAACGGCGAGGATCTGACTGCCTTCAGCATCAAGGAACGGGCGGACAAAATCGGCTATGTAATGCAGAATCCCAACCAGATGATCTCCAAGACCATGATCTTTGACGAGGTCGCCCTGGGCCTGCGAAACCGCGGTGTCAGCGAGGAGGAGATCCGGCCCCGGGTGGAGGAAACGCTGAAAATCTGCGGGCTGTATCCTTTCCGGAACTGGCCTGTCTCCGCCCTGAGCTATGGACAGAAAAAACGCGTAACCATCGCCTCCATACTGGTTCTGCGTCCGGAAATCATGATTCTGGACGAACCCACTGCCGGTCAGGATTTCCGCCATTATACGGACATTATGGAGTTCCTCCGGGCGCTGAACCGCCAGGGCGTCACTATCGTTCTCATTACCCACGATATGCACCTGATGCTGGAATACACCCCCCGGGCTGTCGTTTTTCATGACGGAAAGGTCATCTGTGATGCCTCCGCCGCCCAGGTGCTGAACTCCCCGGAGATCGTAACCCAGGCCCATCTGAAAGAAACCTCCCTGTACCACCTGGCACTGCAGTGCGGCATCGGTTCTCCGGAGGAATTCACCCGGCGTTTTATTGCCCGGGATCAGGAGGTGCGCAAATGACCAACCTGTTCAATTATATTGACCGCTCCTCCCCCATCCACCGGCTTTCCGGTGCAAGCAAGCTTGTATGTCTGCTCCTGTGGAGCGTTGCCGCCATGACGAGCTTTTATACGCCGCTGCTGGTATTTCTGACGGTCCTTGCCCTGATCCTTTTCCGTATGGCAAAGCTGCGGATAAAAGATGTCTCCTTTACTTTGGGTATCATGCTCGTTTATATCGCGCTGAACAATATTCTGATCTTCCTGTTCAGCCCTGCCCACGGTGTGGAGCTTTACGGCTCCCGAACCGTACTGATTCCCCTTCCCGGGCGCTATTCCATCACGGCAGAGCAGCTTTTCTACCACCTGAACGTGATCCTGAAAAACGCCTGCACAATTCCGCCTGTGATTCTGTTTGTATGCACCACCAATCCCTCGGAATTCGCCGCCTCCCTGAACCGGATCGGCGTCAGCTACCGGATCAGCTACTCCGTCGCCCTGGCCTTGCGTTACATTCCGGACATCCAGCGGGAGTACCATGATATCAGTCTTGCCCAGCAGGCCCGAGGGGTGGAAATGAGCAAGAAAGCCAATCTGATTCATCGTTTGAAAGCGGCCAGCACGATTCTGATTCCGCTGGTGCTGTCCTCCATGGAACGCATCGAGACCATATCCAACGCTATGGAGCTGAGAGGCTTCGGTAAGGGGAAGAAACGGACCTGGTACGCAAGCCACCCCTTTACCCCTGCCGACTACGTCAGTATGATCTTCTGCGGATTGCTTCTGATTGCCTCCCTCGCTCTTACGGCCATTAACGGCGGGCGGTTCTTTAACCCCTTCCGATAACTAGAAAGTAAAAAGGAAAACATTATGTTTGCAAAAGCTGTTTTATTTGATCTGGACGGTACGCTGACTGACTCCGGCGAGGGCATTATCAACTGCGCCGTCTTTGCCATGGAGCGCTTGGGCATTCCGGTCCCTCCAAGGGAAGAACTGGGGGTCTTTGTGGGACCGCCCCTGTGGGACACCTTCCGCCAATTCGGCGTTCCATCTGACCGGGTGGACGAAGCCGTGGAGATCTTCCGCAGCCGCTACGTTCCCATCGGGAAGTTTGAAAACACGCCCTATTCCGGCATCCGGGAGACTCTGGAAGCTCTGCGCGCCCAAGGCAGGAAGCTCTATGTCGCCACCTCCAAGCCGGAAGTCACAGCCCGGGAAATCTTGGAGCACTTTGACCTGTCCCGGTATTTTGCGGAGATCTGCGGTGCCACCGTAGATAAGACCCGAACCTCCAAAGAAGATGTGATTGCCTATCTTCTGAGCCTGGATGCCTGCCGGGAAAACAGCGTCATGGTCGGTGACACCGCTTTCGACGTGATCGGTGCCGCCGCCCACGGAATTCCCACCATCGGCGCTGCCTGGGGCTACGGGAAGACGGAGGATATGGTTTCCGCGGGAGCCGCCGCCATTGCCCGGTCCCCGGAGGATCTGCTTCGAATTATTGAAGAAGAAGCTTTTTAATGCCGCAGAATCATTCGCTTCCAAAATACAGCTGATTTATGGATAAAAATAGCGGAGGAAATTACGGAAAGCCGCAGTTTCCCCCGCTAAAACTATGTTTTTAAAGCAATTTATATCGTCCGTTTCTTATGACAGCCGGGTCCGCAGATATTGCTTTGCCTGTTCCATATTCATTTCCAGAACCGCGGATACTTCCCCGGCAAGGAGCTTCTCCGCGTCTTTCAGGAACATGTCGTCACAGACATGGCATTTTTTCCCCTCCGCGGCTCTGGAAGCCTTATACCGGTAAAGGGTACACATGGTTCCCATCAGACGCTGCCGGTCCCCGCCGGCAATCAGCTCCCGGTAAAGCTGTTTGCGCTGGTTCTCGTCGGAAATCCAGGAAGCGCTGTGGCTTCGCGCAAAGGACACGAGGCTCTCCATTTCCTCCCGGGTGAGCATGGGGTGGAGCTTATTCATCGCCGCAGGATTCGTCACAGGCACAAAGTAGCGGGAATTTTCCTGTCCCTCCGGCTCCAATACAAGATACTGTTTTCCTTTTTCTTCTTTCTGGTCCGTCACACGGCATACCCCGCAGGCACCGTATACTACCCTTTGCCCAATCTGGTACATTTGTAATTCCCTCCACCGAAAACGAAACTGTTTACCCCGTTAACAGGAATATTATAGCAGAATCGGAGGGATTTTTCATGTGGAGAAAATGCTTAAATTTTCAGCCTCTTCTTGTGCAATCCTGCGCATAAAGAGCACCGGGCTCTCATTGAAATCAAATATCAGAAGAGAAGCTCCACCTGATAATGCCGCAGCCAGAAGTCAAGCTGGAGAAAATAGGCCATGGTCTGCGGCCGCCGCATAAGCTGCCCATACCAGGGCCAGGGACTATCCATGCCTATGAGGCTTTCCAGCTTCTCCCGGCGGACAAGGGCATAAATGGGAGCGCTTTTATCCGCAAGAAGGTTGTTCAGACGTTCCGCCATGATCTTCTCATAGGCAGGGTCAAAGGTCTTGGGATAGGGACTTTTTTTCCGCAGGCGGACGGGCTCCGGAAGCAAACCTGCCACAGCCTGACGCAGGAGGCCTTTTTCCCGCCCCTGCCAGTCCTTATAAGCCCAGGGAACCGTATACAGGTATTCCGCGATGCGGTAGTCGCAGAAGGGCACCCGGACCTCCAGACCGGAATACATACTCATCCGGTCCTTTCTGTCCAGCAGGGTCTGCATGAACCAGTGGAAATTGAGATTCACCATCTCTTTCATCCGCCGCTCCAAGGGGGAGGTTCCCGGGAGTATATCGCTCTTCGCAACCGTTTGCCGATAGGCATCCATAACAAACTCCCTGGGATCCAGTCCCCGCACCGCTTCCGGCGCCATCATTTCCGCCCGGTCCTGTGTATTCTGCGCCCATGGGAAGCCTGCAAGCGCCCTTACCTCCGGATCCCGGTACCAAGGATACCCTCCGAAAATTTCATCCGCACATTCTCCGGACAGGGCAACCTTTACATCCTCCCGGATTCTGCGGCAGAAAACAAGAAGAGAAAAATCCACATCCGCCATTCCCGGCAGATCCCTGGCGATGGTGCTTTCCTCCAGCGCCCCGACAAGCTCCTCCGGCGTCAGCTCTGTCCAGCTGTGGTCTGTGTCCAGCGCCTCGCACATAATATGAATATATTCCCCGTCAGAATTTGGCTGGAATTTTCCGGGACGGAAGTACCGGTCATTGTCCCGATAGTCAACGCTGAAGGTTTTCAGCCGCTCACCCCGGGCTGCCATCTGCCCGGCACACAGGGCGGTGATGATACTGGAATCCAGCCCACCTGACAAAAAGGTCCCAATGGGTACATCCGAAACCATCTGCCGCTGAATCGCGTCGGTAACCAGAAAACGGGTATGCTCCACCGTTTCATCAAAGGTTTCCCGATGCTCCCGGTCTTTCAGCGACCAATAGCGCTCTGCCCCGAATACACCCTTTTCCCAGTATCCCAGGCAGCCGGGTTCCAGTTCCCGAATACCATGAAAAACGCCGCTCCCAGGCAGACGGCCCGGTCCAAGGAGAATCAGCTGTGCCGCTCCCTCCCTGTCAAGCTGTGTTTTGAACCCGGGGAACGCAAGGATGGTTTTGATCTCCGAGGCAAACAGAAGTCCGTTCCCGTGCTCCGCGTAAAAAAGGGGCTTCACACCGATTCGGTCCCTGGCAAGAAACAGCCTGCCTCTTCCCTGCTCCCAGATACCAAAGGCAAAGATGCCGTTGAGTCTTTCCACGCAGTCGGCTCCCCACTGGGCATAGGCATGCAGCACCACCTCCGTATCGGAATGACCCAGGAAACGGTGGCCCAGCTTTTGGAGCGCAGCGCGGATTTCCGCGGTATTATACAGCTCTCCGTTGTATACCAAAGTATAGGTCTCCCCGTTATGCGTCAGGCGCATGGGCTGCTTTCCGCCGGCCGGATCAATAATCGCCAAACGGGTATGCAGGAGGGTACAGCCGGGAGAAGTACTTACGCCCAGGTCATCCGGGCCACGGCGTGCCATGGTCTTCAGCATCCTGTCCAGGGTTTTCTCCTCCGCGTCCAGCCCAACCAGACCGGCAATCGCGCACATATCCGATCACATCCTTTCCATCCCCGTATTCTATGCAGGAAACAGCAAAAAAGTTCTCCGGGTGGAAGAACACAGGTTTTTGTTCTTCCACCCGGTGGTTTTTTATCTATGAATGTATTCCGAAACTTCTTCGTATTCCCGCTTCTCCGCCTCAGAGGGTTCCCCGGTCAGCAGGCTTACCACTACGTTTACGATCAGTGCGGTCACAAAGGCGGGAAGAAGCTCATACACATCCCACACACCGCCCAAAGGACGCACAGCGTATTTCCACAGGAACACCATTCCCCCGCCGGCCAGCATACCGGCAAGGGAACCCCATTTGTTTCCCCGTTTCCAGAACAGCGCCAGCAGAATCCCGGGACCGAAAGCGGCTCCGAAGCCAGCCCAGGCAAAGGACACGATCGTAAAAACAGAGCCTTCCTCCCGGGCCCAATAGGCCGCGATAAGCGCAATCCCCGCAACCACACAGCGAGCGGAAATCATGGATGCTCTGGAAGACAACGGAAGCTTGAGCGCAGAACCCATAATATCCTGGGTCACACTGGAAGATGCCGCCAGAAGCTGGGAATCGGCGGTGGACATGGTAGCCGCCAGAATTCCCGCAAATATCAGTCCGGCGATGACTGCCGGCAGATTGCCGATGGAAGCGATCTTCTCGGCGATTTTAATAATCATCCTCTGGCTGTCCCCGGGCGCAATGGGCGCAAGCGCACCGGAACCGATCATGGCGCTGCCGATAATGCCGATCAGCACTGCCATGCCCATGGAAATCACGACCCAAATGGAAGCGACCCGGCGGGAAAGGGACAGCTTTTGCGGATCCTCAATTGCCATGAACCGCAGCAAGATATGGGGCATTCCGAAATAACCCAGGCCCCAGGCCAGGGTGGAAACGATGGTTACGGCAGAATAGGTTCCGGCAGTCCCGGTAGAAACGTCATAGCCCTGGGTAAGGCTCAGGTAGCCGGGAAGACTTTGGGCATTCTCCACTACCGCATTCCAGCCTCCCGCGGTATGGATACCAAAAACCACAACAATAACAAGCGCCAGTGTCATAATCACCGACTGCACCAGATCCGTAATGGATGCCGCCAGGAAGCCGCCCAGGGCCGTATAAGCCACAATTACGCCGGCAGAGAAAATCATCGCCGTAAAATAATCCACGCCAAACAGGCTGGAGAACAATGTTCCGCAGGCATTGAAGCCGGAGGCAGTATACGGAATAAAGAAAACAATGATGATGATTGCGGAAGCAAGGGATAAAATATGCTTATCGTCGTGGTAGCGCTTGGAAAAGAAATCAGGAACCGTAACCGCGCCCAGGCGATGGCTGTAACCCCGAATCCGTTTTGCAACAAGCCGCCAGTTCAGATATGTACCTACCGCAAGCCCGATTGCCGTCCAAACCGCTTCGGGCAGGCCGCTGAGCAGTGCCACTCCGGGCAGACCCATCAGCAGGTACGCGCTCATGTCCGATGCCTCGGCACTCATGGCAGTAACCAGAGGGCCAAGCTTTCTCCCGCCCAGATAGAAATCTTCTGTGGAACGGTTTTTCCGGGTGTACACCGCCCCCAGGATAATCATTCCGCCAAGATAGACAAGAATGGATGCCATTACAAATAAATGATTGGTCTGCATAGTTTTTACCCCTCTCCTTTGGATGTGGGTATTATAGCGTTTCCCAAAATAGACTGCAACACAGAATAAATTCTATACCTTTACTCAAAAAATAAGCTGCTATTTTTCAAATAACAGAAAAAACAGCAGCATAAATTTATAAATTATCAAATAAGAAGTAATAAGGTTGTATTTTACCCGGTTTCAAAATATAGACTATAGTCTATACTTCTTTCAGATATTATTTTCGACCGGGAGAATATATTTCAGAAAAAGCGGAAGCTGATAGCCGGCGTACTGGGTCAGGCTGTAATTTCCCCCGCAGATGCACCAATCATACATCAGCGCGCGCTCCTGAAGGGCATAAGCCCGAACCAGTTCATTTACCGGAATATCCCGGCGCAGTTCACCCTTTCGCTGCCCCTCAGCACAGATTTTCCGCAGAAGCCGGAAATAAACCCGGCTCTGATCCATCAGGTGCTTCTCGCTGGCGGTAACAAGCTGGGTAGAAAGAAGCCTTGCCAGCAGTTCCAGGGAGACGGTATTCTCGATGAGAAAAAACAGTTCCCGGTTGAGGAAAATCAGGGCAGAAAAACTGTCCATATCCTGTATTTTGGAAGAAAGCTCCTGATACTTTTCATCAAAAAGCGTGGACAGAGAACTGAGAAGGGCATCCTTTCCCGCAAAATAATGGTAGAACGAGCCCTTGGAGGTGCCGGAACGCTCCACAATATCATCCACCGTGGTATCGTCATATCCTTTTTCATAAAAAAGCTCCCAGCTTGCCGTGACGATCCGGCTTCGGGTGTTTCTGGAATTGTGCCGCGCCATTGGTAAGCCCCCTTTCTGTGCTGAACAACGGTTGTTACAGGAAGCATTATACCTGCTGCCTCAGAAAAAAGCAACCGCAAAGTGTTCCCGGCTAAACCCACAGGCACTTTTCCAGGCAGAGGCTCATATAGTAATTCAGGAACATTCTCAGGAGGGATCGCAATGGATCATTTGCCCGATACACCGATGGACATGTCCCAGATCATGCGTATGGCCCAGTCCCCTGCAGGGAAAAAACTGATTGCCCTGCTTAAGAGCAGTGACAGTGATGAAATGCAGCAGGCAATGAAACGGGCCGCTGACGGAGATTACAGCCAGGCGAAAAAAACCATTGACAAATTTCTGTCCACCCCGGAAGCCAGCGCACTGGTCGAACAGCTAAGGGGGAAATGAATGGAAGGCATGGAAGAGAAACTGGGGGCGATTCTGGAAAATCCCCAGCTCATGCAGCAGATCATGCAGCTTGCCCAATCGGTCAACATCCCTAAGCCATCTCAAAGCCGGGAACCACCCAAAAAAGAAGAGCCGCCCCCAAAGATTTCTCTACCGGATACGGATATTGGCGCAGGTTTAGACCCAGCCATGCTTGTTAAGCTCGCCGGAATCGCAGGAAAAAGCAACATCGACTCCAATCAGAAAGCCCTGCTGCGGGCACTGGCTCCCTATCTCAGCCGGGACCGGGTAGCCAAGCTGGAAAAAGCCATGCGGGCGGCAAAGATCGCCAGCATGGCATCCGCCTTTCTGAATTCCGGCGGCATGAAGCTGCTATCCGGGAGGTGAAAACGCATGTATAACCGATATGTTCCTCAATCGGACGGCACATTCCGCAAAAGCCGTGTTTCGGAAGCTCAGAAAGCCGCGCCCGGAAAGCCCTCGCCGCCCCCCAATCCGCCGAAAAAAAATGGGGTTTCTCAGCCGCTATGCAAGCCCGATACCCGTCCGCCCATGACATACCGCCGCCGGCCGCCCAGGCCGGAGCCCTGTCTGAACAAGCCAGCGGAGCCAGTCTCGGAAAAAGGAGAACCCTGTCCGCTGGGAAAGGATGGCGGAATCGGCTCCTTTCTGCGCCAGCTTCTGCCAAAGGGTCTATGCACAGAGGACCTGTTCGTTATCCTCTTGCTGCTTCTCATGTGCGGGGACAACGAGGAGGGAAAAACCAACGCGCTGCTTACCCTGGTGATTTATCTGTTTTTGTAACGCAGGATACAGCGCATGAAAAAAGATTTCCCGGAAAGCAAATGCCGCCTCCCCGTTTTTCCGGGGAGGCGGTAAAACATTTACAATCAATAGACATCGCGCTGAAGGAGCGCATCAAGGGCATTAACCGCAGCCTCCGCATCAGGGCCGACCGCGCTGAGGGTAATGGTGGAACCGGTTACAATCCCCAGAGACATGATGCCGAGCAGGCTCTTGGCATTCATCTTCCGGTTGTCGGACTCCAGCCAGATGCTGCTCTCAAACTCATTTGCTTTCTGCACAAAATATGTAGCCTGGCGGTTGTGCAGCCCGGATTCACAACGAACAACAACTTCCTTATTGAACATTCCAAACACTCCTTTTCATCACATCTCAGGAAGATGCGACGGGTCTTGCATTATCATACCATTTTTATCAGAAAAGTCAATCTTTTTTCAGAAATATCCCAGTACAATTGAAAGGAAAAAGATAGATGGCACAACGCAATTTGCCACATCCCCCCGATTCTTGGAAAAATGTGGGAAGGTTCTGTAATATAGGGGACAAATAACCCCCGCAATTACAGGATCAAACAAATTCCGCAATGGTGACACCGTCCTCACCCTCGCCGTAGACACCCAGACGGTAGCTCTTGATAAACTTGTTTTTCCGGAGTGCCTGCCCAACCGCATTCCGGAGGGCTCCGGTGCCCTTGCCGTGGATGATCCGTACGGAAGAAAGCTTGGCCCGCATGGCTTCGTCCAGGTACCGGTCAAGGACACAGATGGCCTCGACGGTATCCATGCCCCGCAGGTCGATCTCCGAAGACATGGCACTCATTTTCATCTCCCGGCCGGAATGGGCGGGGTGACCGCCTTTCTGCTTATAGGGGTTTTCATTTTCCAGCAGATAGATTTCATCGGCCCGGGCATTCATTTTCAGAATACCCGCCTGGAGCTGATAGGTTCCGTCTTTGTTGATGGCAAGAACGCTGGCCTTGGTGCCAAGCTTCAGAAGCTCTACCGTATCCCCTACCAGGATCCCCCGGCTGGGCTTGGGACGCTGGGCCTGGGGCTGATGAGCGCTGAGCTTTTCCTCCGTCTCATTCAGCGTCCGCCGAATCTCCGCCTGACGCTGGTTCAGGCCCGTGGTGTCCGCGCTGTCCTGGAGCTGCTTGCGCAGGGCCTTCAGTTCTTCCGACGCAAGATTCGCCGCGGCTCTTGCTTCTTGGATAATGCCCTGGGCCTCCCTCCGGGCTGACTCCATGGCTTTTTCCTTTTCCTTACGGAGCTGCTGGCTATACTCCTCGCTCTGCTGCTTGATCTTTTCCGTTTCCGCTTTCAGGCGCTCCGCTTCCAGACGGGCGGACTCCATCTGCTGGCGCTGCTGCTCAAGCTGGGACAGAACATCCTCAAAATCCTTATCGCTCTTGCTGACCAGGTTTTCCGCGTCCTTCAGAATTTCCTCAGGGAGCCCCAGCTTCCGGGAAATGGCAAAGGCGTTGGATTTCCCGGGAATACCAATGAGCAGCCGGTAGGTAGGCTGCAGCGTCTCCACATCAAACTCGCAGGATGCGTTGATGACTCCGGCAGTCCGCATGGCATAGAGCTTCAATTCGGCGTAATGGGTGGTTGCAACCACACGGCTGCCCATTTTACGGCTGAACTCAATGAGAGCTACCGCCAGCGCCGCGCCCTCGGCAGGGTCCGTGCCTGCGCCCAACTCGTCAAAGAGCACCAGGGTACGGTCATCACACTGCTCCACCACATCCACGATGGTGCGCATGTGGCTGGAGAAAGTGGACAGGCTCTGGGCAATGGACTGCTCGTCGCCAATGTCCGCAAGGATCGCATCAAAGGTGGACAGGGTGCTGCCGTCCCCAGCGGGAACATGGAGACCGCACTCCGCCATCAGCGTCAGAATGCCGATGGTTTTGAGGGTCACCGTTTTACCGCCGGTATTCGGCCCGGTAATGATCATGGTATCAAAATCCGAGCCAAGGCGCAGAGAAATGGGCACTACCTTCTTTGGGTTGATCAGGGGGTGCCGGGCGTTTCGCAGCTCGATCTTTCCCTGATCGTTCATAATGGGCGCCCAGGCCCGCATTTTGTAGGCAAGCTTGGCCTTGGCAAAGATCACATCCAGCTGCACCAGCACAGAATAGCTAAGATTAATATCCTCAGCGTGAGCGGCAGCCTCGGCGGACAGCTCCGCGAGAATACGCTCAATTTCTTTCTTCTCTTTCAGCTCCAGCTCCCGCAGAGCGTTATTCGCGTTTACCGCGGACATGGGCTCGATAAAGTAGGTAGAACCCGTAGCCGATACATCGTGCACAAGCCCCGGCACGTCGTTCCTGCATTCCGACTTCACAGGCACCACATACCGTCCCTGGCGAATGGTGATAATGGGTTCACGCAGGAACTTGCTGTAGGCCGGGGAGGAAATGACTTTTTGCAGGCTGTCCCGGATCTTTCCCGCCTGAATACGCATATGCCGCCGAATATCCGATAGCTCCGCAGATGCGTTATCCGCAATCTCCTCCTCAGAAAGAATGGCGCCAAAGATCCGGTCTTCCAGGTATTTGTTAGGGGTCAGAGCGGCAAAGAGAGGGTCCAGAACCGTTGCTGCGTCATCCTCGGCAACATAGCCTTTCATCTGCCGGGTACTGCGGAGTACCCCCGCAATCCTGAGCAGCTCAACAGGCTGGAGACTGCCGCCCCGGTCCGCCCGCTCCAGACTGGATGACACATCGTTTACATCCCCGAAAAGCGGGTTTCCCTTTCGGGTGCAAAGGCCGGAGGCCGCCGTGGTTTGTTCCAGGAGGGCATTTACATCCTCCAGATCCGACGTAGGCCGCAGGGCAAGGCAGGCTTCTTTTCCCCCGGCACTTCCCGCGCATTCGGAAAGCAGCGCAAGAACCTGGTCCAGCTCCAGCTTTACGAGAGATTTTTCATATAATTCTGACATGGTTTTCTCCTATGTTCCGTCCCTGCCCGGAAGATACGGGTCCGTAAACAGGGACTTGTAAAATTCCAGAGCAAAAAAGCTTTTTTCCGTCTGGGTTGCTAAGTAGGCTTCCGTCAGAGAAGATAGCTTTATAAGGGTATCCTCCCCGATCCGAAAGGAAAACAGTTTCTTGGGATCGCACAGGCATATGTAGCGCATGGCTTCCAGGACGCCGGGGGTAACAGGGACCCGGATCCCCTCCCCATCTGTCCGGCATCCAGCGCATTCCAGCTCTCCGGCAGAAAGGTCAAACCGGTCCGGTGTCTGGCTTCCGCAGACATGGCAGCCGAACAGTGCGGGTGTAAAGCCGGCAATACAGGCTACCCGCAGTTCAAAAACCGCTTTGACCAGCATCTCCGGAAGCTTCAATACCGACAGGGCATGAAGGCAGTTAAGAAGCAGGGATAATAGCTCCGGGCTGGGCTGGTCTTCCTGGGAGACCAGCTCGCACACCTGAGCAAAATAGGAACCCAGGCTCAGCCGGGTCAGTTCCCGCCGCAGTCCCGGGAACAGCTCCAGGGACCGGGCCTCGTTGATGGTATACTGGCCCCGGTATTCAAACAACGTAAATTCCCCATACGCAAGGAGCTGGCAAGGAGCGGTCAAAGGACTGTTTTTTCGCCGCAATCCCCGGGCTTTCACCGTCAGCTTCCCGTGGGCCTGACTGAGGACCGTCAGCAGTGCATCCCGGTCATTGTAATCCGTTACCCGCAGGACAACGCCCCGGATCGTCAGGTACATGGTGTTCCTCCATCTTCATCGCTTTGCTGTAGGCAAGATATACTTCCGGCGCACCGGTCTCCAAAAACAGGTGCCAGTAATCCGCAGCGTTCATTGTTCATCCCTCCCGGGATTAGGATTTGCCGCCGCGAAAATTTTAGCCCCGGAAAAATCCGTCAATCAGTCAGTCTTTATAGCCAAAGTTGCGGATAAGAAAATCGCTGTCCCGCCAGTTTTCCTTGACTTTTACCCAGGTTGTCAGATACACCTTGGTGCCCATAAACTTCTCACAGTCCGCCCGGGCCAATGTGGAGATCTTTTTCAGCATGTCCCCATGCTTTCCGATAATGATCCCCTTGTGGCTGGCTTTTTCACAGTAAATGGTGGCATCGATGTCGATAATACCGCTGTCCCGCTCGGAAAACTTGGTGATCTCCACAGCGGTGCCGTGAGGGATCTCCCGGTCCAGGCACCACAGGAGCTTCTCCCGGATGATCTCCGACATCACCTGCCGCTCCGGCTGATCGGTGGTGGCATCCTCCGGGAACAGGAACGGACCGGGCTGGGCATACTTTTCGCATACCGACAGCAGTTCCTCCACGCCGTCCCCGGTCTTCGCGGAAATGGGAATAACCGCGTCAAAGGACGCCGCTTTGGCGTAGACATCCATGACCTCCAGAAGCTTATCCTTTTCCACGGTATCAATCTTATTGATAACCAGAATGCCGGGGCAGCCGCTGGCCTGAATCTTCTGGATCAGGCCTTCTTCCTGGGGCCCGACGGCGGGGATGGGCTCTACCACCAGCAGGGTAAGATCCACATCCGCGATGGATTCCCGGGCCACATTCACCATGAAATCTCCCAGCTTGGTTCTGGGCCGGTGGAAGCCAGGCGTGTCCACAAAGACAAACTGGGTTTCCCCACGGGTGAGAATGCCGCAGATCCGGTTTCTGGTGGTCTGAGGCTTATTGGAAACAATGGCGATCTTCTCCCCCACCAGGTAGTTTGTTAGGGTGGACTTGCCCACATTGGGCCGTCCGGCAATGGTAATCATTGCGGTTTTTGTATTCATTTCTTATCTTCCTCTCTGGTCATTCCCGGAATGGAGGCCGCGATCTGCTCCTCCCGCCGGCGCATCTGCCGTTTCTGCGGGCCCTCGTCCATATGGTCGTAGCCCAGCAAATGGAGCATGGAGTGGATGGTTAAGTATCCCACCTCCCGGCGAAGACTGTGCCCAAACTCATAGGCCTGGGCCTGGGCGCGCTCCAGGGAAATGCACATATCCCCCAGAGGGCACAGGCCGGTTTCCGGGTCTAAGTATTCCGTCCAGTCCTCCGGAAGCTTTCCCGGGGTGAAGGAAAACATGGGAAAGCTCAGAACATCCGTGGGCGTGTCAATATTCCGGCTCTCCCGGTTTACGGTCCGGATTCCAGCGTCGTCCGTGATCAGGACATTGATCTCACAGGGCACTTTCACGCCCTCCGCTTTGAGTGTGCCCTGAATGCAGGTGCGGATAATGGCGGGCACCGTCAGACGGCGGAGGCTTAGTTCTTCAAACACCAAATTAATCTTATGTTTCATTTCGTTTTCCTCTGATACCTGCCATGAAATTCCTGGCTTGGTTTTTTGATTTCCGGTTTTTTACTGTCCGCCCGTTCGTAGGCGTTAATGATCTCCTGAACCAATGCGTGACGGACCACATCGGCACTGGTCAGGCGGCAGATGGCAATATCCTTTACCCCGCCAAGCACCCGGATGGCATCCTTCAGGCCGGAAACCTTGTCATCCGGCAGGTCGATCTGGGTAACGTCACCGGTAATGACGATCTTGGAGCCAAAACCAAGACGGGTCAGGAACATTTTCATCTGCTCCCGAGTGGTGTTCTGGGCCTCGTCCAGGATGATGAAGCTGTCGTCCAGCGTTCTGCCCCGCATATATGCCAGAGGCGCCACTTCAATGGACCCCCGCTCCTGGTATTTCTGGAAGGTCTCCGCCCCAAGCATATCGTACAGAGCATCGTAAAGGGGGCGGAGGTAGGGATCTACCTTATTCTGCAAATCGCCGGGGAGGAAACCCAGACGTTCCCCTGCCTCCACCGCCGGTCGGGTCAGAATGATCCGGTTTACTGTCCGCTCCCGGAAAGCCGCCACCGCTGCCGCCACCGCCAGATAGGTCTTGCCGGTACCGGCGGGACCAACGCCGATGGTCACGGTATTCTTGAGGATCGCTTTCATATAGGTCTGCTGGCCAACGGTCTTGGCTTTAATGGGCTTTCCCTTGGCGGTGATGCACACCACATCCTTGCCCCACTGGCTCACCAGCTGTTCATTTCCCTCATTTACCAATGTGATAAGATAGCGCACCCGCTGCTCATCGATGGTCTCTCCCCGGGATGCCAGGGACAGGAGGCTCTCCAAAGTCTTTGCAGCCTTATCCACCCTCTCTTCATCCCCGGTGATTTTCAGGTCCGTGCCTCGGTTGATGATGCGCACATTCAGCGCTTCCTCGATCCGCCGGATATTCTCATCAAAGGAGCCGAAGACCGAAATCAGGTCATCCACCCGCTCCACATTTATCATTCGTTCAATCTGATTGCCCATGGTTTTCTCCCATCTCCTCGGCACGCTCCCTGCCGATCATTTCCAGGCAGTCGTACTGCCCGGTCAAAACATATCCTCCCGCCTGGGGAAATACCGATTCCACAGCGTACAGGATTTTTCCCGCTACCATCTGAGAAGTAAGGTAGTCATCCGCAAAGGCTTTCAGTTCCGCCTCCGCAGCCGCTTCAATCGTTGCCGTGGGTTCCGTATTCCAAAAGGTCAGCTTCTCCACTGCCAGCGCAACAGGAAGGCGAAAGCCCCCGGGCAAAACAAGCGGATATTCTGTTTCTATTCTACCACAACTGCTATCCCAAATTCCACTCCCTTTCCATAAATTTATGCGTTTTTTTCCGAAGATAAGGCTGAACCGCGTCGCAGTACCGGTCTGCGCATCCCGTTCGTCCCATTCTGCCGGGGTAATTACCGTTATTTCCCTGCGGGTACGGGCATAAACCTCTCCTTTTGCCCAGGCCGCGCGGATACAGATACCGCAGTCGGTATAGCCGGAGATCAGGACCTGGCCCTGCCGCACCGCCTGACCAGGGGTACATTTCGCGGTTCCTTCCAGCACCGTGCAGGAGACGACAACGCCGTCCCGGGCTGCCACGACACTGCCGACTCGGTTCTCTTCCTCCCCTGCCTTTTCTTCCGGAGTACGCTCCCGAACAGAGATCACCGCTGTGCAGCCTCGGGTATTGACCCCCGCCCACTGCAGCTCCGGGATGGCACCCAGAAGGGCATTTTTGATCCGTTCGCTGCGGACCCCACGGCGGGAAGCACCGAAACGAATCCCCAATGCCTCCGCAGCTTCCAGAATCTGCCTGTCCGGAAGCGCGCTGTTTCCCTCCACCCGGACAAAAAGCACCCGGGTTGGTAGAAACAGCGTCAGAAACAGCAGCAGACCTATGCCCAGGACCAGCACCGGCCTGGCAAGAAAGCGCTTCAAGGTCCAATAGATGCCGAGGGTGCGTCTGACCGAAAGGCGGTCCCCTCTTTTTTCACACAGCTTTCTCAAGGCGGGAAGATCCCTGCGGAAGACACGCAGATGCATGACCAGTGCTTCTTTCCGTGTAACAGAGAATACCGCGATGTTTTTTTCCGCTGC
This sequence comes from Oscillospiraceae bacterium, assembly GCA_016302405.1. Taxonomy (GTDB): domain Bacteria; phylum Bacillota; class Clostridia; order Oscillospirales; family Oscillospiraceae; genus Faecousia. Next base: position 50,373 of record JAEDNR010000002.1, read on the forward strand.
AGCAGCCAGGGTCCCCTCCGGTTCCGCGCTGGTCAGCTCCACTTCCACCATCCCCGCCAGCGAATTCCACAGGTTCATGGTCTGCCCCTCCGAATCAAATTTACGCTGTCGATGCGTCCAGCAATCACCAGCCGCTCCTTTGTCATCTGTTTCAGCTCCAGCCCGCAGCCCATGATACAAACCGTTCCATAACTCACCCGGACCCCGATCCGCTCGGCGCTGTATTGGGTCACGCCGCCGTGGTTTTCGATAAGGACACGGCGGTCCCCTGCCAGTTCCAAAACCGTCTGTCCCGGCAGCGGCTCCCCCGGCAGATCGGCGCCCTCCGCCAGACGTTCCAGAAACCGAACACCTCTCATGGTCTCACCCCTTTTGGAAAGCATATGAATGAGAAGCGGACGAATTGCATAGATTCTTCCGAGGTGATCGTCTGTGCAGGCAAAGCGTTATGCCCTTGGGCTGGGGGCTGGAATCGGATTTCTTCTGCTGATCCTGGATGGCAGAACAGCCCTCGCCGGTGCCGCCGCCGGAATCGAGCTGTGTATAAAATCTGTCATTCCCGCCCTGTTTCCCTTTTTTGTGCTCTCCGATGTGCTGGTCTGTGCCCTATGGGGAGGAAAAAGCTCCCTACTCCGGCCTCTGGGCCGCCTGTTCGGCATGCCGGAGGGCGCAGAATCCCTCCTGCTCAGCGCTTTCCTGGGCGGCTATCCCGTGGGTACGAAAGAAGTCTCAAAAGCATGCGCCAGCGGGCAGTTAAAAAAAGAGGATGCTCTCCGACTGCTTTCTTTCTGCAATCAGCCCGGCCCGGCATTTCTGTTCGGCATGGTGGGCCCCTGTCTTCCGGAACGATGGATGGCCTGGGTTCTATGGGGAATCATCCTCGTCAGTGCCCTGTTTGTATCCCTGCTGACAAGGCCGGGAACTGCCCGGGCAGAGCTTCCGCCCCGGGAGATCCCTACCCCCGCCGCCGCCATGGGAAGCGCCCTTCGGGTCATGGGATCCGTCTGCGGATGGGTCATAATCTTCCGGGTAGCTGCCGCCTTTCTGGACCGGTGGGCACTGTGCTTCCTGCCTTCTGTCTGGAAAACGGCAGCACTGGGCGCGTTGGAACTGAGCAATGGATGCTGTATGCTCTGTCAAATACCGGATGCCCGGGTGCGTTTTCTTCTTGCTGCCGGGATGCTGTCCTTCGGCGGCTTATGCGTCACCATGCAGACCATTTCATTGCTGGATAAGCTTCCGGTAAAAACCTATCTATGGGGAAAGGCGCTTCAGACCGGGTTTGCCCTGGCGCTTTCCTGCGCCGCCGTCTATGGACATGTATGGTACTGCACGGTCCCCGCCATTCTTGCCGTCATCCTTTTATGCCGAAAAAAGGCAGTAGCTTTTTCAAGGAAGCCGTTGTATAATGGATAAAAAGCAGTATTCCTTTTTACATGATTCTCTTAACCTGGAGGTTTTCCCTATGCTTTTCCGGAAAAAGATCGCCCGCTGCTGCGGCTACTGTGTCCACTGTACGACAATGGAAGAGGGATTGGTGCTTTGCAGCAAGCGTGGGGTAAAACGCTCCGAAGACCGCTGCTTTCGCTTCCGGTACGATCCGTGCAAGCGGATCCCGCCAAAGCCAAAGGCCCTGGACTTTTCCAAATACGAATCCCAAGATTTTTCCCTGTAAAAGCACATCCACCGGCTGCAAAAAAGCCGGTGGATGTCATTTTATTGGAGCATTTCCAGGAATTCATCCTCGGTAAGAACGGGGATCCCCAATTCCCGGGCTTTGCGCTCCTTGGAACCCGCATTTTCTCCCGCAACCACAAAGCTGGTTTTTTTGGACACGGAGCCCGCGGCCTTTCCTCCGAAAAGCTCGATTTTTTCTGTGGCTTCCTCCCGGGTAAACCGGCTCAGGGCACCGGTCAGAACGATGGTCTTCCCGGCAAACCGGGTGTCCGTCACCGTGCGTGTGCATTCAAAATTCACGCCCGCTTCCCGCAGACGCCGGATCAGATGGATGGACTGCTCCTGGCGGAACCATTCATAGATACTGACCGCCGTAATTTCTCCCACATCCGGAATCTGGATCAGTTCCTCCTGCTCCGCCTGCATCAGAGCGTCCATGCTGCCGAAATGAGACGCCAGCACCTTTCCGGTCTTGGCGCCCACCTGACGGATACCCAGAGCATAGATGAGCCTGCCAAGGTCCCGGCTCTTGCTGTCTTCGATGGCTGCAAGAAGTTTTTTTGCTGCCGTGGTCCCGGATTTCCACAGTCCGGATATTTCGTCCAATGTCAGATAATAGATATCCGCCGGGGAGCGGACCAGTCCCTTTTCGATGAGTGCTTCCACAATAGCGCTGCCCAGCCCCTCAATATCCATTGCATCCCGACTGACGAAATGGGCAATATTCCGGCTGAGCTGGGCGGGACACTCTGCTCCGGTACACCGCAAGAATGCACCGTTTTCATCCCGCTCCACAGCTGCCCCGCAGATTGGGCACCGTTCCGGAAGAGAATACGGTACCGTCCCCTCCGGGCGCTTGCTAAGGTTCACATCCAAAATTTCCGGAATGATCTCCCCGGCCTTTCGGATTCGCACCGTATCGCCAATCCGAATATCTCGCTGGGAAATAAAGTCCTGGTTATGCAGCGTGGCATTGGTCACAGTGGTGCCCGCAAGGCGCACTGGACGGACCACAGCCTTGGGAGTGAGCACACCGGTGCGTCCCACTTGAACCTGAATGTCCTCCACCACTGTCTCCTTGATTTCCGGAGGATACTTATAGGCCGCTGCCCACCGGGGGAACTTGGCGGTACTGCCCAACTGCTCCCGCAGAGCCAGATCATCCACCTTGACAACCGCCCCATCAATATCACAGGGCAGGGTATCCCGGCGGTCATTGATCGCTTCCACTTCCTCCTGGATTTCTTTTACGGAGGACAGAAGCTTATAAGGGATAACCTTAAAATGAAGACTTTTCAGATATTCCAGGGACTGGCTATGGCTGGTGAAGGCAATACCGTCGGCAAGCTGGATATTGAAAATCAGAATATCCAGCCCCCGCTTCGCCGCTATTTTCGGATCCAGCTGGCGCAGAGAACCTGCGGCGGCATTCCGAGGGTTGGCAAAAAGAGGCTTCCCTGCGGCCTCCTGAGCTGCGTTCAGCTTTTCAAAGCTCTTTTTGGGCATATATACCTCGCCCCGAACGATCAGCCTGGGCGGAGCGTTTTCAACCGTCATGGGAATGGAGCGGATGGTTTTTAGGTTTTCGGTCACATCCTCTCCCACATTTCCGTCTCCCCGGGTTGCTCCCCGGACAAAACGGCCGTTCTCGTATTCCAGTGCGACGGAAAGACCGTCAATTTTCGGCTCAACGGAGAAAGAAACCTCCCTGCCACCCTGGGTCTTTTCCAGAAAATCCGCCAGTTCTTCCATGCTGAATACATCCTGCAGGCTCATAAGGGGTACCGGATGGGTCACCTCCTGGAATTTGCTCAGTGCCTGCCCGCCCACCCGCTGGGTGGGAGAATCCGGTCTTGCGAATTCCGGGTGGGCTTCTTCCAGTTCCTCCAGTTCCCGCAGAAGATGGTCGTATTCAAAATCCGGCATTTGTGGGTCATCCAGAACATAATACCGGTAATTCGCTTCTGTCAGAAGGGCTGTCAGCTCCTCAATTCTCTCTTTCGGTTCCATAGCTTCCTCCTGTTTGTAAAAAAGTATCCGGCACCTCGCCAACGATCACGGTCTCCGCCACAACCACCTCACTGGTCACGGTAAAGCTGCTGGCCTGCCCCAGCACCAGCACCGCCACATCAATGCTGACCTGCATGTTAAGCCTATGCAGGGTCTGATTGATCCCTGCCTGACTGAAATCACTGGCAAAAACAGCGTCGCTGTTCCGGATGGAAAGAATGCGGACGGGAATCACCGGGCCCTTGCCAGAAAAGAACTCCGGCAGAAGCAGGCTCCCCAGGGGGATCCCGATATCCGAAGTGTCAAGGGCCAGAATCTCATCATTGATAATATTCAGGATGTCGGTTTTCAGCCGGTTGATCTCCCCAATATTGGTTTTCAGGGCTGTAATCCGGCCATTCAGGTCTTTTTCAAAATAGACGATCCGGTCATAGGCAATGTTTCCCGCGGCGATCTGCTTCGCGATGGCATCGTTGGTCAGATCCGAGGTGGCATTCTTTACCTGGGTTTCCGCAAGGCTCCGGATCACGGGGCGATACTTTCCCCGAAAAAGTACAAAGCTGGAAAGCGCCAGGGCAAGCAGAAATACCAGTAACCCAAGAAAACGCCGCAGTCTTCTTGCCATGACCATCCCTCCCGGGAAAGGCTATGCCGGGAGGGATGGGATTATACGTATTCCCTATGACAGTTTTGTCAGGAACTGGGAAGCGGTTTTTGCCATCAGCTTCTTGGTGCCAATATCATCAAAGGCAATTTCCAAAAGGGCATCCCCGCCCATTTTCAAAACGGTCAGCACCATTCCCCGTCCAAACGCGGCATGGCTGACCATGTCACCCGGATTCAGATCCAGCACCTTTCCGGCTGGGGCAGGCGAAAAGCTGCTTAAGGTGGATGTACGGTGCTGCACCGGGCGGCTGTGCGCCTGTGCGTACCTCTCCGGGCGGTGCTCGGAACGGCTCTGGAATCCGCCCCGGTGGGTAATCAGCTCCTCAGGAAGCTCTTTCAGGAAACGGGAGGGCAGGCTTGACGAGGTTCTGCCGTAGATCATCCGCTGCCTTGCGTAGCTGACGATCAGCTCCTTTTTCGCCCGGGTGATGGCCACATAGCAAAGCCGCCGTTCTTCCTCCATTTCCTCCGGGTCCCCGATGGCCCGGGTCCCGGGGAACAGGCCGTCCTCCATGCCCACCAGGAACACATTGGGAAACTCCAAACCCTTGGCCGAATGCATGGTCATCATAACCACAGCGTCGTCCCCATCATGGTATTCTTCAATATCCGTATACAGGGCCACTTCCTCCAGGAAGCCTGCCAGCGTGGGGGTCTCGGCGTTTTCCATGTAGGTCTGAATGCTGGATTTCAGCTCTCGGATATTTTCAAGCCTTGTCTTATTTTCTTCCGTCGGCTTGGCAATAAGCATATCCGCGTAGCCGGAGCGGGCAACAAGCTCATCGTAGAAGTCCGGCAGAGGAATTCCGCTTTCCAGAAGGGCCTGCATACCGGCAATCAGTCCGGTAAACTGCCGCAGCTTGGGTGCGGGCTTTTCCAGGGCCGCATAAGAGCCGGGGTCCTCGATCACCGCGTACAGGGGCTTTTCCTCTGCCTCCGCCAGGCGCTCCGCAACCTCAATCGTCTTGGGCCCCAAACCCCGGGGTGGATTGTTAATGATGCGCTTCAGACGCAGATCGTCAGCGGGGTTATTCACTACACACAGGTAGGACAGCATGTCCTTGACCTCAGCCCGGTCAAAGAAACGGGTGCCGCCAATGACACGGTAAGGGATCCCGTTGCGCTTCATGGCGTATTCCAGAGCGTTGGACTGGGCATTGGTCCGGTAGAGAATTGCGTAATCCTTCAGATTCTTCCCCCGGGAACGGGAGAGGATCTGGCCCGCGACAAAATTGCCCTCCCCGCCCTCATCCGCCGCCTCATAAACGGTAATGGGATCACCGGCAGCGTTTTCCGTCCATAGCTTCTTCCCTTTCCGCCCCACATTGTGGGAGATAACCGCATTGGCTGCACTCAGAATGGACTGGGTGGAACGGTAGTTCTGCTCCAACCGGATGGTCCGGCAGCCGGGATACTGCTCCTCAAAGTTCAGGATATTGTCGATGGTCGCGCCCCGGAAACGGTAGATGCTCTGATCGTCATCGCCCACCACACACAGGTTGTGATGCTCTCCTGCAAGCAGGGAGGCAAGCAGATACTGCATATGGTTGGTGTCCTGGTACTCGTCCACCAGAATGTACTTGAATTTGTGCTGGTAATAGCTTCGGACCTCCGGATACTGCTGCAGGAGCTGCACCGTCACATAGATGATGTCGTCAAAATCAAGCGCGTTATTGTCCTTCAGCCGCTGCTGGTATTTTTCATAGGCTTTGGCAATTTGGATGGCTTTCAGGTCATTCTTTTCCTCCGCCCTGCCCAGCATCTGCCCGGGAGCGATCATACGGTCCTTCTGGCGGCTGATGGCGCCCAGGACATACCGGGCGGGAAAGGTCTTGTCATCCAGGCCCATGTCCGAAATGATTCCCTTCATGATCCGCTCAGAATCCGACGTATCGTAGATGGTAAAGCTGCGGGTATAGCCCATCCGGTCAATATCCCTCCGGAGAATCCGGCAGCAGGCGGAGTGGAAGGTCATGGCCCAAATGTCCTCCGCCTGGGGCCCCAGGAGAGCGGACAGCCGATCCTTCATTTCATTTGCCGCTTTGTTGGTAAAGGTAATGGCAATCACGCTCCACGGTACAGCCGGGTCCAGAGCACACAGCCGGTCCGCGCGGAACCTGTCCTCATCTGAAAGGGGTTCACAGAGAGCTTCCAGGAACGAAACATCTTCCTCCGTTACAGTTTCGGGAACAAAATCGCTGTCGCTGGCACAGCCAAATCGCAGAAGATTCGCGATCCGGTTTATCAAAACCGTGGTTTTTCCGCTTCCGGCTCCCGCCAGAAGCAGCAGCGGACCCTGTGTAGTCAGAACCGCCTGGCGCTGCATATCGTTGAGCTGGGAAAACTGGGAAGCAATATACTGCCGCCGGGCGGCAAGAAAACGGGATTTACATAATTCTGTCATGACGCACCTGTATCATTCTGTTAGGATGCGTCTATTTTACTCCAAAACAAGGAAAAGGTAAAGAAGTTTTTTCGGCAGACACTCTGCGGCTATCTACCCGCCCATGGTTTCCCGCAGCATTTCCAGAGCCTTTTTTTCGATCCGGGAAACCTGGACCTGGCTGACGGAAAGGACCTTTGCCGCCCGCTGTTGGGTCAGTCCGTGGTAATACCGCAGCTGGATCACCTGCCGCTCCCGCTCCGGAAGGCCCTCCACCGCCTGACGGAGGGCGATTTTTTCCACCATCCGTTCCTCCGACTCCGTATCGGTCAGAACGTTTTCCAGGGTAAAGCCTTCCTCCCCGGTTTCCCGCTGAATGGATTCCGTGGCAGCGGTGGCAGTCTCCGCCATGGCGATCTCTTCCGGCGTATACCCTGTGCAGCCGGAGATTTCCTGGATGGTCGGTTCCCTGCCCAGTTCGGAAGTCAGTTTTGCCCGGGCCGCTTTGATGGCCGCCGCTTGCTCCTTGATCCCCCGGGAGACCTTGATGGCTCCGTCATCCCGAAGGAAGCGGCGAATCTCTCCGGCAATCTTCGGCACGGCGTAGGTGGAAAACTGGGTGCCGAATTCCAGATCAAACCCCTCCACCGCTTTGAGAAACCCCAGGCACCCCAGCTGGTACAGATCCTCTGTCTCCGTCCCCCTGCCCACAAACCGCCGGGCGACGGACCATATGAGGCCAGCATTCTCCTGGACCAGGGCTTCCGACGCCTCCCGGTCTCCTGCCTTGGCTCTGGCAATCAGTTCCTCCTGCCTGCTCATTGCTTTCGCTGGAGCTTCCGGCGCATATGTACCGAGGTGCCCTTGCCCGGGGCGGAGGAAATTTCCAGGTCCGTCATGAAACTTTCCATGATAGTAAAGCCCATGCCGCTGCGCTCACTTCCCCCGGTGGTATAGGCGGGGCGTCTTGCCTGCTCCACATTCGGAATCCCCACACCCTTGTCCTTGATGACGATATCCAGAGTATTGTCTTTCAGGATCCGACAGCGCAGCATAATGGTTCCCAGTCCTTCGGGGTAGGCGTGGACAATGCAGTTTGTCACCGCTTCGGAAACGGCGGTACGGATGTCCCCCAATTCCTCCAGGGTCGGGTCCATCTGAGCCGCGAAACAGGCTACCGCGCTGCGGGCAAAGGCTTCGTTGGCGGAGCGGCTGGGGAACTCCAGGATCATATAATTTTGGAATTTCATAACACGGCCTCCTTCATTTCCACCAGCTTATCAATTCCCGATGCCCGGAACACCTTCATAGGCTGGGGCGAAATACCCGTGAGCAACAGTTTCCCCTCAATCTGAGCCATATTACGCAAAGCGTTAATGACCACCGCAATGCCGGATGAATCCACAAAGGTCACATCCCGGAAATCCAGAATACAGACATCCGGCATATAGGCCTCGATCTTGGACGCGATGACTTGAATATAGGCTTTGGCACAATGGTGGTCGATCTCTCCCGTCAGGGCGATGGTCAGCCGCCCATCCTCCAGGAAGCTGGTAAAATGCATAGAAATTCCTCCTTCGTATCTTCCCCGGAAGTTTTCTTTTTCCGGTTTCCTATCAGTATAATCACCGCCAGGCGAAATAGCAGTCGGAATCAGGAAACCAAAAAAATAGCGCGGAGCGCAAATCCGTAGATTTACGCTCCGCATTCCGATTTCCTTTTGAGCCTTTACAGCAGCTTTTCAAATTCTGCCCGGCTCTGTTCCAGACCGGCGATCAGATCCCGGGCTTTCCGGGCTTTTTCCCGCTCGGCATTCACGACAGCCTCCGGGGCGCGGGAAACAAACTTCTCGTTGCTGAGTTTGCCCTCCAGGGAGGCCAGGTTCTTTCTTGCCTTTTCCAGCTCCTTATCGATCCGCTCCAGCTCCTTAGCAGCGTCTACAAGCTGTCCCATGGGGATATAGAGCTTTGCGTCAGAGGTAGCGCAGGAGAGCATACCATCCAGATTCTCCGGGGCATTTTCCAGAACGGTCACGCTGTCCGCATAGGCAAGACGCTCCACAAAGTCCGCGCCCTCCCGGAACACTGCCGGCTTGGCGGTCAGCACATAGAGACTGGCCTTTTTGGACGGAGGCACATTCATCTCCGCCCGGCGGTTCCGAATCGCCCGGATGGCATTCATCACGGACTCCATGTGGTCTTCCTCTTCCCGGAAGGCCAGCTCCTGCCGGAACGCAGGCCAGCTGGCGCGAATCAGGGCCGGGCCGTCATGGGGCAGGCTCTGCCAGATTTCCTCGGTGATGAAAGGCATAAAGGGATGCAGCAGCCGAAGCAGCTGATCCAGCACATACACCAGCACCTGCAGGGCGGTTTTCTTCCGCTCCGGATCCTCGCTGTAAAGCCTTGCCTTCGTCAGTTCAATATACCAGTCGCAGTAGGTATCCCAGACGAAGTCGTAGATCTTCTGAACGGCAATACCCAGTTCATACTTTTCCAGGTTTTCCGTGGCTTCGGCAATGAGTGTATTCAGCTTGGACAGCACCCACTTGTCGGCAATTTCCAGCTTGTCCAGATCCGGCAGCCGGTTTTCGCCGTCCTCCGGCAGGTTCATCATCACATACCGGGAGGCATTCCACAGCTTGTTGGCAAAGTTGCGCATTGCCTCGCAGCGCTCCACATAGAAACGCATATCATTTCCGGGGGAGTTGCCGGTGATCATGTTCATCCGCAGGGCGTCACAGCCGTAACGGTCGATCATATCCAGGGGGTCAATACCGTTTCCAAGGGATTTGCTCATCTTACGGCCCTTGTCATCCCGGACCAGGCCATGGATCAGGACGGTGTGGAAGGGTGTCTTCCCGGTGTGCTCACAGCCGGAGAAGATCATCCGGGCCACCCAGAAGAAGATGATGTCATAGCCCGTCACCAGCACATCCGTGGGATAGAAGTAATCCAGATCCGCGGTCTTTTCCGGCCAGCCCAGGACCTCAAAGGGCCACAAAGCGGAAGAAAACCAGGTATCCAGCACATCGGGATCCCGCTGAATGTGGGTGCTTCCGCACTTTTCACACTTACAGGCATCCTCCCGGGACACGGTGATGTGGCCGCAGTCGGCGCAGGTCCAGGCTGGGATCTGATGGCCCCACCAGAGCTGCCGGGAAATGCACCAGTCGCGGACATTTTCCATCCAGTTGAGGTAAGTCTTGCTGAACCGCTCGGGGACAAACTTCGTCTGTCCGTCCTTCACCACCCGGATGGCTTCTTCTGCCAGGGGCTTCATTTTCACGAACCACTGGTCGGAGATAATGGGCTCCACATCGTTGTGGCAGCGGTAGCAGGTGCCCACACTGTGGGAATAGTCTTCCACCTTCACCAGGTAGCCGCCCGCTTCCAGATCGGCAACAATCTGCTTCCGGGCTTCATACCGGTCCAGGCCCTGGTACTTTCCACCCATAGCATTCACCCGGCCGTTGTCGTCCAGCACCCGGATAACCTCCAGGTTATGGCGCATACCCACCTCAAAGTCGTTGGGGTCATGGGCAGGGGTCATTTTCACGCAGCCGGTGCCGAACTCCATCTCGGCATAGTCATCCGCCACAATGGGGATCTGTTTATTCACCAGGGGCAGGGTCACGGTCTTGCCCACAATGTTCTTGTAGCGCTCGTCGGCGGGATTCACGCACACGCCGCTGTCGCCCAGCATGGTTTCCGGACGGGTAGTCGCCACCACCACTTCCCCGCTGCCGTCGGTAAGGGGATACCGGATATGCCACAGATGACCGGGCTTATCCACATATTCCACCTCCGCGTCGGACAGAGCGGTGACGCAGTGGGGGCACCAGTTGATGATTCTGTTGCCCTTATAAATGAGACCCTTTTCGTACAGGGAGACAAACACCTCCCGCACAGCCTTGGAGCAGCCCTCGTCCATGGTAAATCTGGCCCTGTCCCAGTCGCAGGAAGCGCCCAGCTTCTTCTGCTGCTCCACGATCCGGTTGCCGTACCGGTGCTTCCAGTCCCAGACCTTTTCCAGGAACTTTTCCCGGCCCAGGTCATAGCGGGTTTTGCCCTCCTTGCGGAGCTCCTCCTCCACCTTGATCTGGGTAGCGATGCCCGCATGGTCCACGCCGGGAATCCACAGGGCGTTGTAACCCTGCATACGCTTAAAGCGGATCAGGGTATCCTGCAAAGTGGCGTCCATTGCATGGCCCATATGAAGCTGCCCGGTAACGTTGGGTGGGGGCATTACGATGGTAAAGGGCTTCTTTCCATCCTCCCGTTCCGCATGGAAATAGCCGCCCTTTTCCCACATTTCGTAGATCCGGCTTTCCACTGCTTTGGGGTCATACACCTTCGGTAATTCTCGCTGCATTTTCTATCCCTCCAAAAAGAAACGCCCTGAGCGTAAGCTCAGGGCGAAAAGATTTCCGCGGTACCACCTGAATTCCGGGTTTCCCCGGCTCTTAAGACGCTGTAACGGGCGCAGCCGTACCGCCCTACTGCTGTTCAGGCGGTCCACTCCGGGGCGACCATCCGCACAAAACCCATGCGCTCCCACCAAACACGCACTCTCTGTAAGGTTTCCTGGTACGGAACCTCCCCATCTATGTGTTTTTACCGATTTATGATACCCAAAAGGGGGCAATTTGTCAAGAGGAATTTCAAAATATGGAAGAAAACCTGAGCCTGCTTCCCCGCCGGCGCAAAAAGTTCCCTTGACGTATGGGCGGTTCTGACCTATAATGGGAACAGTCTTTAGGAAATCGGGTGAACGGTATGAAGCTTTCCCTTGTTGTCCCCTGCTATAATGAAGCGGAAAATGTCATTCCTTTTCAGGAAGCTGTGATCAAAGCTTTCGATGGCTGCGGCTATGACTATGAAATCGTCTTTGTTGACGACGGCAGCACCGACGCCACCCTGCACAATCTGAAAAAGGTCTTTGCTGCCCAGGCCTGTCCTGTGAAAGTAGTCTCTTTTTCCCGTAATTTTGGAAAAGAGGCTGGGCTCTATGCCGGACTGCGTTATGCCTCCGGCGAATATATCAGTTTAATCGATGCAGACTTGCAGCAGAGACCTGAGCTGGTCCGGCAGATGGCCGAGATTCTGGACAACAAACCGGAATATGATGTGGTTGCCGCCTACCAGGACCGTCGGGGAGAGGGAAAAATCCTTTCTTTCTTCAAGCGTAGTTTCTATAAGATTATTAACGCCCTGTCGAAGGTTTCCCTCCAGCCGGATGCCAGCGACTTCCGCACCTTCCGCCGCAGCGTCCGGGACAGCATTCTGGACCTTGCGGAATATCATCGGTTCTCCAAGGGGATCTTTGCCTGGGTGGGCTACAGCACCTGCTTTATTCCCTACACCGCTCAGCCCAGAGCAAACGGCACCACTAAGTGGAATTTCCGGAAGCTCTTTAACTACGCCGTGGAGGGCATCATCGGTTATTCCACCGCTCCCCTGCGGCTGGCCACCTGTTTGGGCGGGGTGACCGGGATTGCTGCCATCATTTACCTTATCGCCGTGATTCTTGAGAAACTGGTAAAGGGAATTGACGTACCTGGCTACGCCACCATCATTGTTCTCATTCTGCTTCTGGGAAGCGTACAGCTTTTCTGTATCGGCATTATCGGAGAATATGTGGGCAGAACCTTTGAACAAACAAAAAACCGCCCCATCTACATTGCGAAAGAGATTCTGAATTATGAATAGACATGTTCCCCCCGCCGGAAGCATACGCTTTCAGCGGGGGGAATGTTTATGAAAAAGCGTCTGAAAACCTATCTGTTCTGGATCCTGCTTTCTGAGGCAGTGGGAATTCTCGCTGCAATACAGACCCAGGAGGGAATGATACGATTCCGGGAAGCGGCGGTACAGCCGCCCTTTTCTCCCTCTCCCATCTTGTTTACCGTTGTTTGGCCTCTGCTCTATGCCCTCATGGGATTCGGCGCGGCCCGGGTCTGGCTGGCAGCGCCAAGGTGTGAGCGGCAAACAGGAATTAACCTCTTTTTTGCCCAGCTGATTTTTCAGTTCTTCTGGAGCCTGCTGTTCTTTAACGCCGGAGCCTACGGACTTTCTTTCTATTGGCTTGCAGTGCTTTGGGTACTGATTCTTTTAATGATCCTTGCCTTTGGACGAGCGGACAGGGCTGCCTCCCTGCTTCAGATCCCTTACCTGCTTTGGGTTACATTTGCAGGAGTATTGAATTTCGCTGTTTGGAGGCTGAACCGGTAATGCGTTTCCGCGTTCAGACAGTTACCCAGGAAAAAAGGAAGATTTGGAAATTAAGTGTTGACAAATGAGAAACGCCGTGGTATAATTCGTAAGCGTTGAGGGAAACCGAAACAATATGGGCGAGTGGTGGAATTGGTAGACTCGCTAGATTCAGGTTCTAGTGTTCACTGCGGACGTGCGGGTTCAAGTCCCGCCTCGCCCACCAAATAAGCACCGTAATTTTGATACCAAGATTACGGTGCTTATTTTCGTTTATATACGCTAAAACCAGGTTTTTTCAATGTTTTTGTGTGAAATTCAGAGCCGCTGTGGTGTTGAGCCGCAGCGGTTATTCTTGTCTGTGGAAGGATTGCCATATCGCGCGGCTATAAATCATGTGAATGATGCGTAATCGTGTGAAAGATGGTTCTGTATAGAACATCGTTCTTTTAGTACTAGCTCTTATGGCTTTCGTATGGGTAAAACAAAAGGGGCTGTCTCACTAAGGAAAGGTTTCGTCAAATAGCACAAAGAAAAAGA
>JAEDNR010000034.1 GCA_016302405.1 Oscillospiraceae bacterium
CACCTCACGATAAATACCTTCCCCCGGGGGGAAGGTGCCCCGCAGGGGCGGATGAGGAACGGCGAAACCTGATTCGTCAGCCGCGGTCCGGTGAATGCGCCGCGGTTCGTTCCTGTACGGTTAGATTGATGGCCTCGCACACGCCCCGAAAGCGGCGGAGTACATCGAGATTGGAAAAGCGGAGAACTTGCAGCCCCAGAGACTCCAGATACCGGGTTCTGCGGGCATCTTTTTCCATTTCCTCTGGAGTATAGTGCTGGGAGCCGTCCAATTCCACCACAAGCTTTGCCCGGTGGCAGTAGAAATCCACAATGTAATTACCGATTACGTATTGCCTGCGAAACTGGCAGGGGTAGCGCCGCAGGAACTGATACCAGAGGAGATTCTCCTCTTTGGTCATGTTCTTGCGAAGTGCCTGGGCGTTGGCTTTGAGGTTTGGGCTGCGTTCCATGGGATGGCTCCTTAGATGGCGGGAATGCGGATACGTCTGGGTTGGGAAGTGCCATGTCTGAAGCTGGAGCGTTGGTCGCCACTGCTTCCGTTGATGAACGGGGTTCCCTCATCCACCACTTCGTGGTCCCCCTTCCCCGGAGGGGAAGGTAGTTAACGCCAATCGAGGGGCGGCGTGGGCCGCCCCTCGGGCTTGGTTAAGCTTCTTAGTCTACGGTCTCGTAGTCCGCGTCCACGACACCGTCGTCGTTACCGCGGCTGCCGCAGTTGCCGTTGTCGCAGCCACCCTGCTGGGGACCTGCCTGCTGGTACAGCTTCTCGGAAACCGCGTAGAAAGCCTTCTGCACTTCCTCGGTAGCTGCCTTGATGGCGGCCACATCGGAGCCCTTGTTGACTTCTTTCAGATGATCCACAGCGGACTGGATGGAGGCCTTTTCGGAAGCGTCGATCTTGTCGCCCAGCTCGTTCAGAGTCTTCTCGGTCTGGTAGATGGTTTGATCGGCGGCGTTGTGGGTGTCCACCTCGTCCTTGCGGGCCTTATCCTCGGCGGCGTACTGCTCAGCCTCCCGGACAGCCTTGTCGATGTCTTCCTTGCTCAGGTTGGTGGAGGCGGTGATGGAGATCTGCTGCTCCTTGCCGGTGCCCAGGTCCTTGGCGGAAACCTTTACGATGCCGTTGGCGTCGATGTCAAAGGTGACCTCGATCTGGGGCACGCCCCGGGGCGCGGGAGCGATGCCGGTGAGCTGGAAGCGGCCCAGGGTCTTATTGTAGGCAGCCATTTCCCGCTCGCCCTGGAGGACATGGACCTCAACGGAGGTCTGGCCGTCAGCGGCGGTGGAGAAGATCTGGCTCTTGTGGGTGGGGATGGTGGTGTTCCGGTCGATCAGCCGGGTGAACACGCCGCCCATGGTCTCAATGCCCAGGGACAGGGGGGTGACATCCAGCAGCAGAATGTCCTGCACATCGCCGGTGAGCACGCCGCCCTGAATGGCAGCGCCCACGGCCACGCACTCGTCGGGGTTGATGCCCTTGAAGCCTTCCTTGCCGGTGATGCCCTTCACGGCATCCTGAACGGCGG
Organism: Oscillospiraceae bacterium; assembly: GCA_016302405.1. Lineage (GTDB taxonomy): Bacteria > Bacillota > Clostridia > Oscillospirales > Oscillospiraceae > Faecousia. Next base: position 1,529 of record JAEDNR010000034.1, read on the forward strand.
GGATACGGGTGGAGCCGCCAACCAGCAGGACCTTGTGCAGATCCTCGGGCTTGAGGCCGGCGTCGGACATGGCCTGACGGACGGGCTTCATGGTCCGCTCCACCAGGTCGGCGGTGAGCTCATTGAACTTGGCCCGGGTGAGGGTCACATCCAGGTGCTTGGGGCCGGTGGCATCGGCGGTGATATAGGGCAGGTTAATGTTGGTGGAGGTCACGCCGGACAGCTCGATCTTGGCCTTCTCGGCGGCTTCCTTCAGCCGCTGCATGGCGACCTTGTCACCGGCCAGATTGATGCCCTCGGACTTCTTGAACTCGGCGACCATGTAGTCCATGATCCGCTGGTCGAAGTCGTCGCCGCCCAGGTGGGTGTCACCGGCGGTAGCCAGCACCTCAATGATGCCGTCGCCGATGTCCAGGATGGATACATCGAAGGTGCCGCCGCCCAGGTCGTAGACCATGATCTTCTGCTCGCTCTCCTTATCCAGGCCGTAGGCCAGGGCAGCGGCAGTGGGCTCGTTGATGATACGCTTTACATCCAGGCCCGCGATCTTGCCGGCGTCCTTGGTGGCCTGCCGCTGGGCATCGGAGAAGTAGGCGGGAACGGTGATGACGGCCTCGGTGATGGTCTGGCCCAGATAGCTCTCCGCGTCCGCCTTCAGCTTCTGCAGGATCATGGCGCTGATCTCCTGGGGGGTGTAGCCCTTGCCGTCGATGGTGACGTGGTAATTTTCACCCATGTGGCGCTTGATGGAAGACACGGTGCGGTCAGCGTTGGTGACGGCCTGGCGCTTTGCCACCTGGCCCACCATCCGCTCGCCGGTCTTGGAGAAAGCGACCACGGAGGGGGTAGTGCGGGTGCCCTCGGCGTTGGCAATAACAACGGGTTCGCCGCCTTCCAGGACGGCTACACAGGAATTGGTAGTACCAAGGTCAATACCGATAATCTTAGACATAATTTTTTCCTCCTAAATATATGAAAGTTAAATGTTTATAAAGGGAAGAGACAGATATGAGATATAAGATATGAGATATGAGATGCGGTATCGCTTCGCGATGAAAAATATCTTCTATCTTATATCTTAATTTGCCACCTGTACCATGGCGAAACGGACGATCTTGTCGCCCAGCTTGAAGCCCTTCTGGAACACCTGGCTGACCACGTTCTCGCCCAGGCTTTCGTCCTCGGTGTGCATCACCGCGTTGTGAAGCTGGGGATCAAAGGCGTCTCCCGGCTCCCCGAAAATTTCCACGCCCAGGCCCGTCAGGATTTTGGTGAGCTCGGTCATGGTCAGCTCCACGCCCTTTTTGTAGGCGGCATCCTCGGTGGGCTGCTTCAGGGCACGCTCCAGATTGTCGTAGACGGGAAGCATTTTTTGTACGGCGTCGGATTTGCCGTTGCCGTAGGAGGCTTCCTTTTCCTTGATGGTCCGCTTGCGGAAGTTATCGTACTCGGCAGCCAGCCGCAGATGGGCGTCGTGCTCCTGGTTATATTTTTCCTCCCAGGGATCCTTTTTCACCGGCGCTTCCGGGGCCGCTTCAGGAGCGGCGTCCTCGGCGGGAGGAGCCTGTTCAGCCTTTTCCGGTTCCTTAACTTCCGGTTCCTTTACATCCTTTTCTGGGATCTGCTTTTCTTTATACTTTTTTGCCACGGTTCTGGCCTCCTATTCCTTACTGTTCGGATTATCCGGTTCTTTTTTCGCCGGGATACCGGGCTGTCCGGTGGAACCGGGGAGCTGGGGCGTTTCCGGCTTGGAAAACATTTTGCTCAGGCTCTCGGCAAAGTAGCTCAGGCGGGCGGTGATCTTGGCGTAGTCCATTCTGGTGGGACCCACCACACCGATCAGGCCCTGCATACCATCGCCGATGTCAAATTTCGTCATGACCACGGAGGTGTCCTTCAGCTCGTCTGCCACGTTTTCCGGGCCTACCAGCACCTTGGTGCCGTTTGCGCCCTGCATCACGGCGGGCAGCTCGCTTAAAATGTCGCCGTCCATGGAGGCCAGCACCCGCTGAGCCTTATCCACATCCCGGTACTCGGGAAGCCCCAGGAGCCGGGACTGTCCGGCCACGGTGACGCTGGTGCCGGCGCGGCTGCGCAGGGTCTCCGCGGTAAAGTCCACGATGACGGGGACCAGGCTGGCGGCGGCTCCCGCGGAGCGCATCACCTTATCCAGAAGCTCCGGCGTGAAGCTCGCGGGATCCAGCTCCGTCATAGCGGCGTTGAGCACCGCGGAAAGAAGCTTCAGGTCGGTTTCCGTTACGTTCAGGGGAAGCTTGATCAGTTTATTCACTACCTGCTCGTCGGAGAGCATCAGCACTAAGATAATGCTGCCCTGACCGGCTAAGATCAGGTCGAACCGCTTCACGGTGGCGCCGGCGGGGCGGATGCCCGCGCTGATGGCGGGCAGGTTCGTGGCCTGGGAAACCAGGTGAGCGACCTTTTCCACCATTTTATCCACCCGCTGCATCTTTTCCTCGATGGCGGAGTTAATGGAACGGGTCTCATCCACGCTGAGCCGGTAGTCCATCATCAGCTCATCCACATACAGCCGGTAGCCGGAGGCGGAGGGGACCCGCCCGGCGCTGGTGTGGGGCTGCTCCAGGTAGCCCATGGTGGTCAGCTCCGCCATTTCGTTGCGGATGGTGGCGGAGGAATATTTCATGTCGGGCAGCTCGGCGATGGCCTTGGAGCCCACGGGCTCGGCGGTGCGGATATACAGGTCCACGACGCTGCGCAGAACCTTTTTCTTTCGCTCGGAAAGCTCCATGAAGATCCTCCTTTCAGTGACATTGTTTTAGCACTCTTTCTTCCTGAGTGCTAAGCACACTATACCAGAGAGTGCCAGAATTGTCAAGGGGCAGAATTTGAATTATTCGTTAACAATCCCGCGGCGAGTCGCCGCTGACAAGTTGTGGCCGGCGGTGCCGGCGGACAAGCCGTGACGAACGTGGTCTGTAATCGTTCTCACCCTTTTAATTTTGGTATGATTGCCCCCGGCAATCATTTAGATTTAGGGCAACACCGCACAATGGGTACTGCGGGCTTCGGCGGATCTTTTGCCCCAATCGTGCAGTATGAAAAATGGGAAATACATCCAGTATTCCCGCATTTTTCATACTTTCGCTTGTGTCAAAATCTCTCGCCGAATCTCCTTGCCCCATTATGCGGTGCTGCCTTAGATTCACTGCGTGCAGCACCACCCGCTCGGTATCGTTCTGTGGTACGGCAAATTGGAATTTGGCGCACCGTCAGAACGTGTCATTGCGAACCAGCGCGCACGCTGGTGTGGCAATCTCCATGGAATTCCGGGGCCAAGAACGTCATACGCCGTAGGGGCGCTCATTGAGCGCCCGGCAGAGAAATTTCTGTTATCCAGATTTCTATCGGCGAAAAGGTTCCTTTTACCGGATATTTGTTACAAAATTGGAACATTTCCGCGGGCGCTCAATGAGCGCCCCTACGAGGTAAGACGAAAAGCAGACTGAAAGTCGATGGAGATTCCCAGGTCAGTAGTGCGCACTGATTCTTAAATGACAATGTTGTTCGGGGCGCGCTCACGTCTGCAAAATCCAATTTATCTTCCTGCCTCATTAATTATCCCCCGCCTTTCGGCAGGGGAAGAAAAGATTATTTTACCGGTGCTTGCCCAGGAAGAACAGGGCCAGGGTGCCGGGGCCGGAGTGGGAGCCGATAACGGCACCGGTGTAATTGATGTACACCTCTTTAACGCCGCATTTTTCCCGGACCAGCTGTTCCAGGTATTGGGCATCGTCGATGCAGTCGCCGTGGCAGATGAACACGGTGCTGTTGTCGTAGCCTTCCCCCAGCTCCGCCATTTTCTGGGCCAGGGCCTGAATGGCAGCCTTCCGCCCCCGGGCCTTGCTCATATTGATAAGGTGGCCTTCGTCATCCATATGGAGCACGGGCTTGACGCTGAGCATGGTGCCCAGCACCGCTGTGGCGGCGCTGATTCTGCCGCCCCGCTTGAGGTACATCAGGTCGTCCACGGTGAACCAGTGGCACAGGTGGTATTTGTATTCCTCCACCCAGGCGTACAGCTCCTCCAGGGACAGTCCTTCATCCCGCTTTTTGCAAGCGTACCACACCAGCAGCCCCTGGCCCAGGCTGGCGCTGAGCGTGTCGCATACCAGGATCTTCCGCGCAGGGTAGCTTTCCGCCAGCTCCCGGGCGGCGATCACCGCGGACTGGTAGGTGGTGGACAGACCCGAGGAAAAGGCCATGACCAGCACGTCCTGCCCCGCGTCCAGTGCACCCCGAATCAGGGCGGCCCACCCCTCGGGATTCACGGCGGCGGTGGAAGCCGCTTCTCCTGCGCGCAGGCCTGCGTAAAGAGCGCGGATGCTGTCGTCGCTGCGGTCAGGCCGTGTATGGCCCCGGTAGGTGAGCATCAGGGGCTGGGCGGTCAGTCCCAGCTCGGTATATTTCTCCGGCCGGAAGTCACAGCAGGAGTCGGTTATGATCTGATAGGAAGCCATGAAAGCCACCATCCTTTCAGGTAAATTTTTAAAAAGCGGGAAATCGGATTTTAATTGACAATTGACAATGAACAATTGACAATTAAGGAATCCCTTCGGGATGATTTAAAAATTGGACGAAGACAAGCGCTATTTTTTTAAATCGTCCCGAGGGACACAACACTTTTCAACTGTCAATTGTCAATTCGGGCTGTGTGCCGAAATCCACTTCACTATGAAAACCGGTATCTGCAGCCAGTATACCGGTTTCCGGGGAAAAAGTCACCCTCCCGGCGGTAGAATCGCCCTCCGGGCAGGAGAGTTCCTTATCTCTTCCCCGGGAAAGCCAGGGAGGCAATCAGCAGGCACGCCCATAAAAACAGGCTCAGCGCCCAATAGCCGCTGCACAGCATGGGGGCGGAGACGATGGTGAGCATCCCGTGGAGGAAAAGACCCAGGGCATCGGAGCCGAAGGCGGAGAGAATATTCGCAATGACCAGCACCGCCGTCAGGGAAAGGGAAGCGGCGGAGAGGTTTCGGACAATGGCGGCGGTGCGCCGGTCCCCTTCTCCACAAGCCTGCCACAGAAGCGCTGCCGGCGGGCAGAAGAACAGCAGGGAAATGACCGTCAGCGCGGCCCGGGCGGCACCCTTCGGCTCCTGCAGGAAGCCCAGTCCGGCGCACAGAACAAACATGCCGCCCCAGGCGGCATAGAGAAGTGATTTTTTCATAGTGGTCCCCTTTGCGCGTACTTTTGCATATTGTACCCGAAAACCTTGGAAAACACAAGGATAATTTGCCGCCCGGCGGCTTATGCCGCCGGGCGGAGGTATTGACTTCAAAAATGCATATGAGGTTTTTGGAGAAAGATAAATTGGAATTTGCAGAGGAAAGCAGGGCATCGAACAACACTGTCATTCCGAACCAGTGCGCACTACTTTCGTGGGAATCTCCATCGAATTTCATGCTACCTATCGTCTTGCAGGCCGTTCTTTTGCACCGTTTCCGGAATTCATCCATGAGAAGTGGCACGTCTAACCGGGGGATTGCCACGCCAGTGTGCGCACTGGCTCGCAATGACCGGAAATTCGACAAATTCCAATTTCCTGGTTCCCTCTCATCCGGCAGGCGATTAAATCTGCCGGCAGGAGGAGCGCTCGATAAGAGTGGGAGTCAGGATCCGGTGGGTGTAGCCCGCCAGCTCGTTCTGCACCTTTTCAAGCAAAGTGTGGACGGCCACGGAGGCCAGCATTTTCATAGGCTGCTCAATGGTGGTCAGCTCGATGCGGGGCAGGCCGCTGTCGCGGATATTGTCGAAGCCCAGCAGGGAAAAGTCCTGGGGGATCCGCAGCCCCATTTCCTCCGCCGCCTGCATGATGCCCAGGGCGTTGGTGTCGGTGGAGGCAAAGATGGCGGTAAACTTCCGCTCCTGGACCAGCAGCTGCTTGGCAAGCTGGTAGCCGTATTTAATGGAGGTATTGGAAAAGGTGTTGTTGCAGTACTGGGGGGTAAGCCCTAAGTCCTGACAGGCGGCTGCGTAGCCGTCGCTGCGCAGCTGGTGGGTGGTGCTCCCCTGGCGTTTGCCGAAATAGAGAATATCCCGGTGGCCCAGCTTGTACAGGTATTCCACGCCCATGTAGGTTCCCCGGAAATTGTCCACGGAGACATAGCTTTCCTGGGCGTCCCGGAGGTTTTCGCCCACGAACACCGTGGGAAGCCGGGAGAAGAAGGGCTGCAGGCTCTCGTAGCTTTCCGGCCCGGCGGGCAGGAGAATCACGCCGTCCACCTGACGGCCGATCATCAGCTCAAAAAGCTCCCGCTCCTGCTCAATGTCCCGGGAGGAGTTGCACAGGATAATATTGTAACCTCTGGCCCGGGCCTGACGGTCGATGTGATAGGAAAGCTCCGACATAAAGGGGTTGTTGATGCCGGTGAGAATAAGCCCCAGAAGCTTGGTGCTTTTCATCACCATGGACCTTGCCACGGTGTTGGGGGTGTAGTGCATTTCCTTGCAGATTTCCAGGATCCGCCCCCGGGTTTCCTCGCTGATCTCGGGGCTGTCCGACAGGGCACGGGACACGGTGGAGTAAGAAACCCCGGCGGCCTTGGCCACATCCTTGATGGTAACGTTTTTCATATGGTCACCTCATTACGGAAATGTGCGCTTTGTTTTCGTAGCTATATTGTAAAGGCGTTTCCGGAAAAATGCAAGTGGAAATTGTACAGTTCTTTAAAAAAACTTTTTATTTGCCGGACAGCGTTGTAAATTATCCCCAAAGAAACAGGCCCGGAAGATAGAATTCCGGTGAAAGAGCGGAAACGGACGCGAATTTTTTGCGGCTGTTTGCGCCAGATTTGCGCAAATTACCGGAAAAGTTACGAAAATACCGGAGATATTAATTTTTAGGTAAAATTCTAACAAAAAAAGTTCAAAAAGCAGTTGACAAATTGGGCGCAATAGGGTAGAATCAAAACGGAAAGACCGTAAACGTTTGAGACGCGGCGCGTCCCTGCGCCGCCTATCTTTGGGAAAGGGAGGAAATGCGATGATCCGAGCAGTTTTATTTGATCTGGGCGGCACGCTCCATGTCAATGATTCCCCACCCGGCAGGGATGTGTGGTTTGCCCGGCGGGTGATCGGGCGGCTGGAGGACTACGGTATCCGGCTGGATATTACGCCTGAGGCGCTTGCCGCCCAACTGAGCGTCAATGCCGAGGAATATAAGCAGCATTCGGAGCAGGACCTGCGGGAGCTTCCTACTGCTGAAATCTGGAGCCGGTGGTTCCTGCGGGAGCAGAATTTGACCCCGGAGCAGCTTTCTCCCATGTCGGAGGAGCTGAGCTTCCTGTACGACTATGAGCGGGTGCGGGTCATGCGCCGCCCCCACCTGGCGCAGACGATGCAGAGCCTGAAGGACATGGGCATCCGCATGGGCGTTATCAGCAATATCATTTCCCGGTCCGTGGTGCCCCACTTCCTGGCGGAGTACGGTATCGACGGTTTTATGGACTGCGTGATCACCTCCTGCGGCACGGGCATCCGCAAGCCGGACCCGGAAATTTTCCGGATCGCGGAGAGAAAAATGGGCCTGGCCCCCGAAGAGCTTGCCTATGTGGGCGACACCATTTCCCGGGATGTCCGGGGCACCCGGGCGGCAGGGTGGCGTCTTATGATCCAGATCCGAAACCCCGGGGTTGCTCACCGGGACAAGGGCCTCGAAAACGGCCCCTGGAAACCGGATTATCTGATTGATGACCTGGCGGAAATTCCGGACATCATTGCCCGGGAAAACGGGGGTACATAAGAAGCGGGGCCAAAGACTACGACCCGATTTCCATCCGCTCATTCTTGATGACCGGGCAATGCGAACCCCGAATTCCCGGTCATTGCGAACCAGTCCTCTTAAGCAGTGTGGCAATCCCCCGGTTAGTACGCGGCCTCAATGACGATGGAGATTCCCACTGAAGCGGCACGCTGGCTCGGAATGACACGTTATTGAGAACTCGGCCTGCTGTGCTGACTTCCCCGTTGCTGTTTTGTATCTCATATCTCATATCTCATATCTCATATCTCATATCTCATATCGTTCTCCCCCGGCGGGGAAAACCAATCTGAAAAAATAACATTGGGAGGAATCCGAATGAACAACAAAATTGATACCGTTTTCTTTGATGTGGGCGCTACCCTTCGCTATGTGGTGGAGGACCCGGAATTTGCCGCTGCCGCCGAGGCCGAACTCATGCGCCTGGTGGGCGCCACCGAATCCCACGACGTGTTCTTTGCCAAGCTGGAAAAGAACTGGAAGGCCTACCGCAAGCTTGCCAAAACGGAGCTTCTGGATGTGTCCGAAATGGAGCTGTGGCTTTACTACCTGCTGCCGGATTACCCCGCGTCTGTGGTGGGTCCCAACGCCGCCCGGCTGACCCGGCTGTGGCGGGACCATGATGGCCGCCGGGTGGTCCACGAGGGCACCCTGGAGACGATTCACGAACTGAAAGCCCGGGGCTACAAGCTGGGTATCATCGCCAACACCGTCACCGAGACGGAGATCCCCGACTGGATGTGCCGGGATGGTGTCGCCGACTGCTTCAAGACCGTGATCCTCTCTTCCAAGGTACGGCTTCGCAAGCCCGATCCCGCCATCTACCAGCTGGCGGCCCGGTGCATCGGCTCCGCACCGGAAAACTGCGCCTATGTGGGCGACAACCCGGTGCGGGATGTGGAGGGTGCCGTGAACGCCGGCTTCGGCGCCATGATCCTCTTTGAGGACGCGGGCACCGCCGACCGGGAGGGCAAGGCCCCCACCGTGCAGCCGGACTACCGCATCCGTAGCATCCCCGAGCTGCTGGACCTGCTGCCCGCCAGGGGGTAAGGCCATGGAAAAAATCAAAGGTGTATTCTTTGACCTGGGGGGCACCCTCCGCATTGCCGAGCATGTGCCCGAGCATGAGGCCCGGGCGGCGGCCCGGATGGCAGAGCTTGCCGGGGCGGAGGACGTAGAGGCGTTCATGGATATGGTGGAGCGCCGGTACGAGCCCTACCGGGAATGGGCCCTCACGGAAAACAAGGAATCCGGGGACTACGAGCTGTGGGCCAAATGGCTCCTGCCCGAGTACCCGGAGGAGAAGCTTCGGGAAATCTGCCACGAGATGACCTACCAGTACCGCCAGGTCAAGGGACTGCGGCATCTGGTGGACGGCGGTCTGGAGGTCATCCAGACCCTCCACGCCCGGGGCTACAAGCTGGGCATCATCTCGAACCTGATCGGAGAGGCGGAAATTTACGACTGGCTGCGGGACGACAATCTGGAACAGTATTTTGACGCGGTGATCCTCTCATCTGTCTGCCACATCCGCAAGCCGGACCCCCAGATGTACTTTCTGGGCTGCGAGGCCCTGGGCCTGAAGCCGGAGGAATGCGCGTCCGTCGCGGACAACCTGAACCGGGACATCACCGGAGCAAAGGCGGCACACATCGGCGCCAACATCCTCTACATCAGCCCCGAAAAGCTGGCGAAGAAGACCATTACCGATGAAAACCGGCCGGACTACATCGTCCACCGCTTTACGGATATTCTGGAACTGCCCTTTTTGCAGTAGAGGGGGAAAACATGGAAAACCGTATTGATACCATCTTTTTCGACCTGGGGGATACCTTCCGGGTCATCCGGAAGGACCGGGAGTACCAGCGCCAGGCCAAAGCGGTGATCACCCGCTGCCTGGGGGTGGACACCGATCCGGAGGATTTTTACCGGGATGTGATTGAGCCCCGGTACGATGAATACCGCAAGTGGGCCCTGACCTACTACTGCGAAGCGCCGGTGGAGGTTCTGTGGACCCGGTGGCTTGCCTACGACTTCCCGAAGGATCGGGTTGCCGCCCACGCGGCGGAAATGACCTGGGCCTACCGCAAAACAAAGGGTGAGCGGGTGGTCACCGAGGGGGGCATCGACACCGTGAAGGAGCTGTACCGCCGGGGCTATACCCTGGCCATCGTCAGTGACCTGGTGGGTGTGGAAGAAGTGGATGACTGGCTGGATAGAGACGGCCTGCGGCCCTACTTTAAGTCCGTGCAGCAGTCCTCCGTGTGCCTGATCCGCAAGCCCCACCCCGCCATTTACTACTACGCCCTGGCGGAGACCGGCGCCGATCCCAAGCGCACCTGCTTCGTGGGAGACAACCTGAACCGGGACATCATCGGTGCCAAGGCGGCGGGTCTGGGTATGACCGTGGGGGTCCAATACCCCGATAAAAAGCCTCAGACTGTGACCGAGGAAAACAAGCCGGACGCGTTTATTCACCATTTTACCGAGCTGCTGGATCTTTTCCCGCCTCTCGGTGAAAAAGACTGATGGGGGAGGATGAACTATGGAAGCACTGTTTACCGGCGGTGAGGCCCTTGCCCGGGCCGTGGAAGCCGCCTACGCCCAGGGGCAGACGGACTACTCTCTGGAGCCCATGGCTCTGGAGGACGAAAACGGCAATCCCGTGGGCAAGATCCGCGGCGGAGACCATGTGGTGTTCTGCTGCCGCCGGGGCGAGCGGGAGATCGAGCTGACGGAAGCCTTTGTAGACCCCGCCTTTGATAAGTTTGACCGTCCATACCTTACGGATCTGGAATTTGTCATCATGACCATGTACCACGACAAATTCAAGGATCTGCCCATTGCCTTCGCACCGGAAAAGGTGGTCATGCCCCTGGCCCAGGTCATCAGCGAGGCGGGCCTTACCCAGTTCCACTGTGCCGAGTCGGAAAAATACGCCCATGTGACCTTCTTCTTCAACGGCGGGCGGAATGAGCCCTTCCACGGAGAGACCGATGTCCGGGTTCCCTCTCCCAAGGGCATCCCCTTTGACCAGAAGCCGGAGCTGAGCCTGCCGGAGGTAGCGGAAAAGGTCAAGGGCGCCGTGGACACGGGCTACGACTTCATCCTGACGAACTTTGCCAACGGCGACGTCATCGGCCATACCGCCAATACCCAGGCCAAGCTGAAAGCGGCAGCTACCGTCAGCCGCTATGTGGGCGAGGTTACGGAGTATGCCCGGGAGCACGGGTATTTTGTGGCGGTCACCGCTGACCACGGCAATATCGAAGCCCTTTATGATGCCAAGGGCAAGCCCCATGTGGCCCACACCACCAACCTGGTGCCCTTCGTGGTTCTGGATCCCCAGGGCAGGGAGGTGCCCCTCCACGACGGGCGGCTGGGAGATGTTGCTCCCACGGTGCTGCAGGTGCTGGGCCTTCCCCAGCCTGCCGAGATGACGGGGGCCTCCCTCATCGACGCGCCGGAGATCCGGAATGAGAAAATGATGCTTGTGATCCTGGACGGCTGGGGCTACGGCACCCACGACGACGGCGACGGCATCTATCTGGCCGAAACCCCTGCCTGGGACGCGCTGCTGAAGACCTATCCCAACTGCCGCCTGCGGGCATCCGGCGAGGATGTGGGCCTGAAGGCCGGAAAGCCCGGCAACTCCGAGGCCGGCCACTCCAACCTTGGCGCCGGACGGGTGGTTGCCCAGGACGATGTCCGCATGGATGAAGCCATCCGCAGCGGCGCGTTCATGACCAATCCCATTTTCCTCCATGCCATCGAGGGGGCAAGAAAGCAGGGCGACCTGCACCTCATTGCCTATCTGACGGAAAAGTCCAGCCACGGCTGCATCGACTATCCGCTGATGCTCACCGAAATGGCAGAGGGTGTGGAGCATGTTTACTACCACATCATCTTTGACGGCCGGTCCACCGAGCCGGGCAGCGCCCCCGCCATGCTCCGGGCTCTGGACGAAAAGCTGCGCAAGCTGGGCCGGGGCACCATTGTGGACGGCGTGGGCCGGGGCATTGCCCTGGACCGGGACGGCAACTACGCCAAGGTCAAAAAGGCTTACGACTGCATGACCCAGGGAGGCGGTACCCGTTACCGCTGACCGGGATTACAAAAGATCATTTCGGGACGCTTCCGGAAAACTGACCGGTTTCCGGAAGCAGCCCAAGACGGAGGTTGATTCGAATGCTTACGGCTGCTCTTCCCACTGTGGACATGGCTGCCATTAGCCTGAACGCCTGGGATATTCTGCTGCGTATGATGTCTGCCATGCTGGTAGGCGCGATTATCGGTACGGAGCGGGAATTCACCCACCGCCCGGCGGGTATGCGTACCCATATGCTGGTTGCGCTGGGTGCCTGCGTGGTAATGGTGACCAGTCAGCTGCTCTTTGCCCAGTATCGACCCTATGGCGCGACCCCGGACCCTGCCCGGCTCAGTGCCCAGGTCATTACCGGTATCGGTTTTTTGGGAGCCGGAACCATTTTGAAGGAAGGTCCTACCATCAAGGGTCTGACCACGGCAGCCAGTATCTGGGCAGTTGCCTGCCTGGGTGTCGCCATGGGCGCGGGCTACTACGCGGTGGGCTTCGTGGGTGCCGGCTGCATGCTGGTGACCCTGACGATTTTTGAGCGGCTGCAGACGCTGCTGATGAAAAACAACTACGCTTTGTACGCCTTCAGCGCCACCTGTACGGACATTGCCTATGTCCTGGACCTGATCCGCCGGCTGGCTGCCGAGGCGGACGGCATCGTGACCTCCACGGAGGTGGAGGAAGCGGAGGACAAGCACACCTTCCGGATTGAGTTCAAGGTGAATTTCCCCGGCAGAGGAGCCGCGGAACGGGAGCAGCAGTTCTTCACTGCCCTGACCAGCGATGAACGCACCAGTTCCGTCACCGTTGCCCGGGCCCGGGTGTGAGAGCTCTGCCCGAAACTGAGGGATAATCGCGTTTCCCGTAAGGGAAAGGCTTCGGATTAACGAAATAGACAGCCTGGGGAACGGCAAAAAAACGAGGTTTTCTCCAGGTAGGGTTTTTGTCAACTTTTTTGGCTTAGATCAAGGGAAATTCCCCCTTTTTTGCGGGATTTCCCGGGAGCCAACACAGAATGGAGGATTATGAAATGAGCCAACTGTTCATCCTTTTTGCCGCCCTGGGTTCCATTGGCGCGCTGGTCTTTGCCGTCCTGATGGCAAAGCGCGCCCTGTCCGTTGACGAGGGAACCGACCTTATGAAGAAGATCGCTTCCTTCATCCGCGCCGGCGCAAAAGCCTACCTGCACCGGCAGTACACCGTGGTCGTCATCTTCTTCGGCTGCATGTTCTGCGTGCTGTGCGCCATGGCAGCCCTCGGCTTTCTGACCTGGTTCGTTCCCTTCGCTTTCGTCACCGGCGGCTTCTTCTCCGGTCTCAGCGGCTATGTGGGCATGAAAATCGCCACTTCGTCCAATGCCCGCACCGCCAACGCCTGCCGGCAGGGCCTGAACGCGGGCCTGCGGGTAGCCTTCTCCGCCGGTACCGTTATGGGCTTTACCGTGGTTGGCCTGGGCCTGTTTGACATTACCGCCTGGTACCTGATCCTGCGCTACCTCTTCCATCTGGAGATGGAGGCCATCACTTCCGCCATGCTGACCTTCGGCATGGGCGCCAGCTCCATGGCCCTGTTTGCCCGGGTGGGCGGCGGCATCTTCACCAAGGCTGCCGACGTGGGCGCTGACCTGGTGGGCAAGGTGGAAGCGGGCATCCCCGAGGATGACCCCCGGAACCCCGCCGCCATTGCCGACAACGTGGGCGACAATGTGGGCGACGTGGCCGGCATGGGCGCGGACCTGTATGAATCCTATGTTGGCTCCCTGATCTCCGCCTGCGCCCTGGGCGTCACCGCTTTCAACTATGTGGAAGCCGTGGACCGTATGAACGCCTTTGCCGTGCCGCTGCTGCTGGCGGCCATCGGCGTTGTGGCCTCCATTATCGGCTCCTTCCTGGTGCACACCGGTGAGTCCACCGATCAGCTCGACCTGCTCAAGGCCCTGCGCCGGGGCACCAACACTGCCGCCATTATCATTGCCGTTGCTGCCTTCCCTCTGGTGTGGCTGCTGCTGGGCTGGGAGAATATCGGCCTGTACGTTGCCATCCTCGCGGGTCTGGTTTCCGGCGTGCTGATTGGCCGGTTCACCGAGTACTACACCTCCGATACCTATAAGCCCACCAAGAACCTGGCAAATTCCTCCGAGACCGGCACCGCCACCCTGATTATCGACGGCATCAGCCTGGGCATGAAGTCCACCGCCATGCCCGTTGTTATCGTAGGCGTCTGCATTCTGGTTTCCTACCTGTGCTCTGGCATGGGCATTACCGGCAACGGAAAGCCCGCCCTGGGCCTGTACGGTATCGCCCTGGCTGCCGTGGGCATGCTGTCCACCCTGGGCATCACCCTGGCTACCGACGCCTACGGCCCCGTTGCCGATAACGCCGGAGGCATCGCCCAGATGGCGGGTCTGGAGAGCGTGGTCCGGGAGCGCACAGACGCTCTGGATTCCCTGGGCAACACCACAGCCGCTACCGGCAAGGGCTTCGCCATCGGCTCCGCCGCTCTGACCGCCCTGGCCCTCATCGCCAACTATACGGATAAGGTCCGGGCAATCGATCCTGAGATGGTCCTCGACATGAGCATCATGAACCCCGTGGTTCTCGTGGGCGTGCTTGTGGGCGCCTGCCTGCCGTTCATCTTCGCGGCAATCACCATGGGTGCCATCGGACGGGCGGCACACACCGTGGTTCTGGAGGTCCGCCGTCAGTTCCGGGAGATCAAGGGCCTGCTGGATGGCACCGCCGATGCGGACTACGAAAGCTGCGTAGACATCTGCACCAAATCCAGCCTGAAAGAAATGGTCGTTCCCACCCTGGTTGGCGTGGTAGTGCCCATCGCCACCGGCTTCCTGCTGGGCCCCGACGGGGTGATCGGTATGCTCTGCGGCGCCACCATTTCCGGCTTCCTGCTGGCCGTGTTCATGTCCAACTCCGGCGGCGCCTGGGATAACGCCAAGAAGTACATCGAGGTGGGCCACTGCGGCGGCAAGGGCAGTGAAAACGACAAGTCCGCCATCGTGGGCGATACCATCGGTGATCCCTTCAAGGACACCTCCGGCCCCGCCATCAACATTCTGATCAAGCTGCTGAGTATGGTCTCCATTGTTTTCGCTTCGGTGGTTGTCAGATTCCATTTGTTCTGATATAATATTCGCGTTTGGGGCGCGTTTCCAAAAAGCTGTGGGGGCGGCTGGGCAGGCCGTCCCCACAGGGCCGCGTCCGGCCCCGGACAGGAAATATCGGGGAAAGGAATATTTAGCGGACTTCGTCCGAATTGACAATTGACAATTGACAGTTGACAATTGTGGTGTCCCTGCGGGACGATTTTAAAAGAAATCCAATTGTTTTTGGACATTTTTTACATATTTCAATCATCCCGAAGGGATTCCTTAATTGTCCATTGTCAATTGTCAATTGTCAATTAAATATTCCTATTGTCAATTTGCCGAAGCGGAAATAGGAGGAAAAAGAAAATGGAAAACTATGATCTGATGATCCTGGGCCCGGCAACCCGGGATGTGAATATCGACTACACCGGCGCGGAGGACCGGAGCGTGGGCGGCGCGGTGACCTTCTGCACCCCCGCGGCCCGGGCCGCCGGGGCGCGGGTTTTCGCGGCGGTAAAGATCGCGGAAGCAGACCGGGATATTCTGGATGTCTTCGATATGCCCCGGAAAGACATTGCCCTGCTGCCCTCGGAAAAGACCACCCTCATGCGCAACGAGTATTTTACCCCGGACCGGGAGCGCCGCCGGGCCGCCTGCGCCGCCCAGTCCGGGCCCATCCTGCCCGGAGAGGTTCCCGATGTAACATGCCGGATGTACCATCTGGCGGGACTTCTCTACGGGGATTTCCCCGGGGAGCTGCTGGTGGAGCTGAAAAGCCGGGGAATGCTGGCTGCCGATGCCCAGGGCTTCCTGCGCCACAACGAAAACGGCAGCCTGGTATTTCACGACTGGGCGGAGAAGCTCCGATATCTTCCCATGCTGGACTTCCTCAAGACCGACGCTGCGGAGGCGGAAATTCTCACTGGCACCACGGACCGTGTCGCCGCCGCCCGGCAGCTTCACGACTGGGGCGCAAAGGAAATTCTGATTTCCCACAATACCGAAATGCTGGCCTTTGACGGGGAAAAGATCTATACCTGCCCCGTAAAAGCCCGGAACCTGTCCGGCCGGACGGGCCGGGGGGACACCACCACCGGTTCCTATCTTGCCATGCGCTTAAATGGCGCCTCTGTACCGGAGGCCCTGCGCTACGCCACCGCCTGCGTCTCCCTGAAGATGGAGACCCCCGGGGTGTTCCGGGGCACCAAAGCGGATGTGCTGGCCTATCTGGACGCATTTTACGCATAAAAATTGCCGCCTCCCGGGGTTTCCTCCGGGAGGCGGCGCTGTTATGGTTTGTCTGAATGAAGAGTGATAAATTGGAATTTGGTGGTTTCGTTGAATGGAATGCGGGCGGATGCCGTACACCCAAAGGCTCCCTTGTGTAAAGGGAGCTGTCGCGAAGCGACTGAGGGATTGTGCGGTACAGCTCTTCCATTCAGGAGGCATTTCGGCGAAAAGGTTCGAGGGCGCGATTTTGGCAGTGAAATCTATCGCATGTGAAGAGGAATCGGTGAAAAGGTTCGCAGAAACGACTTTGCAGTAGAATCTTCCGGGTTTCATGAAGCCTCGGCGAAACGGGATCAGAACGGACATGGTGCGTTCTGACGATGGGCACACTGGGAAGTCCACCATTACAACCCCTCAGTCAGCTTCGCTGACAGCTCCCCTTACACAGGGGAGCCCTTGGCGCATACCGCATCAGGCCGCAAACCACTGCCTAAACAGCCCGCCAAATTCCAATTTTTCCGTCTTCTGTTTCCCTGTGGCAGAGTGGAAAATCCCCGGTAAAAGCAAAGGATACCTCCTTGCTCTTACCGGGGTTTATCCATCATGTGGCAGCGCTTACAGCAGCTCGTACCGGCGGGAGCGGAGCAGGCGGGTCATGCTGAGGGCGTCGCTGGGGAGATAATCCGTCAGAATGCCGCCCAGGCCGATGTCCTCGGTACGGTGGCAGTCGGAGCCGCTGAGGCGGATCAGGCCGTACTCCTGGGCATATTCCTCCGCCCGTTCATTGCGGCTGTTGTGGCGGGGGTTGCAGTTGCGGACCTCCACGCCGTCCAGATACCGGGCGATGGCGGGGGTGCAGGAGTGGCGGTAGGGATGGGCCTGAATGAGCAGAGCGCCGGCAGCCCGGGCAATGGGGGCAAAGCCCGCGATACCCATCCGGAACACCGCTTCGGGGTCAGAAAGAAGATCGTCCAGCCAGCCGTAGAGCAGATAGTCGTTGTCGCATTCGTCAAAGCGCAGCTCCGCCCCCCGGAAGACCCGGATGCCCAGCTTTCCCGCTTCCTCCCGGACCCGGCGGTAGCCGTCCAGGAAGGCCCCCAGCTTGTCCCCGGGACCGGCTGGGTCGATGCCCAGGAAGTCAAAGGTGGTGCGGTTATAGTGGTCCGTAACGATGAGGGCGCTGTAGCCTGCGTCGGCGTAGCCCCTGGCGATGGCGGCGGCGTCCAGATGGCCGCACTTGCTGACATGGTTGGTATGCAGATGGGTCTCGATTTTGTACATGGCGGATCTCCTTCCGGTTTTCTGTTTCTATGTTTCTATAAGAAAAGCTGTATAAAGGGTTCGGTGGGACAAATTGGTATTTGGCGGGGAGTTTTGGTACGCGGGTGGTTAGACGCCTTGCCCCCCGCACTTGTGAGGGGGGTGTCCCTGCGCTAG
>JAEDNR010000118.1 GCA_016302405.1 Oscillospiraceae bacterium
GCGGGACGGGAAACCCGTCCCCTACGATGCTTTTACGGTTGGTCCGCCAAATTCCCAATTTATCTGATTTCTGAATAACAGCCGATATGCGTAATTCATTTTACGCCGTTGCCCCAATAGTACACCCGGGTCTCGTAGGGCTGGAGGGTTTTCTCCTGCGGCTCCCTATTATTTTGCAGCACCAGCCGGGCTTTGGATAAATCAAAGCCTCTGGGCACTTTCAGGGGGATCGGTTCGTCGACAAAGGAGCACAGCACCAGAAGCTTTTCGTTTTCGCTGATCCGGCTGTAGGTATACCGCCGGGAGGAAAGGGCGTTGTACTCCCGGTAGCTGCCGCTGCGGACGACTTCCAGGGACTTGCGCAGGGCGATTGCCTTTTTATAGAAGTTCAGCAGGGAGTCGGGATCCTTTTCCTCCGCCTCCACGTTGACCTCCCGGTAGTTTGGGTTTACATAAAACCACGGTTTTCCGGTAGTAAACCCGGCGTTTTCCCCGGCGGTCCACTGGACCGGCGTCCGGGCGGAATCCCGGGAGGCAAGCCACATCCGGCGAAGCCTTTTCCCCTCCGACAGGTGCAGCGCGGTATTCTCATACTGCCACCGGGTCTGAATATCCTCATACATATCCGGGCTCTGGGGCCGCCAGTTGGTCATGCCGATCTCCTGACCCTGGTAGATAAAGGGGGTGCCCTTTTGGAACAGGTAGGCCGCCGCCAGCATCTTACCGCTTTCTGTCCGGAACCGTTCGCTTCCGTAGCGGGAAATGATCCGGGGATGGTCGTGGTTTTCCAGGTAGAGCATATTCCAGCCCTTGCCGTCCAGCTTCTTCTGCCAGGTGCTCCAGGCATGTTTCAGCCTGCGCAGAGAAAAGGGCATATGGATGTAGTCCGTAAACAGGCAGTCGGCGCACATGCTCTGAAACTGGATCATCATATCGATCTGCCCGCCCGGCTTCTCGGCAATGTAGGCGAGGGCCTTTTTCGGGGAAACCAACGGCGCTTCCGCCAGGGTCATGCAATCGTAATCCGCCAGCACATCCCGGTAAAACTCCGACAGGTACTCGTGGATATGAGGGCCGTGGTTATAGAAGCGGATGCCCTTGCTGGCAGGCATCAGATAGTCATTGGGAAGCCTCTCTTTTTTGGAAATGTAAGTAATGACATCCTCCCGGAAGCCGTCCACGCCCAGATCCAGCCAGAATCTTAAAATCTTCTTCACTTCCTGGCGCACCAGGGGATTATCCATGTTGAGATCCGGCTGCTTCACGGCAAAGATATGCATATAGTATTCGCCCCGGACCTCGTCATACTGCCACGCCTTGCCCTCAAAGCAGCTGTCCCAGTTATTGGGCAGCTTGCCATTCTTTTTGCCGGGCCGCCAGATATAGTAATCGGTGTAAGGGTCCTCCCTGCGGCGGCTTTTCTGGAACCAGGGATGCTCGTCGCTGGTGTGATTTACCACCAGATCCATGATGACCTTCATGCCCCGGTCATGGGCACCCTGCAAAACCTTCTGAAAAGCCTCCATGCCGCCGTACTCCGGGGCAATATCCATATAATTTGAAATGTCATACCCGCAATCCGCGCCAGGAGAGGGGTACAGAGGTGAAAACCAGATGCCGTCCATCCCCAGGGACTTCAGATAGTCCAGCTTCTCATAAACGCCCCAGAGGTCTCCCATGCCGTCACCGTCGCCGTCATAGAAGCTCCTGGGCCAGATCTGGTAGAAAACCAGGTCCTTGTACCACCGCGTATGTTCCATATTCGTCACCTCCCGGCCATTGTACCACATAATGACGGAAATGTCACCCCAAAAATACGTTGACACTGTAAAAAATAACGGATACAATAGAGAAAAACCACTTCCTTGAAGGAGGCCATTTACAATGGAGAAACAAAACAAACGGAACAAGTACTTTTTCGGTCTGGGCACTGTGGGCAGAGACATGTTTTACGCCTTTGAGTCCAACGCGATTTTGTACTTCCTGTCAGATGTCCTTTCCCTGCCCCTTTGGGTGTTTGCCGCCACCAGCATGGTGTTGTCGGTTCTTCGGATATTCGACGCCCTGAATGATCCCATTACGGGCCTGATTATTGACAACATCCATTCCCCCTGGGGGAAATTCAAGCCTGCGATCCTGGTGGGCGGTGTGGCCAGCGTCATTTTCTACCTGATGCTTTTCGGCAATATCGGCACCGGCTGGGGCTTCATTATCCTCTTCGGGGTCGCCTACCTTTTGTGGGACATCAGCTACGGCATCAACGACATTGCCTACTGGACGCTCCTGCCCGCCCTGACCACGGATCAGAAGCAGCGGGAAAAGAACGGTGCCTTCGCCCGGATCTGCGCCAATGTGGGTATGTTCGCCATTATGATCGGCTGGCAGCCCATTACCCAGGCCCTGGGTGACACGCCGAAGGCCTGGTTCCTGGTGGCCTGCGCCATGTGCGTGTTCTACCTTGGTTTCCTTTGCTTCCCCCTTTTCGGCGTAAAAGAGGACCGCTCCATCGTCCAATCGGAGGAAAAGACCACCCTCCGGCAGATGTGGCAAGCGATTTCCAAAAACGATCAGCTCCTGTGGACCACCCTGGCCATGGCCCTGTTTCAGGTTGGCTACTGCACCACCACCGGCTTTGCCATCTACTATATGAAGTACCTGTTCGGCAACGAAAATATGTACGCCGTGCTGGCTGCCGTCTGCGGCGTGGCCCAGCTGGCGGCCCTGGGGGTATTTCCCCTGTTTTCAAAGCGGTTCAACCGGCGGCAGCTCTACTCCGGGGCAACCGTGCTGGTGCTGGCGGGTTATCTGGTATTCTTCTTCGCGGAGCACTCCCTGATACTCATTGCTGTCTCCGCCATCCTGCTGTTCATCGGTCAGGCTTTTATTCAGCTGCTGATGCTCATGTTCCTGGCGGACACCATTGAGTACGGACAGTGGAAGCTGCGCAAGCGGAACGAGTCTGTCACCTTCTCCATCCAACCCCTGGTCAATAAGATCGGCGGCGCCCTGTCCACCGGCATTATCAGCATTGCCCTGATCCTCTCCGGGATCAAACGGGGGGAGGAAACCGCTGCCGCCATTGGCCTGGCAGGCCAGGCTACGGTAAAGGCTGCCATGTTCGCGATTCCCCTGGTGATGATCGTGGCAGGCTTCTTCATCTATCTGAAAAAGTATAAGATCGACGAAACGTTTTATGCCTCCATCCTTCGGGATCTGGAGGACCGGGGCGAATTGAAGCCGGCAGCGCCGGAGGACAAGCCGTAACGGACCGGGTCTTAAGTCGTCTGCGCCCTGACCCGCCGGGAGTTGGTTCATGCCATAGGGGACGCGTTTATGCGTTCCGCAATCGGGAATTAAGGTTATCATTATTAAGCACACCAACAAATTGGAATTTGGCGAGCAGTTAAGGTACACGGGTGGTTAGACGCCTTGCCCCCCGCGTTTACGAGGGGGG
>JAEDNR010000119.1 GCA_016302405.1 Oscillospiraceae bacterium
GCATCAGTCCCTTGCTGTGTCTGAGCCAGCGGAGCCTGTCCGGGATGCTGGTGATCTCTTCATAGGAATGGTAAGTCTGATTCATCATGGTGGCTTCCAGAATCTTATGCGGGGCGTACAGCCGAAAACTATGGATATATAAGGGTGCGAACCTCACATGGTTATCCAAAGTGGAGCAGAGGACGTACATTCTGTCGGAAATCCTGGCAATCACCCGCCACTTGGGGCTTTTGGGGGTTCCGATTTCCGGGTTCCCCTCAATAAACGCACCGGTGATAGGATAGCATTTTCAATGCACCGGGCGGCGTAGGTTGCCAGCCGGGAGCCTTTGCTGGGGTCAAAGGTGGCGATCCCTTTCATCAGGCCGATGGTTCCAATGGAAATCAGGTCCTCCTGATCGGAGGTCTGGGTGTAGTATTTTTTCATAATATGGGCGACCAGGCGGAGGTTGCGTTCTACGAGCACATTCCTGGCGTCCAGGTCGCCCTTGGCTGCCAGGTCCAGGTAATACTGCTCCTCCTCCCGGGTCAGAGGCCGGGGGAAGCTCCCGGAGGAAAGCTGTAAAGAATACAGCAGGCTGCTGAGCATCAGCCAGGCGGCTGCAAGCATCTTCATCACCTCACTGCACTCTATTCCCCACGGCCCGTCCCTATTCTCCCCTTTTCCATAGAAAGCTCCGGGAAAATCGCCCAAAAGGGTTGGGCGAAGCGGTAAAGAGGCTGCTGTGCAAAGGGACGGGAAAACCGTCCCCTACGAAGAGAATCGATACCGTTTTTTTCGACAAATTCCAATTTGCCGCACCGGCGCACTCATTCGATAAGATTATAAATCAGCAATTTGCTCCGGGAAAAGATTGGAAATGGGGAAAAAACGTGATATACTGTTTTCATAACGAAACTTTGGACCGAAAGCAGGCGATATACCATGCCCTTCCAAATTGTGCGAAACGATATTACCAATATGCAGGTGGACGCCATTGTGAATACTGCCAATCCCAAGCCGGTCATCGGCTACGGCGTGGACGCGGGCATCCACCGGAAATCCGGCCCAAAACTGCTGGAAGCCCGGCAGAAGATCGGCCCCATCCCCATTGGGGACGCGGCCATCACCCCGGGGTTTGACCTGTACGCAAAGTATGTCATTCACGCCGTGGGCCCGGTTTGGCTGGACGGAAGTCACAAGGAAGAACAGCTTCTGCGCGCCTGCTACCAGAAAAGCCTGAAGCTGGCAAAGCAATACCGGTGCCAGTCTGTGGCGTTTCCGCTGATGTCGGCAGGCAATCACGGCTTCCCCAAGCCCCTGGCGCTGCAAATCGCCATGAACGCCATCAGCGAATTCCTGATGGAAAATGAGATGCAGGTATACCTGGTGGTATTCAGCCGGGACGCTTTTCAATTGTCTGAAAAGCTGTTTCAGGGCGTGTCCAGCTACATCGACGAAAATTACATACTGGAAAAGAACCTGCAGCAGTACGGCCTCGGGGACAAATGCGCGGTCCGGGGCATTCAGCAGGAGTTGATCCTCCGGGAGCAGATGCGCCGCCTGCAGGCGGAAGAAACCGCTTGTTTTGACGCGGCGCCCTGCGCGCCCATGGCGGCCCAGCCGGAAGCAAGGCCAAAGAAGGCTGCCGGCAAAAGCTTTTCCCTTCCTTTCTCCAAAGCCAAGCCCAGCCTGGCGGAGTTGCTGGCCGAAACCGACGCGGGCTTTTCGGAAACCCTGCTGAAGCTCATTGACCGGACCGGGAAAAAGGATTCCGAGATCTATACCAAAGCCAACCTGTCCCGACAGCATTTCTCTAAAATCCGCAACAATCCGGGCTATCAGCCCACCAAGCCCACGGCCATTGCCCTTGCGCTGGCGCTGGAACTGGATTTGGAGCAGACCCGGGACCTGATCGGCCGGGCGGGGTACGCCCTGACGAACAGCAGCAAATTCGATGTAATCATCATGTACTTTATCCGCAACCACAACTACAACCTGTTCGACATCAACGCGGCTCTGTTTGAGTTTGACCAGAGCCTGCTGGGAGCATAAAAGCGCTTACCGGCTTTCCGCGGCAATCAGACGAATTGGGATTTGTAGGAGAACTCGGTATCGATTCTCTTCGTAGGGGACGGGTCTCCCGTCCCCCGGAATTCAGAGACTTGTATGGGGCGGGACGGGAAACCCGTCCCCTACGATGCTTTTACGGTTGGCCCGACAAATTCCCAATTTATCTGTCTGCTAAAGTCAGGCCGATAAGCCCATAAGAAAATGTCCCCTGACAGTTGACCACGGGACACAAAAAACCTCCTATACTATGGGTGTAAACAAAAACACCGCAGTATAGGAGGACAATCATATGAAGAAGAATCTGACGGAACTGGTATTTATTCTCGACCGCAGCGGCTCCATGGCGGGGCTGGAAGCAGACACCATCGGCGGCTTCAACGCCATGACCCAAAAGCAGCGGAAGGAGCCGGGGGAAGCCCTTGTCTCCACGGTGCTCTTTGACAACGAGACCCAGGTCATCCATGACCGGGTTCCCCTTGACAAGGTTCCCGCCCTGACCCAGAAGGAATACTACGTCCGGGGCTGCACCGCCCTGCTGGATGCGGTGGGCGGGGCCATCCACCACATCGGCAACGTCCACAAGTACGCCCGGGAGGAAGACCG
Source organism: Oscillospiraceae bacterium (assembly GCA_016302405.1). Lineage (GTDB taxonomy): Bacteria > Bacillota > Clostridia > Oscillospirales > Oscillospiraceae > Faecousia. Next base: position 2,656 of record JAEDNR010000119.1, read on the forward strand.
CCCGGAGAAGACCCTGTTCGTCATCACCACCGACGGCATGGAGAACGCCAGCCGCCGCTACACCTATGACAAGGTCAAGGCCATGATCGAACATCAGCGGGAAAAATACGGCTGGGAATTCCTGTTCCTGGGTGCCAACATCGACGCCGCCCGGGAAGCTGCCCGGTTCGGCATCCGGGCCGACCGCGCCGCCAACTACCACGCCGACCACATTGGCACGGAAGTGATCTACGAAGCTGTCAGCGAAGCGGTCTGCCAGGTGCGCAGCTGCGCCGCGCCCCTGTCGGCGGACTGGAAACGGAAAATCGACGCGGACTACAAAGGAAGGAGCAAATAAAATGTACGGAGCGATTCTGGGCGACATTATCGGCAGTCCCTATGAATTTGATATGGGGGACAAAACCAAGGATTTTCCCCTGTTCTCCAAAAATTCCACCTATACCGACGATACTGTGATGACCCTTGCTGTCGCGGAGGCTTTCCTGGCTATGCTGCCCGGCGAGGATGTGGATGTAACCCGTCAGCGGCTGATTGAAAAAATGCAGCATTGGGGAAAACGATACCCCCACGCGGGCTACGGCGCCCGGTTCGTCTGGTGGCTCAGCGCGGAGCATCCGGAGCCCTACGGAAGCTTCGGAAACGGCTCTGCCATGCGGGTGTCCTCCGCGGCGTGGCTGTTTGATAATTTAGAGACTGTGCGCCGGATGGCCCGGCTGTCCGCGGAGGTCACCCACAACCACCCCGAGGGCATCAAGGGCG
>JAEDNR010000120.1 GCA_016302405.1 Oscillospiraceae bacterium
CTTAGGGCAACACCGCACAATTGCGTCAGCGGATCTCAGCGGATCTTTTGCACCATTTCTGCAGTTTCAAAAACGGGAAATACATACAGTATTCCCCCGTTTTTGAAACTTTGAACTGGCACAAAATCTCTCGCTGAGCTTCCTTGCCGAATTATGCGGTGTAGCCTTAGAATCCAAGCATAGGAATTGCCATAATATATGGATATAGGGAAAAGTCCGTCTCTTCATGAATATTTACCAGGAACCGTTCCTCCATATCATATCCGTTTTCCGAAAAACAATTTCTTTCGGATTCTGGTAAGCGAAGAATCGCTGCCGCGGGTGCTGTTCCGATAAAAACCTTCCATCCGTCTTCAAATGCTTTAACCCAGGCAATGCCCTTTTCTGTAACAATGCGAAATTCATGTAGTCCGGCATATTCAAAATACCCTTGTATATTCCCGGATTCATCTGTAATATTTCTGCGAATGCCTGGAAACAGAGTAATCCGTCCATCATATTTTCTGTGCCAAAGCTTCTTGCCAAAACCAGATAACGCAATGTCAGGCTCCGGCAGAACAGGACAATTCATATTAAACAGCTCTGTTCCGTTTTCCCGGAATGAATAACCGAATATGCCTGTAGCATGATACTGAATTCCGATGTACTGTCTTTCCATCTTCGCCATAGCAATGATACCTTTCTGCTTTACTGTAAAAAGGGTAGATTTAAGAGGGTGTTATGGTTTTTCCTTCGGATGGGTGCGCATGTACACTTCACTGTTGACCTTACAAAACTCAGAAAAGAATATGAACGCACTGCTATCGTTAGAAAAATGACAGATACATTTCTGAATTTTGCTGTGCACGATGTAAAAAAGATCAAATGTCACCAGATTGTCTTTTTCAATCCACTGAACATTCCACACATCCAATTCTCCTTCGAAAATCAACGCATTTTCGAACAATACGCTTATACCATCCATATTCAACAAAACATATTGAATTATTAAGATGCTCCAAACCGTATGTGTGCATACTTGCTGATTCCCTCCTTTTGTGGTTTTGCGGGAAACTGTATTTATAACAAATTATAGCACATGTCTCAAAAAAAGACAGAGGCAATTTGCCCCTGTCTGAAAATTAAGCCGCCGCGTCCAGCATATTTCCAATATAGATCCCATACCCCATGGTGGGGTCCCCCACTAATACATGCGTCACCGCGCCCACCAGCTTGCCGTCCTGAATGATAGGTGAGCCTGACATTCCCTGAACGATCCCGCCAGTGGTCTCCAGCAGGGCGGGGTCGGTGATTTTCAGCAGCAGGTCCCTGCCGTCGGTGCGTCCGCTGGGATAGATCTTCAAAATTTCCACAGAATAATCCCGGGGCGCCGAGCCGGTTACGGTGGAACGGATGGAGGCGGTGCCGGTGTGCAGGTCGGACAAGGCGGCGGTGGGGACGGGCGTACCTTCCCACTGCTCCCGGGTGACGCCGAAAACGCCCTGGGGGGAATTCCGGTAGAGATTGCCGCAGACGCTCCCGGCATCCGCCGAGCCTTTCAGCTGCCCGGGGCAGCCGGCTTTCCCTTTTTTGACGGAAAGAATCTCCGCGTCATACGTGTTTCCCTCTGTCATTTTCAGCAAACAGCCTCCCGGCTCATTGACACCGTGTCCCAAAGCGCCGAATTTCCCCGTTTCCGGATCGTACCAGGTGACGGTTCCGATTCCGGCAATGCCCTGCCGCAGGAAAACACCCAGGCGGTAGCCATCGCTGGTTTTCCGCGGCGTGATTTCCAGGGTGCTTTGCTTGCTTCCCCGGCGGACGGTCAGGGTGATGCTGCCGTCGCATTCCTCCAAAGCCGCCCGTACATCCGCTGGGGTGCGGACGGTCCTTTCACCGGCTTTCAATATTTCATCTCCGATCCGCAGACCGGCATCCCGGGCGAGGCTGCCCATGGCATCGTCAAAAGCGGCTACGGTCACGGTGTCGTTTCGGAGCTGCAGGCCGACGATCTTTCCCACGGGGACCAGAAGCTCCTCCGCCCAGGCATTCAGCGGAAGCAGCAGAAGCAGGAGCAAAGCAGTGAGCAGCATTCCCAATTTTTTCATTTTTCAGCCCTCCTTTTTGTCTGCTCTCTTAATATTCCGCCGAGTTAAGGATTGTAACCGCTGAAAAAGTCGAAAAATCAGGGCAAGACTGGTATTCCCGGCAGATTCTTCTTGCATGCGGACGAAAAAAGGGGTAAAATGAGAAAATAACAAACCGATACGGAGGGCATCCTATGTTTGCGAAAACCGATTATGAAGCTCTGGAAAAATCTCTGCGGGCGCTGATCCGGGATATTCCCTATGAGACGGCAAACCTGGCAAACGCTTCCGCCCTGCTCTGGCAGTTTTTACCGGAGATTAACTGGGCAGGCTTTTATAAGCTTCGGGGGGACAGCCTGGTCCTGGGCCCCTTTCAGGGGAAGCCTGCCTGTATTGTGATCCCAATGGGCCGGGGTGTCTGCGGCAGGGCGGCGGCGGAAGAAAAGACCCAACGGGTGGATAATGTACACACCTTTCCCGGGCATATCGCCTGTGACGGCGCTTCCAATTCGGAGATCGTGATTCCGCTGTACCGGGGTACGGCACTGTGGGGGGTTCTGGACATAGACAGCCCCCGCTTCTCCCGATTTTCACCGGAGGATCAGCAGGGGCTGGAACGCTTCGCGGCAGCGCTGAGTGAAGCCCTGCCGGGAATGGACGGATAGAGCGGTCACAATGTAAGGCGGAACTGCTCCGGGGCAACCTCCCGGAAGCCAACAGCTTCAAAGGCCCGGCGGCTCTGGGCGTTGAAAGCATAGATTTCCGCGTCCAGGTGGGGTAAGCCGATTTCCTTTGCCCGGCGGCAGATCCCGGTGATGGCCGCACGGCCAATGTGACGGTTCTGGTACTCCGGGGCGATGACGATGGACACCGCGCCGCTGCACAGGGAAATGTCCCCCACCAGATGCCAGGTGTTCCCATCCTTATATTTCATGTAGTAGCATTCCCCTTTCGTGGACAGGTAGGTGTACATCCGCTTCAGCCGGTCCAGGTCATAGGGTTGGTCAATGTTGTCCACCTGCTTGCACAGAGTCAGGTCCTGATACCAGGGAAGGGTCCTGCGGTAATAGGGATAGTACCGGATCAGCGCCAAGGTATCGCTGATAATGATTTTCTCCGGCTGTGCAAAGTTTTCAATCATAGCTCCGCTTCTTTTCTTACCGCCCCTCACCGGGCGGTTTTCTTTTTGGCGCGTTTCGGTTTGACGCAAGAAACAGTTAAATTGGAATTTGTGGAGGAAAGACTGGGCATCGAACAACACTGTCATTCCGAAC
>JAEDNR010000035.1 GCA_016302405.1 Oscillospiraceae bacterium
CCCGGTACCAGTGTGCGCACTGGTACCACCCCCCTCACAAGTGCGGGGGGCAAGGCCGTGTACCGCATCGATACCGCACACCACTGGACAAACAGCCCTACAAATTCCCATTTCTCGTCTTGCTGAGTGAAACCGATATGGAATTGTCAATTGTCCATTGTCAATTCATAAAGCGGCTGGCTTGACTATGCCTGGGGTATGGTGTATGATATAATAAAACATATGGGCGAATGAAAGGCAGGTGAGGGCAATGTCCGGGAACCGGAATAAAGAGGCAGCGCAGTGGTTTTATACAATGATACAGCGACAGACCCCCACCGCCGGGAACCGGGAGGATTCCGGCGCTGTCTACCGGGACGAAGCCATCCGTCCCCGGGTTCAGCCCCCCGCAGAAAAGCTTCCCTCCCTCCTCCGGGCCGCCCGGTCACTGGAAAACCAGAATTTTGGCTTCTTACAGTCCCGGGAGATCGTTTTTATCAAGCAGGCGAAGCTCCTGGCAAATTACGAGGACGATTACGCCTATTCCGGCAACGTAGTGCGCTACTACCCCACCTATCAGTCCCTCACCGACCAGGAGCTGCGGGGCTATTTTTCCTGGCGAACAAAGCTTCGCCGGGGTGAGGTGCAGCAAGCCCCGGCTACCTTTGCCTTTCTCTACATTTATGAGCTTCTGAACCAGATCGGGGTGGAGGACCCCATGGAGGGCTACCGGAAGCTCAAGGCCTTTGAAGCGGACTACGTCCAATTGGACGGCACCGTACTGCCCTATCTGAAGCGCTGGCTGTTTGACTACGTTCTGTATTATAATCTGCCCGCCGAGCTCCTGCCGGAATCGGAGCAGGCGGCCTTTGACCGGAACCTGCTTGTGCTGGACAATATCGGGCAGTATGATACCCCCCGAATCCTGGAGGCCGTCAAATACTTTGCCCCCCGATGGCTGGGCCGCTCCCGGTTCTATGCCCAGCATCCCCAGGATATGGACACCGTCATCGCCGGGGTGCTGCGGGGCATTCACGATCACCATGCCGCCCGGTGCAAAAAGACCATGGTGGAGCAGTATTTCGGCCCCCGCCGCCTGCAGCAGATCAGCCTGTTCGATACCGCCGTGTTTCTGAACAAGACCCGGGGAGAAGACCGGGAGGTCATTCTGGATCCCCTGTGCGTCTACCGCTGCCGCCGGGGACTCTGGTCCGCGGAGAAATACAGCATTTTCTCCCGCTCTAACCCCAAGCTGGAGGACCTGATGAAAACCGTGGACAGCGTCATGCGGGAAATGTATCATGACCGCCACCCGGTCAAGGCGGCGCTGGATACCAAATGGATGCTGAAGCTCATAGAAGCGCAGGTCCGGGCCCTTCTGGATGGTAAGCAGGCGGCGGAGGCAAAGAAGCTGCACCTGGACTACGGGAAACTGGATAAGATCCGCTCCGACGCCGCCGTTACCCGGGACAAGCTCATTGTGGACGAGGAAGAGGATTACTCCGGCGAACAGGAGCAAGCGCTTTCCCCGGAGCCGGACACCGCCCCGTCTGCCGGGGAGGCTCCCGACATCCCCCTTACACAGCAGGAATGCCGCTTTTTAAGGTGCCTGCTCTATGGCGGCGGCCTGAGCTGGGTCCGGCAGGAGGGACTGCTCCTTTCTGTGCTTGTGGACAGCATAAACGAAAAGCTTTACGACTCCTTCCAGGACACCGTCCTCACCCTTGAGGACCGGCCTGCCGTGATCGAAGACTATCTGGATGAACTGAAAGAGATGGTACCGGAATGAAAATACCGAAACGAATTGCCCAGACCCTGATGAACTCCCTCAAGGGCGGCGTTGTGCCCCGGGTGGGGCTTCCCTATATCACCGTGGGGCGGAAAGACGAAATTGACGCCCTGCTCCACGATGTGGAGCTGATTGCCGACGGCGGCGCTTCCTTCCGCTTCATCGTGGGCAAATACGGCAGCGGCAAAAGCTTCCTGCTGCAGACCATCCGCAGCTACGTCATGGCAAAGAACTTTGTGGTGGTGGATGCCGACCTTTCTCCCGAGCGGCGGCTCCAGGGCACCCGGGGCCAGGGCCTTGCCACCTACAAGGAGCTGGTCCGGAATATGTCCACCAAGACGAAGCCGGAGGGCGGGGCCCTGCCCCTCATTCTGGACCGGTGGATCAGCAGCGTCCAGCAGGAGGTCATGGTCTCCTCCGGCCTGAGCGTTACGGACCCCGGCCTTGCGCCCCTGGTGGAGAAGAAAATTACCGCCGCTATCTACTCCCTGAACGAGATGGTTCACGGCTTTGACTTTGCCCGGCTGCTCACCGTCTACTACCGGGCGTACCTTTCCGGAGACGAAGAAACCAAAGCCAAGGTCCTCAAGTGGTTTCGGGGAGAATACGCCACCAAAACCGATGCCCGGCAGGAGCTGGGGGTCAATATCGTCATCACCGACGACGACTGGTACGAGTACCTGAAGCTCTTTGCCTGCTTTTTGAAGCAGGCGGGCTACGCGGGACTGCTGGTCCTCATTGATGAACTTGTGAATATCTACAAGATCCCCAACGCCATCACCCGGCAGTATAACTACGAGAAGATCCTCACCATGTACAACGACGCCATGCAGGGCAAAGCCCGGCACTTAGGCTTTATCCTCTGCGGCACCCCCCAGTGCATGGAGGACCCCCGGCGAGGCGTCTACAGCTATGAGGCCCTGCGCTCCCGGTTGGCGGAGGGGCACTTCTCCGCCGGATACAAGGACCTGCTCTCCCCTGTCATCCGTCTCCAGCCCCTGACCAACGAGGAAATGCTGATCCTGGTGGAAAAGCTGGCGGACATTCACGCGGGGCTCTACGAATACAGGCAGATCGTGACCCAGCAGGACATGGTGGATTTCATTGAGATTGAATTCGGCCGGATCGGCGCGGATTCCCATATCACTCCCCGGGAGGTCATCCGGGACTTTATCGAGGTGCTGGACATTGTCTACCAGAACCCGGGCACAAAGGTGCGGGCGCTTTTAGGCTCCGACAGCTTCTCCTTTGCCAAAAACGATGTGCTTTCCGCCGCTTCCGAAACGGAATTCGCGGAATTTGAGCTGTAAGGGAGGCAGCCTATGGGAGCTTTTGACCGCTATGCCCCCTTTGTGCAGGAGTATATCTACCGGAACCACTGGGAAAACCTCCGGGCTATCCAGGTGGCCGCGGCGGATGCCATTTTTAATACCGATGACAACGTCCTGCTCACCGCCTCCACCGCGTCGGGGAAAACCGAGGCCGCCTTTTTTCCCATCATCACCCTGTTCTCCGAGGACATGCCCGCCTCCATCGGCTGTATCTATATCGGCCCCCTGAAAGCCCTGATCAACGACCAGTTTCTCCGGCTGAACGAGCTGTGCGACGAGGCGGGGATCCCGGTGTGGCACTGGCACGGGGACGTTGCCCGGAGCCACAAGGAAAAGCTCATGAAGCACCCCTCCGGCATTCTGCAGATCACGCCGGAATCCCTGGAAGCCATGCTCCTGCACAAACACGCCGCCATCCCCCGGCTCTTTGGAGACCTGCGGTTTGTGGTCATTGACGAGGTCCATTCCCTCCTGCGGGGGGACCGGGGCGGACAAACCCTGTGCCTTATTGAGCGGCTGTCAAGACTTGCCGGGGTCAATCCCCGCAGAATCGGCCTGTCCGCCACCATTGGTGACCCGGAGGGCACCGGTGCCTTTCTTTCCATGGGCACCGGACGGGAAACCATCATCCCCAAAATCGAAGCCAAGGGGATGAAATGGCGGCTGAGTATGGAGCACTTCTTCGTAAAGGATGTCCAGGCCGGGGAGGACCGGACAGACATTGAAGCGCTGCCCGTGCTGGAAGAGAAGACCGACGATGCCCCGGAAAACGCCGATCCCGGCATCGGCTATATCTTCGAGCATACCCGGGGAAAGAAGTGCCTGGTATTCGTCAATTCCCGGGAGGAATGCGAGAGCGTCACCACCACCCTCCGGGGCTACTGTGAGCGGCTCCACGAGCCCGACCGGTTCCTCATCCACCACGGCAACCTCTCCGCCTCCTTCCGGGAAACGGCGGAGGGCATTATGAAGGACGACTCCCAGTACATGACCACCGTCACCACGGCGACCCTGGAGCTGGGCATTGACATCGGGCGGCTGGAGCGAGCCTTCCAGATCGACGCCCCCTGGACCGTATCCTCTTTTTTACAGCGGATGGGCCGCACGGGTCGGCGGGAGGCTCCGCCGGAAATGTGGTTTGTCATCCGGGAGGATGAACCGGAGATCCGGGCCATGCTCCCGGCTACCGTACCCTGGAAGCTGCTGCAGGGCATCGCCCTGGTGCAGCTGTATCTGGAAGAGCGGTGGGTGGAGCCGCCAAGGCTTGACAGGCTCCCTTTCAGCCTCCTGTACCACCAGACCATGGCGACCCTTGCTTCCTGCGGAGAGCTGTCCCCCGGAGCCCTGGCAGACCGGGTGCTGCGCCTAAGCTATTTTCACCGGATTAACCGGGAGGATTACCGGATCCTCCTGCGCCACCTGATTGAAACCGACCATATCCAAAAGACGGAACAGGGCGGCCTTATCGTGGGTCTTGCGGGAGAACGGGTGGTCAATTCCTTCAAATTCTACGGCGTATTCCAGGAAAACGAGGAATACACCGTGCGCAATGAATCCCAGGAGCTGGGTACCGTGGTGCTGCCGCCTCCCGTGGGGGAGAAGCTCGCCATCGCGGGCCACGTCTGGCGGGTGCTGGATGTGGATGTGAAGCGGCACCTGGTATACTGCGAGCAGGTAAAGGGCAGCATCCCCGCCTACTTCGGCCAGTGCCCCGGAGATCTGCACACGAAGATTCTGCAAAGAATGCGGCAGGTTCTCCGGGAGGAAAGAAGCTATCCCTACCTGATGAAAAACGCCGTTGCAAGGCTGGACCAGGCCCGCTTTACGGCGTCGCGCTCCGGTGTGGCGGAAAAGCCCCTAATCTGCCTGGGTGGCACCATGTGGTGCCTGCTGCCCTGGATTGGAACCTACCCTTTCCTTGCTCTGGAACGGTTCCTGAAAATCAAATGTGCGGACAAGCTGGGACTGCGGAATCTGGATTCCGCCCGGCCCTACTACATGCAGTTTACCATGAAGGCAGACGAGGAAACCTTCTTCCGGGTCCTGGAAGAGGAGATCCGAAAGCCCATTGACCCCATGGAGCTGATCTATCCAAAGGAGCTTCCCCTCTTTGACAAGTACGACGAGTACCTGCCGGCGGAGCTGCTGCGCAAGGGCTTTGCTCTGGGCGTGCTGGATATAGAGGGCATGCGCCGGGCAGTGCTCAGCTGGTGCGGCGAAGAGCGTGCGTCCCGGGACTGAGTCTGTAAGCTGCCTTATCCGTATTGTGCAAGTGAATAGGGGCAATTCTTCCTGGACGGGTCCGGTATGTTCCAGAAAACAGATTCGTTTTGTCCATGTGTATTTAGTTTCTATCCATATACAAAGGGTTCCGTAAGGATATATAATAGATATTGTAAGAATCAGAAATATCGAGGCGGCTTATCCGCTTTTTTACCGGATCCGCCGTCTTCCGGAAGAGGAGGTCCGAACATGATTCAGCTGGGACTGCGCCTGCACGACGGCGAAAAGCTGCCCATTGAGCAGCTGCTCCCCCTTGTCCGTGACAAAGGCTTCTCCTGCATCCACCTTGCCCTGAGCAAATCCCTGAAGGATGTTCCCTGCACGCCCTCCGCCCTGACCTCCGGCTACGCCGGATGGCTGCGGCAGCTGTGTGCCCGGAATGATCTCGACATCGCGGTGCTGGGCAACTACCTGAATCTGGCCCACCCGGACGGGGAAGCCCTTGCCGCCATCCAGGAAAAGTATTTCGCCCATATCCGCTTTGCCGCTGCCCTGGGCTGCGCCATGGTGGGCACCGAGACCGGCGCTCCCAATCCGGATTACCGCACCTGCCCGGAGTGCCGCAGCGACGAAGCCCTTTCCGTTTTTATTAAAAATCTGAAGCCCGTGGTGCGCTGTGCCGAAAACTACGGCATCACCCTGGTCATTGAGCCGGTAATTCGCCACATCGTCTGGAATCCCCGGCGGTGCCGTACCGTGCTGGACGAGATCGGCAGCCACAACCTGCAGGTGCTCTTTGATCCGGTGAACCTGCTGGACAAGAGCAACGTAAGCCGCAGGGACGAAGTCTTTTCCGAGGCCATCGAGCTTCTGGGCAAGGACATCGCCATGGTCCATCTGAAGGACTACCGTCTGGACGAAACCGGTGCCCTGCGGGAAACCGGCGCCGGCCTGGGAGAAATGGACTACTCCCGGATCATGGCCTTCCTGAAAGCCGAAAAGCCCTTTATATACGCCACCCTGGAAAATACGACGCCCGAAAACGCCGTATTCTGCCGGGAGGCCATGCAGCGGGCCTATGACAATGCGTGATACACCCCGAATCAAAGAGGAGACGCAAGGATGAACACGATCCATTTTGTGGGGGAGCTTTCCCGGACCTTTGACGTGCGCTGGCACAGCCACGACTATTGGGAGCTGGTATACTGCACCGGCGGAAACGGCAGTTTTCGCTTTGAAAACGGTCTGACCGTGAACTACCACCAGGGACAGGCGGTGGCAATCCCCCCCAAAGAGATGCACACCAACTGCAGCTGTGACGGCTTCACCAACATTTACCTCACCATGGACACTCCCGCCTTTCCTTACAAAACCGCTTTCATGGTGGGCGACGATGCTCAGGGGCATATGGGCATTGCCTTCGCCCAGGCCCGGTTCTACTATCTGTCCGACCTGAAGCGCCGGGAGCTGGTGCTGGCCGCCCTGGGGGAGCTCATTACCAGCTATATGATCCTGTTCCGGGACAACCGGGATTTTACCGGCCCGGTGGAGACCATCCGAACCCTCATTATTCAGAATTTCGCCGATCCCTCCTTTGCCCTGGATGAGGCCATCCGGCAGATGCCCTTCAACTATGACTATCTGCGCAAGCAGTTTCAGGAGAAGATCGGCCTGACCCCTCTGAAATACCTGACTACCCTCAGAATGAAGAGAGCTAAATCCATGCTTACCGCCGGAGGCGGCCGGGAGCATTCCATTGCCGAGGTGGCGGAAAGCTGCGGCTTCAAGGATGCCCTCTACTTCTCCCGGGTTTTCAAAAAATACTACGGCTGCTCCCCTTCCGACTTTGTCCAGAAAAGCAGCGGGAAGTAGCCCTGCCCCATTGATGCTTTCCCCGGGGAGAAAGAAGCTTTGCTTTCTGCCCCGCAGGATCATAACAGAAACCCATATGCATTATTTTTCCAAATAACAGGAGGATTATCATCATGGATCTTTTCGATTTGACTGGCCGTGTGGCCCTGGTCACCGGCGGTGCCCACTCCATCGGCCTTGCCATTGGCGTGGCTCTGGCAAAGGCCGGCGCGCAGGTGTGCTTCAACTGCTCCAGCGAAGCAAGCCGCCAGCGGGGCATCGAGGCCTACAAGGCTGAGGGCGTGGAGGTGCACGGGTATGTAGCCGATGTCACCGACGAAAAGGCCGTCCAGGCTCTCGTCGCCACCATCCGGGAGGAAGTCGGCATCATCGATGTTCTGGTGAACAACGCCGGCATCATCAAGCGGGTGCCTATGTGCGACATGTCCGTGGAGGACTTCTCCAAGGTCATCGACGTGGACCTGATCGCGCCCTTCATCTGCTCCAAGGCTGTGATCCCCGGCATGATTGAAAAGGGTCGGGGCAAGATCATCAACATCTGCTCCATGATGAGCGAGCTGGGCCGGGAGACCGTCTCCGCCTACGCCGCTGCCAAGGGTGGCCTGAAGATGCTGACCCGGAACATCTGCTCCGAGTTCGGCGGCTCCAACATCCAGTGCAACGGCATCGGCCCGGGCTACATCGCCACCCAACAGACTTCCGCCCTGCGGGAGCGCCAGGCTGACGGCAGCCGCCATCCCTTCGATCAGTTCATCGTGTCCAAGACCCCTGCCGGCCGCTGGGGCACCACGGAGGACCTGGTAGGTCCCGCTGTGTTCCTGGCGTCAAAGGCCAGCGACTTCGTAAACGGCCAGGTGCTCTATGTTGACGGCGGCATCCTGGCATACATCGGAAAGCAGCCGTAACCGGATACCGTAAACCGGCCCGGGCCGCCGGGAGGCGGTCCGGGCTGCGCAATTCGTCCATCAAACCCGTTACTGTTAATTTTTAAGGAGGAAAGATTCCCATGGAAAAGCTTAACTACGCGGTTCTGAAACAGTCCGGCTATACCGGCTACATCCTGGAAAAGGCTCCCGAAAAGGTGCTCCAGTTCGGTGAGGGCAATTTCCTGCGGGCATTTGTGAACTACTGGTTCGACCTTGCCAACGAAAAGGCAGGCTGGAACGGTAAGTGCGTCCTGGTGCAGCCCATCGCACCGGGTCTGGCCAAAATGATCAATGAGCAGGAGGGCCTGTACACCCTTTACCTGCGGGGCAGCCAGAACGGTCAGAAAGTGGACGACAAGCGGGTCATTTCTTCCGTCTCCCGCTGCCTGAACCCCTACGAGGAAGATGGCTTCCAGCAGATGCTGGAGGTTGCCGCCAGCGACGATCTGGAAATCATCGTCTCCAACACTACCGAGGCCGGCATCGTCTATGACCCTGCCTGCCAGCTTAACGACCGGCCCTGTTCTTCCTTCCCCGGCAAGCTGACCCAGGTACTGTACCACCGTTATCAGGCAGGCAAGAAGGGCATCCTGATGCTGGCCTGCGAGCTGATTGACAACAACGGCAAGGAACTGCGCAAATGCGTCAACCAGTACATCGACCAGTGGGGCCTGGAGGACGGCTTCCGGAAGTACGTCAACGAGGAGTGCACCTTCTGCGGCTCTCTGGTGGACCGGATCGTTCCCGGCCGGATCCGCGATCCCAAGGAGGTTGCGGAGCTCGAGCAGAAGCACGGCTATGCCGACCCCCTGCTGGATGTGGGCGAGGTCTTCGGTCTGTGGGTCATTGAGGGTGACACCGCTCTGAACGATGTGCTGCCCTTCCGCAAGGCGGGCCTTGAGGACAAGGTATTCGTGACGCCCGACATGACCCCCTACAAAAAGCGGAAAGTCCGCATTCTCAACGGCGCCCACACCGGCTTTGTCCTGGGCGCATACCTGGCAGGTCACGACATCGTCCGCGAGTGCATGAATGACCCGGTGGTTCTGGGCTACATGAACAAGATGCTGCTGGAGGAGGTCGTTCCCATCCTGCCTCTTGACCAGGAGGACTGCAAAAACTTTGCCGCTGCCGTGCAGGACCGGTTCAACAACCCCTTTGTTAACCACGAGCTCATGTCCATCTCCCTGAACTCCACCTCCAAGTGGCGTGCAAGAAATATGCCCAGCTTCCTGGAGTACATCGAGAAAAACGGCAAGCTCCCCACCTGCCTGACCATGAGCTTTGCCGCCTACGTTGCGTTCTTCTCCAATGAAATTCAGGAGCTTACCGACGCTGGGCTTGTCTGCCGCCGTCCCAAGGGCAACTGCTACACCTGCCAGGATGACCGCTGGGTGCTGGAATTCTACTACAACCACAGAAACGACTCCGTAGAAGCTCTGGTCCATGCCGTCATGACGAACCAGCAGATGTGGGGCCGGGATCTGACGGAGATTCCCGGCTTCGAGGCGGCCACCGTGCAGAACCTGACCCTGATCCGGGAGAAGGGCGCCAAGGCGGCCTACGCCGCCTGCCTGTAAGAGGGCCCTGCTATGCCTGATTTTATCCGCATCCACCCTTCGGACAACGTGGCGGTTACCCTCCACCCCGTAGCCCGTGGCACGGTCTTCCAGGGCGTAACCGCTCTGGAGGACATTCCCCAGGGGCACAAAATGGCCCTGGGCACCGTCAAGGCCGGGGAGAACGTGGTAAAGTACGGCTTTCCCATCGGTCACGCCACCGCTGACCTCACTCCCGGCATGTGGGTGCATACCCACAACATGGTGACGAACCTCTCCGGCGAGGTGGAATATTCCTATCACCCCAATGTCCATCCCGTTTCCTCCCGGGACGCTGTCAGCTTCCAGGGCTTCCTCCGTCCCGACGGGAAAGCGGGCATCCGCAATGAGATCTGGATCATCCCCACGGTGGGTTGTGTCAATGACGTTGCCAAGGCTCTGGTCCGGGAAAATCAGGACCTGGTCACCGGCTCCATTGACGGGCTCTACACCTTCCCCCACCCCTTCGGTTGCTCCCAGACCGGCGCGGACCACGCCCAGACCCGGAAACTCCTGGCTGCTCTCACCCGGCATCCCAACGCCGGCGCCGTCCTGGTGCTGAGCCTGGGCTGTGAGAATCTGACCCGGGAGCAGTTCCTGGCGGAGCTTGGCCCCTATGACCCGGAGCGGGTGAAGTTCCTCACCTGCCAGGAGGTCCCGGACGAACTGGAAGCCGGCCGGGTTCTTTTGGAGCAGTGCGCCGCCTACGCCGGACAGTTCCACAGGCAGCCCATTCCCGCTTCCCGGCTGGTGGTGGGCATGAAGTGCGGCGGCTCCGACGGCCTGTCGGGCATCACCGCGAACCCCGTGGTAGGCAGATTCTCCGATATGCTGGTGGGCATGGGCGGCTCCACGGTGCTCACCGAGGTGCCGGAAATGTTCGGCGCCGAGGGCTTCCTCATGGACCGCTGCCAGAACCAGGAGGTTTTTGAAAAGGCCGTCGCCATGATCAACGGCTTTAAGAACTACTTCATCCGCCACGGCGAGGTGGTCTACGACAACCCCAGCCCCGGCAACAAGCAGGGCGGCATCACCACCCTGGAGGACAAGTCCTGCGGCTGCGTCCAGAAAGGCGGCTCCGCCCCCATCATGGACGTGATCGGCTACGGCGAGCCGGTAGTCACCCAGGGCCTCAATATGCTCAGCGGCCCGGGCAACGACCTGGTATCCGCCACCGCCCTTACCGCGGCAGGCGCCCAGCTGATCCTCTTCACCACCGGACGGGGCACCCCCTTCGGCGCTCCCGCGCCCACGGTGAAGATCGCCACCAACACCCCCCTGGCGGAAAAGAAACATAACTGGATCGACTTTAACGCCGGCGTGGTCGCCGACGGCAAGGCTACCCTGGACGAAGCCGCCGAAGCGCTCATGGCGCTGGTGCTGGCTGTCAGCTCCGGAAAGCAGACCCGGACCGAGGAAAAGGGCTTCCGGGAGATCTCCATTTTCAAAGACGGCGTTGTGCTGTAAACTCATTTTGGAGGGATGCTACTAATGAAAACATTCATGGACAAGGATTTCCTGCTGGAAACCGAAACCGCCAAGCATCTGTTTCACGACTATGCCGAGTCTATGCCCCTGGTTGACTACCATTGCCACATTTCTCCCCGGGAGATCTACGAGAACCGCCGGTTTAATGATCTGGTAGAGGTGTGGCTGGGCGGCCGGCAGCCCGACGGCTCCTACTTCGGCGACCACTATAAATGGCGTGTCATGCGCTCCGCCGGTGTCAGCGAAAGCTACATCACCGGAAACCAGCCCCCCATGGAGCGGCTTCGGAAATTCTCCGAGGCCCTGGAGCTGGCCATCGGCAACCCCATGTACCACTGGTGCAACCTGGAGCTGCGGAAGTTCTTCGGCTATGAGGGCTACCTCTCCCCCGCCACCGTGGACGAAGTGTGGGAGCTGACCGGGGAAAAGCTGCGTAATGACCCCAACCTCACCGTCCGGGGCCTTATCGAGCAGTCGAATGTGGCGTTCATCGGCACCACCGATGATCCCATCGACACTTTGGAGTGGCACGAGAAGATCGCCGCTGACGAAACCATTAAATTCCAGGTCTGTCCCTCTTTCCGCCCGGACAAAGCCCTCAATATCGCAAAGCCCGGCTTTGCCGCCTACATGGAAAAGCTGGCGGCCTCCGTGGGTAAGGAGAAGCTCAGCACCGTCGCGGAGGTCTGCGACGCGCTGACCAAGCGGCTGGAGTTCTTTACCGCCCATGGCTGCCGGGCCAGCGACCACGGCCTGGACTACATCCCCTTCCGGCCTGTTTCCCCCGAAGCCGCCGACGCGGCCCTGCAAAAGGCCCTTTCCGGCGCTCCTGTTACCCCGGAAGAGGCCGAGGGCTACCAGACCGCCGTCCTGCTGCACCTGGGCCGGGAGTACCACCGTCTGAACGTGGTCATGCAGCTGCACTACTCCTGCCTGCGGGGTGTCAACGAGGGCATGAACGCCCGTCTGGGACCGGACACCGGCTTTGATATGATCGCCCAGAATACCTGCGGCGGCGACATTGCCCGGCTGCTGTCCGCCCTGGACGCCCAGGGTGAATGCCCCAAGACCATCCTCTACTCCCTGAATCCCGCCGACAACCAGCAGCTTGACACCATGCTTGGCTGCTTCCAGTCCGACGAGATCCCCGGAAAGATTCAGCACGGCTCCGCCTGGTGGTTCAATGACACCAAGTCCGGCATGGAAGAGCAGATGAAGTCCCTGGCAAACCTGTCTCTTCTGGGCACCTTTGTGGGCATGCTCACCGACTCCCGCTCCTTCCTGAGCTACGCCCGGCACGATTACTTCCGCCGCATCCTGTGCAACCTCATCGGCACCTGGGTGGAAAACGGCGAGTATCCCAACGACGAGGCGGCTCTCAAGAAAATCGTGGAGGGCGTGTGCTACCGCAACGCCGCCCGGTACTTTAACCTGTGATTATTCTGATTTGATACTGCGAAACGGCAGCGGCCCAAAAGGCCGCTGCCGTTTCGCATATAAATGTTTGTTTCCATGGGCTTAACGCAGCAGTACGACAAATTGGAATTTGTAGAGGAAAGCGGGGCCTCGAACAACGTTGTCATTCCGAACCAGTGCGCACACTGGTGTGGGAATCTCCATCGAATTTCGGACTATTTATCGTCATCCATTCGTAGGGGACGGGTTTCCCGTCCCCCGGAATTCAGAGACTTGTATGGGGCGGGACGGGAAACCCGTCCCCTACGATGCTTTTACGGTTGGTCCGTCAAATTCCAATTTATCTCTTTGCTGCAGAAAGCCGAGTGCGTACCAGCGTTATGCTTCCTCCGGGTAGGATACGCCCCAGCTTTTTCTGAACCGGGTCATCAGATCCATGACATCCTCCGTATAGCCTAGGTACATGCTCTCCGGGCTGCCGGCAATGGCGCTTTCCATATCGGCAATTTCATACATCAGCGCCTGGGCGCAGTCCCCGGCCCGGATGACCTCCACATTTCCGGAATCCGCATCGGTGATTTTTGCCTCCCAGGCTCTGGGGTATTCCATAATTTCAATATACCCCTTTTCACAGGACACCATGCCCCGCTTGGGCTGCCTGGAACGCAGGGACAGCATGACCGTCGCCATCTGGCCCTCCGGATTCGTCATCAGCAGTCCCGCCTGTTCGTCCACCCCTGTGGGCGCGGTTTTCACCTGGGACAGGAGGTTCTCCGGCTTGGAGTCCAGAAACCAACGGACAAAGGAAAGGGCGTACACGCCAATATCCAGCATGGCGCCCCCGGCAAGGGCACGGTTAAAAAAGCGGTTGCCCATGTCGTATTCCTTGAAGCTTCCGAAATTCATGGTGACGAGGTTCACCCGGCCCAGCTTTCCGGAAGAAAGAAGCTCCCGGAGCTCTTTATAAAGGGGCATGTGGTAGATTGTCTGTGCCTCCGCCAGCACGAGCCCCTTTGCCTTTGCCAGGGCGGCAGCTTCCCGCAGCTCGTCACTGTTTAAAGTGATGGCCTTTTCCGCAAGGACATGCTTGCCGTTTTCCAGCGCCTTTTTGATATAGGCAAAATGGGTATTGTGGGGTGTCGCGATATAAACCACGTCCACTGCCGGATCGGAAAACATTTCATTCAGATCGGAGTACACCTTTTGGATTCCGTACTTTTCCCCAAAGGCAGCCGCCTTTTCCGGGCTTCTGCTGCCTACGGCATAGAAATGCCGCCCGTTTCTTTCCATCGTCCGGGCCATTTCGTTGGCGATGGTGCCCGTGCCCAGCACGGCCCAGTGAATGTCTTTCATAAAATTCCCTCCGTTGTCATCAGCCGATGGGCTGCTTTTCCATGACCCCAATATCCTGCAGGAACTTCCGAACGGCGGCCCGGTAGGTATCCGGCGCTACCACAAAGGATATGGCATGGGGCGCGCTGGGAACGATCACCAAAGTTTTGGGAGCGGCGCAGGCATCAAAATCTTTCTTACTCATCCAGCAGGGCACGAACCGGTCGTCATCCCCGTGGATGAACAGCACCGGCACGGTACACCTTGCCATTGCCGTCTCGGCGCTGGCCGCTTCCACATCAAAGCCGCCAAACAGCCGCCCGCCCAGCCGGATCAGGGGGTAGGTCGGCCACTTGGGATAGCCCACATCCGTCATGACCTGGATCAGAATATCCTTGGGTGAATTATAGCCGCAGTCGGCAATAATGCCCCTGACATTGGCAGGTAGCTCCAGCCCCGCCGCCATCATCACAATAGCCGCCCCCATGGACACGCCGGAGAGCACCACGGGGGTATCCTCCCCGAACCGCTCCCGGACATACCGGATCCAGTCCAGGCAGTCTAACCGCTCCTTGACGCCGAAGGTCAGGCATTTGCCCTCACTTTTTCCGTGGGCCCGCTCGTCGATCAGCAGGGCGTTGCAGCCGTATTCCAGAGCCAGGGGCAGTCCCACGCAGAAATCCCGCAGGGGGCTTCCCCGGTAGCCGTGAAACAGAATCTGCACCGGCGCGCCGGGGGCTGTTTCATAGTACCGGCCATGCAGCTCCAGCCCCTCCGAGGAGCGGATCTGAACCGCCTCATAGGGGATGGCATCCGTTTTGTCGATCTGGTCAAGGAGTTTATCCCGGTAAGGAAAATACTGGGGGTTCGTATCCGGCTTCCGGGGATCAATCTTCTCCCTGTCCACCGTAAAGACCAGACGGTAGCATATGTAAGACGCCAGAATCACGAGCCCTGCCAGCACCGCCAGCGCCGCCAGAATCAAAAAAAGCCACATCATAATGGTTCCTCCTTTTTTAATTTTATGACCCTTATCAAACAGATAAATTGGGAATTTGCTGCGTAGATTCAATAAGCCGATAACCCTTTTTAATAATACCACCCTTTTTCCGGTATTGCAAGGGAAGGGCTTCCCTTCCGGCTCCTTTTACAAATCCGAAACAATTCCGCTATTGCGATTTCCCCGGGACGTGGATATAATAATGTATATTGCCAAAAGAAATAAGGAGGAATCATTATGTGTACTGCAGCGTTTTATAAAACAAACAGCGCTTACTTCGGACGGACACTGGACTATGAATTCTCTTACGGGGACGAGGTGACCCTGACCCCCCGGAACTTCCCTCTGCCATTCCGGGAGGCGGAGACCCTGCGCTCCCACTACGCCATTCTGGGCATGGCCCACGTAAGCGGCGGGCATCCTCTGTATTACGATGCCATGAACGAAAAGGGACTGGGCATGGCGGGCCTTAACTTCGTGGGGAACGCCTGCTACGGCAAGTCCCAGCCGGGCAAGGACAACATTGCCCAGTTTGAGTTCATCGTCTGGATCCTGGGTCAGTGCGCCACCGTCCGGGAGGCCCGTGCGCTGCTTGCCAGGGTGAATATCACCGACACCCCTTTCAGTCCCCAGCTGCCGGTAGCCCAGCTGCACTGGATCATTGCCGACCGGGAGGAAGCCGTCACTGTGGAGGCAGTCAAGGATGGCCTGCGGGTCTACGACAACCCCGCCGGGGTGCTGACCAACAATCCCCCCTTCGATGAGCAGATGTTTAACCTGAATAACTATATGCACCTGTCCCCCCGCTCCCCGGAGAATACCTTCTCCGACAAGCTGAAGCTGCACTGCTACAGCCGGGGCATGGGCGGCATGGGGCTTCCCGGAGACCTGTCCTCCCAGTCCCGGTTCGTCCGGGTAGCGTTCACCGCCCTCAACTCCCGGTCGGAGGGCACCGAGGAATCCGATGTCAGCCAGTTTTTCCACATTCTGGGCTCCGTGGACCAGACCCGGGGCTGCTGCGAGCTGGACGGCGGAAAATTTGAAATCACCCTCTATACCTCCTGCTGCAGCCTGGACAAGGGGATCTACTACTACACCGCCTACGATAACCACGGCATCACCGCCGTGGACATGCACCGGGAGAACCTGGACGCCGATGCCCTGCGCCGCTGGCCCCTGCGGGCAAAGGGCGAGATCCGGTGGGAGAACTGATCGGAGTCCGGCTCTGACTGCAATGGAGAAAAACGGCTTCGCCGAATTGACAATTGACAATTATTGTGTAAGCAGTGGGACGATTTTGTAAAATTGCGATTGTTTTCGTTCAAATCTTTTTATTTTAAATCATCCCGGAGGGATTCCTTAATTGTCAATTTTCCATTGTCAATTGTCAATTCTTTTATCGACGCGAAGCGACACCTTATCTGCCCACTGTCCACTTCCGCTTATACGGCCCGCCAGGAAAAACAGCAAAATATTCCTTGACTGTCCGATGGGTTTCTACTATAATGTGGGGAAGAAACCGTATTTTGAGAAAGGATTTTGAAAATGGCAAAGGAATACAAAATTACCAGCCTGCGACTGGCTGATCTGGAAAAAGAGCTGAACTATCTGAAGACCACCCGGGAGCGTGAAATCGCTGCCATGATCGCCGAGGCCCGGTCCTACGGCGACTTGTCCGAAAACTCCGAGTACGATGCCGCCAAGAACGAGCAGGCAAAGCTCTACGGCCGTATCGCGGAGATTGAGGAGATCCTGTCCCACGCCGTCATCATCGAGGACGAGAACGAGGCCAGCGGCCGTGTTGGCCTGGGCTGCACCGTGGTGGTGGAGGATGAGAACGGCAAGCAGACCGAGTACCGGATCACCGGCTCCCAGGAAGCCAACCCCATGGAGCACAAGCTCTCCGACGACTCCCCCTTTGGCCGTGCCGTGGTGGGCAAGGCTGCCGGGGAGAAGTTCATCGTCAACGCCCCCGCCGGCTCCTTTACCATGAAGGTGGTCAGCGTGACCCGTGAGGGCTGATCCATGGCAAAGTTTGTTCCTCAGTCTGAAATGTCCCTGTCCGACCAGGTCAAGGTTCGGCGGGAGAAGCTCCAAAACCTCCGTGCCGAGGGCCTCGATCCCTTTGTGCAGACCCGGTTTGAAGTGACCGCCGATTCCGTCACCATCAAAAACCAGTTCGATGCCATGGAGGGCCAGTCCGTCCGTCTGGCCGGCCGTCTCATGAGCAAGCGGGGCATGGGCAAGGTGACCTTCTGCGACCTTCAGGACCGGGAGGGACGGATCCAGCTCTACGCCCGGTTTGACGAAATGGCGGAAGCCGACTTCCAGCGCTTTAAGAAATACGATATCGGCGATATTGTAGGCGTGGTGGGCGACGTGTTCAAGACCGAGCGGGGAGAAATCTCCGTCCGGGTCCACGAAGCCACCCTGCTGAGCAAGTCCCTGCTGCCCCTGCCGGAGAAGTTCCACGGTCTGACCGATAAGGAGACCCGGTTCCGCCAGCGGTACGTGGACCTGATGGTGAATCCCGAGGTGAAGCAGAACTTTGTGATCCGTTCCCGGTTCATTAAATACCTGCGTAACTACCTGGACAGCCGGAATTATATTGAGGTGGAGACCCCGGTTCTCAATACCATTGCCGGCGGCGCCGCCGCCCGGCCTTTCATCACCCATCACAACACCCTGGACATTGATATGTACATGCGTATTGCCACGGAGCTGCCCCTGAAGCGGCTGATCGTGGGCGGCATGGAGCGGGTGTATGAGGTGGGCCGGATCTTCCGCAACGAGGGCATGGACCCCAAGCACAACCCGGAATTTACCACCGTAGAGCTGTACCAGGCCTATGCCGACTTTCACGATATGATGGATATTGCCGAAGGTGTGATCTCCGGCGCGGCCCAGGAAATTCTGGGCACCTATCAGGTCCGCTGGATGGGCGAGGACATTGACCTCACCCCCGGCTGGCGGCGCATGACCATGGCCCAAGCCGTCAAGGAATATGTGGGCATCGACTTTGACGCGATTTCCGATGATGCCGAAGCGGTGGCTGCCGCCAAGGCCAAGGGCGTGGAACTGGCGGAGGCTGCGGAGAAAACCTGGGGCAACGCCCTGTACGCCTGCTTCGACCAGAAGGTGGAGGAGCACCTGATCCAGCCCACCTTCATCACCATGTACCCCGTGGAGGTCTCCCCCCTCACCAAGCGGTCCCCCAAGGACCCCCGGCTCACCGAGCGGTTCGAGCTGTTCATCTGCCACAGTGAGCTTGCCAACGCCTACTCCGAGCTGAACGATCCCCTGGACCAGCGGGAGCGGTTCATGAAGCAGGTTGAGCAGCGGGAGCGGGGCGACGACGAGACGGAAATGCTGGACGAGGATTTCCTCACCGCCATGGAGTACGGCATGCCTCCCACGGGCGGCATGGGTATGGGCATTGACCGGTGTGTTATGCTGCTGACCGGCGCCGATACCATCCGGGAGGTCATCCTATTCCCCACAATGAAGTCCTTACCGAACGACAAGTAAGAAAACCCCAGTATTTATG
>JAEDNR010000121.1 GCA_016302405.1 Oscillospiraceae bacterium
CGCTCCCGCGCCACTGCAACTGTCGAACTGTGTTAATGCGCTAAACGATCATTTATCTGACGCTGCCTGGATGGACGGAATCGTTGCCGCGATCCTAACAAGAAAGCCGTGAACGATGTGTGCTCGTTCACAGCTTTCTGTTGCAGAAAGACAAACTGCTTTTTTGCCTTGTCTCCGTGCTATATGAGCCGGTCGGTGCGGGACTCACGCTTGATCAGGCGGATGACAATGAAATACATGGCCGCCACGAACAGCAGAAAAACGACGGTGGACATGTTAGACCCCAGCATGCAGCAGGAATCGTATACCCCGTGGAGGAACACCGGGGCCAGATACGCAAGCAGGAGATGGATCCGGGCGGTGGTGATTTTACCCATGTCATAGCGGCGCTTGGCCCGGCTGTAGAAGAAGCCCATGAACACGGAGAAGCCCAGGTGCCCGGGGATCGCCAGGATCGCTCTGGGCAGGGCCACGGACAGGCCGTACTGGAAGATATACAGGATGTTTTCAAATCCGGCAAAGCCCAGGGATACAAAAGCGGCGTAGACGATGCCGTCAAACCGGCAGTTGAAATTGGGATTGCGCCAGGTTTTGCGGTAGAGGAACAGGTATTTCATACCTTCCTCCGTGGCCGCGACAACGAGAAACGCGAAATAGAAAATATAATTGGGGCTGTCCGCCGGGACAAAGGAGCCAAGCAGGGCTTTCCCGATCATTTCCAATACGGCAGCAGCCAGCGCGGCCAGCACGCCCCGCACTACCAGGCTCAGCAGCAGCAGAGGCGGCTCCTTCTCAATAGTATCGTGGACATAGATGTAGCGCATCAGAAAGAATGCCGGAAGCAGGGCGGCAGTGACATAGATGATCACCAGGTAATAGATAGGCAGGGCAAAGAAAATCAAACCATACACATCTCCTATTTAAAGGTGCCCGAATAACAGCAGGAAACCGCGTCCGGGCTGGGACTGCAGGAACGGGAATGCTGGTTGCGGAACAGAGCAACCAAATCGTCCCCGCTCATGGGCTTTGCGAAGTAGTAGCCCTGGATGTAGTTGCAGTCATTCCGCTCCAACAGGTAGTCCAGTTGCTCCTGAGTTTCCACGCCCTCCACCAGAACCTTTTTATTCAGCCGTTCCATCATTTCCAGGGTGTGGTTCAGAACGATCCGGGCGGTGGGGGAGCCGGGAATGTCTTTGATCAGGGATTTGTCGATCTTTACAATGTCCAGGGGGAAGCTGGTCAGACGGCTGAGGTTGGAGTATCCGGTGCCGTAATCGTCAATGAGCACCCGGACTCCCTCCTGTGACAGGGCGGTGAGAGTACGGTTGATACTCTCGGGCAGGGAGGTGAAAGCGGTCTCGGTCAGCTCCACGCTGACAAGACTGGGGGGCAGGTCATTTTCCCGGATGCATTTCAGGATCCGCCGGGAAATGTCCGTCTGGGTGCAGTCCATGGAGGAAAGGTTTATATCCACCCGGCGGATGCCGTATTCCTGAATCCCCGAGGCGCGCAGAAAGGAGCAGACGGTTTCCAGCACGAACTGGGTTATTTTCAGAATGGCGCCGTTCTGCTCGGCGATGGGGATGAATTCCGCGGGGGAGACCTCTCCCAAAGTCTTGCTGTTCATCCGCAGCAGCGCTTCCGCGGAGCAGAATCTGCGGCTGCCGGTGCAGTAGATGGGCTGGTACACAACGTACAGCGAGCCGTCCTCCACAGCGGTCTGGACGATCTGGTCGATCTGCTTATACCGGCGGAGCTTGGCAATATCTCCATCGCCCAGACGGATGAAGCAGGCATCTTCACTGCCGGGAGCCTGGGCGGCAATGTCCAGCAGGGACATGAGTTCGGTAAATGAGGAAGCGTCCCGGGGGCAGCGCAGAATTCCACATTTGAACTGCATCCGGGCGGGAGCGGCGTACTTGGCTTGCCTGGTTATGCAGACTTCTTTCATCTTATCCAGCACTGCCTCTACATTTCCCCCATCCCGAAAGCCCTGGGATACAAAGCAAAAGCGGCGGTTTTCCACCCGGGCAAACAGGCACCCGGTATTTGTCCGGAGATAGTCGGCAAAGGCCTGAATCCGCTGCTCCAGAACATCAAAGCCCAGAACCTTTTCCAGAGCGTAGTAATTGTCCAGGATTATGAATCCCACCTGAAAATCTTTCCCATTGGACAGCGGAGGGACCAGAAGGTAGGAAAAACCGGTTTTATTCAGAATCCTTGTGGGGCCGTCCATGATCTGTTCCGGATTCTGTACCGTCAGCTGGGAAACCATCAGGCAGCAGGCACATATGAAGTTCTCAATAACCAGGTTGGGAAAGAGAAGCTGAATGAAGATGGCAGAGAGCATAAAGACCAGAAACAGGTGAATGGAGAGCTGCTCCAGCCTGGGAATCAGGAACCGGTTCTGAATCAGGGTGTAGACGATGGCAAAGAAATGGAAGCAGGTGAAAATGTAGATAATGAAAATCAGCGGTCCACGATGATAGGTCCCATCCGGATCCAACTGAAAATAGATGTCAAAGAAGATGGACAGAACGCAAAGCGCGGAGTTGATGACGGTGGGCACCAGCCAGGCCGACAGCTGGTGGAAGTTCGTCAGGTTATAATCCGTCAGGGAGCAGACGTACAGGAACAGGGCGGTGGGGGTGGCGCCGTGGGCAAAAAAGTACAGCGCGTTCAGCAGGCGGAGCACCCACAGCGGCACATGGCCGGGCAGCACGAAGCTGGCAAGACTCGTTATGCCGGAGATGAGATTCAGCCACAGAAGAAGCAGGAAAAGGGAATATTTCTGAAAAGGCGCACTGAATTTCTTGTAGTACAGTACCAGAAGAAGCGCAACCAGAATGACCGCGCACACATCAAACCATATGATGTTTTCCACTGTGCCGCACCTCCCAGGGTTTCGGAATATCCGAAACGTATATTCTATATTTTAGGCGATTGTCTTCTGTTTGTCAATCGTTTTAGTAGAAATGCCGGGGGAATTTGACGAATAAATGCGGATGGAAAAATTTGGAAAATGCCGGAGAAAAACACAAAAATCCCCCAGCTTTCGGTCGTTGTTCATAAGACAGTAAAAAAGGCAAAAGGCGCGAAGGTGGTCACGCCTTTTGCCTTAAGAGTATAGCCGCAAAGCGGCGCAAGGGATGCAGCCCTTGTTCGGAGCAAAGTGACGTAAAACAACCCCGGACATCCAAGTGTCCGGAGTGTTCAGTCTCACAGAACGCACATACGGGGGCTACCCCGTATAGAAGTGCGCCCTTTTCTCAAACTCGCTAAAGTGTATCCAAAACCTTTCTGATATTATTCTCG
>JAEDNR010000122.1 GCA_016302405.1 Oscillospiraceae bacterium
GCAGGGACACCCCCCTCACAAGTGCGGGGGGCAAGGCGTCTAACCACCCGTGTACTTTAACTGCCCGACAAATTCCAATTTATCGTTTTGCCAAGTTAAGCCGATACGCACAAAAGCAAATGCGAAAGTCGTTACATTATAATTTAAAATGCAGCATTTTCGGTATCAAGCCAAAAGGGGATACCACAACTGTCCACTTTCCACTGTCAACTGCCATTTACGCCGCGCCCAGGTATTCTTCCAGGCAAAGACCGCTGTCCCGCATGGGGATGGACACCCTGGTGCCCACATAGCGGAAATGCCAGGGCTCGTAAACAATGCCGGTGATGTCTTTCTTCCCCTCGGGGAAGCGGAGGATGAAGCCGTACTCCCAGCAGTGCTCCAGAAGCCAGGGGACGCTCTCCACTCCCGCGCCGTTGATGTCCATACACAGGCCGGTCTGATGCTCGCTGGTGCCCGGCCGGGCAACCTCCGCCAGGGCTTTCTGCCACGCGTCGTTGTCGCTCAGCTCCGGATCCTCCTCCAGGTACCGTTCGTACCGGGTCTGCAGGATGTCCTTCTGCTCGGCATAGCTGCGGTATGTATTATTAATGGTATACTCTCCTCCGGCTTTCAGACAGTCGGTGAGCATATTCTTTAGCGGTTCCAGGCACACAGACGCTACCTCGTGCCTCCCGTCCAGGTCCACAAGTTCCGGAACGTAGCTCTTCGGCAGCGGGTTGTCCGCGTTCACCAGCAGCACATAGATGCCGTCCGGCGTGAAATAGTAGGCTTTGTCATCCAGAATCTGGGCCCCGGTGAGGGCGCCGTCATCGTAAGTGAGGTAGTAGCGGTACTCCCCGTCCTCCAGCCAGCCGGTGGCAAGGGTACCGTCATCGCCAAAGTAGAAGCGCTTGCCGTTCAGCTCCTGCCAGCCCGTGGCCATGGAGCCGTCGGGGGAGAAATAATACCTGCCGCCGTCCAGGTCGATCCAGCCGTGGAAGCAGCTGCCGTCCTCCAGGAAATAATAGGTGCTGCCGTCAATGTCCGCCTTGCCCGTCAGCGGCACGCCGTTTTCATCCAGGTAGTAGGTCTCGTCCAGGATCAGCCAGCCGGTGACCATGGAGCCGTCGGGGGAGAACCAGCGGCGCTGACCGTCGATCTCCTGCCAGCCGCTGACCAGGGAGGGATTCAGGTAGTAGCGGCTTCCCTCCAGCTCCACCCAGCCCTCCTGTCGGCGGCCCTGGGGATCAAAGTAGAACCGCTCCCCGGCGATGTCCCGCCAGCCGGTGGCCATGGTGCCGTCCTCAGCAAACCAGTAGGTTTCGCCGCCGATGTCCTGCCATCCGGTGACCATCCAGCCGTCGCCGTCCAGGTAGTACCGTCCGTCATTTGTGTCCAGCCAGCCCGTGACCCGGTGGCCGTGGAAGTCCCGGTAGTAGTAGCCCCCACGGGTCTCCCGCCAGCCGCTGCGGTCCACGGTGGCGTCGAAAATGATCCAGCCCAGGGTCAGGGCCACGACGCACAGAAGCACGATCACTGCTTTTATGAGGATTTTGCGGGTTTTCGTCTTCATGGCAGGACCTGCTTTCTCTCTAAAATGAATAATAAATAATTTTAACATGATTAAACGCAAATTGCAATACGGGCAATTACGGAATTGACCGCCCCGCCCGCCGGGTTTCAGAAATTGGAATTTGTCGGGCTTCGCCGAATTGACAATTGACAATTGACAGTTGACAATTATTGTGTCCCTACGGGACGATTTTGAAATCATTTCTATCGTTCTCGTCCAAATTTTTTATTTTAAATCATCCCGGAGGGATTCCTTAATTGTCAATTGTTCATTGTCAATTGTCAATTAAATTCCAATTTGTCGGGCAACTGTGCAGAACCGATGTGTAAATTCGGAATCCGCCGCGCGGCGGCTCCTTACTTCTTCACTCTTCACTCTTCACTTAATCGTGCTCCCCCAGGTACCAGAGGGGGACGGGGCGTCCGGGAGGCCGCCCCCTACAGAACTTCTTCACTATTCACTATTCATTAAAATCCCCCCCGGGGGGTAGGGGAAATCGGCCATTTGCATATTGACAATTTCCGCCTAAATGAGTACAATACTATCGATACATTCTATTATTAAATCTGTATCAATTCGTCTTTCAACTGTCTTCAAACGAAATCAGGATTAGGAGGAAATCACTTTGAAGGATTGGGCTTATCTGACCACTGTTGAGGAGATGGAGGCCGCCACCAATGCCCTGCTGGAAACCGGCAAGAAGGTTGGCGCCGACTCCTGGCAGCAGCGTGTCAAGAACCAGACTCCCCACTGCGGCTTCGGCGAAGCAGGCACCTGCTGCCGGATCTGCTCCATGGGCCCCTGCCGCATCACCCCCAAGAGCCCCAGAGGCATCTGCGGCTGCGATGTTCACGGTATCGTAGGCCGTAACTACCTGCGCTTTACCGCCGGCGGCGCCGCCACCCACTCCGACCACGGTCGGGAAATCATGCACACCCTGTACCAGACCAAGGAGGGTGGCAGCTATCAGGTCAAGGATCCTGAGAAGCTCATCCGCATCGCCAAGGAATGGGGCATCGAGACCGAGGGCAAGGATATTTACGATCTGGCCCACGAGGTCGCCGAGACCGGCCTGCTGGAATACGGCAAGCCCTTTGGCACCCAGCGGTTCCTGAAGCGTGCCCCCGAGCACACCCAGAAGCTGTGGCATGACGCCGAGATCGAGCCCCGGGCCATTGACCGGGAGGTCTCCCAGTCCATGCACATGACCCACATGGGCTGCTCCTCCCTCCCCGAAGCGCTGATCCGTCAGTCCCTGCGGGCAGGCCTGTCTGACGGCTGGGGCGGCTCCATGATGGGCACCGAGTTTAGTGACGTTATGTTCGGCACTCCCAAGCCCGTGGACACCACCGCCAACATCGGCGTTATGGAGAAGGAAAACGTGAACATTGTGGTTCACGGCCATGATCCTTCCCTCTCCGAAATGATCGTCTACTACGCAAACGATCCCGAGATGATCGCCCTGGCCAAGTCCGTGGGCGCCAAGGGCATCACCATTTCCGGCGTGTGCTGCACCAGCAACGAGGTTGCCATGCGTCACGGCATTCCCATGGCAGGCAACTACCTGAACCAGGAGAGTGTGGTGCTCACCGGCGCCTGCGAAGCCATCGTCGTGGACGTGCAGTGCATCTTCCCCGCTCTGGGCCCCCTGAGCAAGTGCTTCCACACCAAGTTCATCACCACCTCCCCCATCGCCCGGAT
>JAEDNR010000036.1 GCA_016302405.1 Oscillospiraceae bacterium
GGCACCCCTCCCGTCAGATACCTACCCTGTGTAGTCCCTTGTAAACTGTACTTTCTTGCAATGCTAATAATCCATGCCTTAAAAAAGTCCTTGTTTTTTAATTGAGCGAACTTTTGACAAGCGGCAAGGAAAACCTCTTGTAAAACATCGTCTGCATCCGCTTTTGAGTTCAAACGAAATCTCACAAAACGTTCTACAGACACTCGTTCTGCTTCCAACAATTTTTCAAATTCTTCCATATCCTCACCTCCTTTGGTCTATGAGTGATTAAAACCGGTTTCACTTATATAGACGGGTAGCAGTATTGAAAGGTTCATTTTGCATTCAAAAAAAAGCGGCACTCGACATTATTTCGAGTGCCGCAATTAACTGTTTTATGACGATCCGCCTATGCACAGGGGCTGTTTTTCTTATCGGTGCAGGCACTGGCGGACGATGTCTTCCATCTTGTCCCGCTTGGCAAGCATATCCCGGCACAAAGCGATCTGGCAGCGGGTGCGCACCAGATTGTGGTCGGGGCTCTTGATCTTAAAATAGGGGTCTCCCCGCAGGTAGTCATCCAGGAACCGGACCGCCAGTTCCGCCGTCAGGCAGAAGCAGCTGATGGCCAGGGTGTCGGCCTCGGTATCCGTCATGGTACCGGCAGTCATTTCCAGGAAGCCTTCGGAAAATGCCCGGAATACCTCCAGGTCCACCTTTGCCTTCTCCGCGTCGGGGCAGTCCTCCTCCACCTCGTTGGCGGCAAACCGGATAGCATCGCCGAAGTCATGTCCCATAAGGCCCGGCATGACCGTATCCAGGTCAATGACCACCAGCGCCCGGTTGTCCTCGGGACTAAAGAGAACGTTATTGATCTTGGTGTCGTTGTGGGTCACCCGCAGGGGAAGCTTTCCCTGCAGGTTCAGATCCGTCAGCGTACAGGCAAGGTCCTCCACGCTGAGCAGATACTCGATCTCTCTGCGTACCTGCCGGACACGTCCGGCTTTGTCTTCCGCGACAGCCTGGCGGAACATTTCATACCGCTGGCGGGTATTGTGGAAGCCGGGGATCGTCTCATGCAGGGCAGTGATGTCAAAATCGGAAAGCTGGTTCTGAAACTCGCCGAAAGCCCTTCCGGCGTTGCGGATGATCTGGGGATCCTGAACGGAATTATAGGTGACCGAGGGGATAAAATTGGTCATCCGCCAGAAATTGTCGCCGTCCTCCACATAGGTCTTCCGGTCATAAGTATGATGAAAATGGAGGCAAAGCTGTCCGGGGCACTTGCCGCGGATATGCTCCGTCACCTTGTCAATATTCTCCATCAGGCCCACCGGATCCCGGAACGCGTAGGTGTTTACATTCTGCACCAGAAAGGACTTGGGCCTGCCGTCTGCCAGGAGGAAATTCACCTTATAGGTCTGGTTTACGTTGCCCATCTGAATGGTTTCGTATCCCACATAGGTGTCCTCAATGCGGAAGCACCTGCACACTTCTTTTAATTTCTCATAAAGCTCCATGGAAATTACCCCTTACTGCCGGATCTTCCTTTTTGACAGCCTGCAAAAAGGAAGATCCGGACGTATTTCTCAGTCTTCTTTTCCCGTCAGGGTGCGGATCGCTGCCCGGGCGGCATCCTGCTCCGCCCGCTTTTTGCTGCTGCCCCGTCCCACACCGATGACACCGCCGTTCAGCGCCACCTCAACGGAAAACACCTTCTCGTGGTCCGGACCGGATTCTCCCGTGAGGGTGTAGACGAGGCTCTGATTCTTCTTCTGCTGGACAAGCTCCTGCAGCTCCGTTTTATAGTCGGCGTTGTGGAACTCCGTCACCGGAACCTCCACCAGGATAAAGCTGCGGATGAACCGCTTGGCCGCCTCCATGCCGCCGTCCAGGAAGCAGGCGGCAATCACGGACTCCATGGCGTCGGCCAGGATGGAATCCCGGGTTCTGCCGCCAAACCGCTCCTCTCCCTTGCCCAGAAGCAGGTGGTCTCCCAGATGGATGGTATTGGCTACCCCCGCCAGGGTCCTTTCACAGACCATGTCCGCCCGCATCCGGGTCAGCTCTCCCTCCGGACGGTCCGGAAAGCTGCGGTACAGATATTCCGCAACCACCATGCCCAGAATGCTGTCCCCCAAAAACTCCAGCCGCTCGTTGCTGAGCAGGCTGTTGTGCCAGTGCTCGTTGGCATAGGAGGAATGGGTCAGGGCGTTCTGCAGCAGGGAAATATTGCGGAAGCGGTAGCCGATGGCTTCCTCCAGGTCCTTAATCATTGGGCTGCTCCCTCTTTTCGGCAAGAATTGCCAGGCTCTTCTCCAGTTCTCCCGTGAAGTCCTGCCCGGCGGCATCCGCCGCCTGCTTCACCGCGTTGCGGAATGCCAGGGCGTCGGAGGAACCATGGGCCTTGATAACGGGCTTGCGGATCCCCAGGAACTGGGTGCCGCCGATCTCCCGGTAGTCCAGCAGCTTCATTAGATCCTGAATTCCGGACCGGCACAGCAGATACCCCAGCTTGGAGGCCAGATTTTTCTTGAACGCCCGCTTCATCATGCTGCCCATGAACATGGCGGTACCCTCAATGGTCTTGAGCAGCACGTTTCCGGAAAAGCCGTCGCAGACCACCACATCCACCGCTCCCAGAGGCACATCCCGGGCTTCCACATTGCCCGTAAAGTGAATGAGGCCGTTTTTATCCGCCTCCCGCAAAAGAGCGTATGTATCCTTCTGAAGCTGGGTCCCCTTGCTGTCCTCGGTGCCGATGTTCAGCAGGCCCACTCTGGGCTGGGGGATGCCCAGCTGCTTTTTGGCATAGATGGAGCCGACCAGGGCAAACTGAAGCAAAAATTCCGGAGTGCACTCGGCATTGGCGCCGCAGTCTACAATTACGGTCTTGCCCCCAGCCTTGTTGGGCATCGCGGGGCCCATGGCGGCCCGGCGGATCCCCCGCACCCGCTTGACGATCAGCGTAGCGCCGGTGAGCAGCGCACCCGTAGAGCCGGCGGATACAAAAGCGTCGCCCTGACCCTCGGCCAGCAGCCGCAGCCCCACCACCATGGAGGAATTCTTCCGCTTGTGGATCACGGAGCCGGGATCATCGTGCATATCCACCACATCTTCGGCACCCGCGATCTCCATTCCGGCAGGCAGATCGGAAATACCGTGGCGGCGCATGACCTCCAGAATGGACTCCCCCCGTCCCACCAGGGTGACCTCCATACCGTAGGCCTTCACCGCCTGAATGGCACCCAGTACGGGAGCTTCCGGCGCGTTGTCGCCGCCCATGGCATCAAGAATGATCTTCATTGTGTTTCCCTTCTTTCTAGCTGGATTCTATGGAATAACGCACCCCGGATCTGTCCGGCGTCGCTTTCTGATTTCTCAGATCTCAAAATCCCGCGGCAACCAGTTCATCCACAGCCGCGAGGGCCCGGGCGGAAATGGCGGCGTTCTTTTCGGATTTTTTTCGCACCCGTTTTTCCAGGGGCGCGATGATGCTGAAATTGATATTCATGGGCTGGAAAGCCGTGACCGCCTCATCGCTGATATACAGCCCCAACGCGCCGATGGCGGTGGTTTTGGGAAAGTCCGGCGGCTCGGTACCCCGAAGCCTTGCCGCCATGGCAACGGCAGCCAGGAAGCCGGAGGCTGTGGATTCCACATATCCCTCCACCCCGGTCATCTGCCCGGCAAAGGCCACCATGGGGTCCCGGCGGTCGGCGTAATACCGGTCCAGCAGCCTGGGGCTTTGCAGGAAGGTATTGCGGTGCATCACGCCGTAGCGCAGAAATTCCGCGTGTTCCAGGCCGGGGATCATGGAAAAGACCCGCTTCTGCTCCCCGAATTTCAGATGGGTCTGGAAGCCCACCAGATTGTAAACGCTCTTTGCCGCGTTGTCCTGGCGAAGCTGGACAACCGCCCAGGGCTCCTTCCCCGTTCGGGGGTCCGTCAGGCCTACGGGCTTCATGGGGCCGTAGCGCAGGGTATCCGCGCCCCGGCGGGCCATGACCTCCACGGGCATGCAGCCTTCAAACACATTGGCATCCTCAAAGCCGTGGACCTCCGCCTCCTGGGCAGTGCTCAGCTCCCGGACGAAGTCCGCGTACTCCTGGGGGTTCATGGCGCAGTTTACATAATCCGGAGTTCCCCGGTCATACCGGGACTGCCACCAGGCCTTTTCCATATCCACCGAATCCGCCGCGATCAGGGGGGCGGCGGCATCAAAGAAGTGCAGGTACTCCGTGCCGAAGTAGCTGCCGATGGCGTCACTCAGGGCATCGGAGGTCAGCGGGCCGGTGGCAACAATCACAGGTCCCTCCGGCACCCGGGTGACCTCCCCGGGAATCACGGTGATATTGGGATGGCTGCGGACCTTTTCCGTCACCATGGCGGAAAAGCCCTGCCGGTCCACGGCAAGACAGCCCCCCGCTTCCACCCGGGTGGCGTCGGCGCAAGCCATGATCAGGCTGCCGCAGCGGCGCAGCTCTTCCTTGAGAAGACCCACGGCATTTTCCAGCCGGTCCCCCCGGAAGGAGTTGGAGCACACCAGCTCGGCAAAGTCCGGGCTGTGGTGGGCAGGGGTCATCTTCTCCGGCTTCATTTCATACAGCGCCACCTGGAAGCCCCGGTTTGCCAGCTGCCAGGCAGCCTCGGACCCCGCAAGCCCCGCGCCGATCACTTTTACCGTCATACGCCCGGCTCCTTCTTGCTGCCGGACTTTTTCGCCCCGGCAGCGGTCTTTTTTGTTCCGGTCTTCTTTGCCGTGGTTTTCTTCCCGGCAGCCGTCTTTTTTGCTGCGGATGCTTTCCGGGTCCCGGCAGATTTTGTGGTCTTCGGGGCCTCGGCCTTGGGCGCTTCCAGTTCCTCCGGTGTGGCTTCCCCGCCGGGAGCGGCATCGGTTTTCTTTTTATAGTAGCCCCGCTTGTCCTCCGGCAGGAACCGGGAACAGTTTGGATTGACGCAGAAAGGCTTCATCCTGCCTTTGCCGGACCGCTTGAACAGGGTCTGTCCGCACTCCGGGCAGTCCTCCGCGGTGGGAACGTCCCAGGTCATAAAGCCGCACTCCGCGCCCCGTTCGCAGGCGTAGTAGGCAAAGCCCCGCTTGGACCGGCGTTTCAGAATCGAACTGCCGCACTTGGGGCACCGGCCGGGCATCCGCTCCACCAAGGGCTTGGTAAATTTGCACTCCGGGAATCCGGGGCAGGCCAGGAATTTGCCGAAACGGCCGGTCTTAATGACCATCTTCCGCCCGCACACCTCGCAGATTTCGTCGGTCTCCTCCTCGGGTACCTTCAGGCGCACACCCTCCAGGGCAGTCTCCGCGTCCTTGAGCTCCGTTTCAAAGTCCTTGTAGAAATCCGCCAGCAGATCCACCCAGTTCTGTTTGCCCTCTTCCACCTGGTCCAGGCGGCTTTCCATATTGGCGGTGAACTCCACATCGATGATGTCCTGGAACCGGTCCACCATCAGTCCCGTGACCACCTCTCCCAGAGGCGTGGGAACCAAGTGCTTCTCCTTCTTTTCCACATACTCCCGGTCTTCAATGGTGGAGATGGTGGCGGCGTAGGTGGAGGGGCGGCCTACACCCTTTTCTTCCATTGCCTTTACCAGGGTTGCCTCGGTAAACCGGGCAGGGGGCTGGGTAAAGTGCTGCTGCTTATCGATTTTGGAAGCCGTGGCTTTCTCCCCCACCTGCAGCTCCGGCAGAGGGGAGCCCACCGGCTCCGTTTCCTCATCCCGGCCCTCTTCATAAA
This sequence comes from Oscillospiraceae bacterium, assembly GCA_016302405.1. GTDB lineage: Bacteria > Bacillota > Clostridia > Oscillospirales > Oscillospiraceae > Faecousia. Next base: position 5,733 of record JAEDNR010000036.1, read on the forward strand.
CGGCGATAAAGCCGGGGAACCGGAGGCTCTGGTTGGTGGCCCGGAACACATGTCCCGCGCATTCCGTATCGATGGCCACGGTATCATAGACGGCGTTTGCCATCTGGCTGGCCAGGAACCGGCTCCAGATCAGCTTGTAGAGCTTATACTGGTCCAGGGTCAGGCTGGAACGAACCCGCTCCGGGTCCAGCTCCACATGGGTGGGGCGGATGGCTTCGTGGGCATCCTGGGCCCCGGCCTTGGTCTTGTACACATGGAATTTTCCGTAATAATATTCTTTGCCGTAGCGGCCCCGAATGAAATCGGCGGCGGCGGCCATAGCCTCGTCACTTAAACGCAGGGAGTCGGTACGCATATAGGTGATCAGGCCCAGCGTACCCTCGCCGTCCACGTCAACACCCTCATAAAGCTGCTGTGCCAGCATCATGGTGCGCTTGGGGGTCATATTCAGCTTCCGGGAAGCCTCCTGCTGCAGGGTGGAGGTGGTAAAGGGAGGGGCAGCGGAACGCTTTTTCTCCGCTTTCTTCACGTTGGTAACGGTGAATTCCTTTCCCTGAATGTCGTCGATTACCGCCTGGGTGGCAGCCTCGTTTTCCAGTTCCCGCTTCTTTTCCTCGCCGTAGTACCGGGCGACAAAGGAGCCGGGCTTCCGGAGCCTTTGCAGCGTCACGTCCAGCGACCAGTATTCCTTGGGCTGAAACGCCCGAATTTCGTTTTCCCGGTCCACCACCATCCGGGTGGCTACGGACTGGACCCGTCCGGCGGAAAGTCCCCGGCGGACCTTTTTCCACAGCAGCGGAGAAAGCTCATAGCCTACGATCCGGTCCAGAATCCGCCGGGCCTGCTGGGCATCCACAAGATCGTAGTCGATCCCCCGGGGATGCAGAATGGACTGGCGCACCACATTCTGGGTGATCTCATTAAAGGTGACCCGTTGGGTCTTCTCGTCGGGAAGCTCCAAAAGCTCCTTTAAGTGCCAGGAAATGGCCTCTCCCTCCCGGTCCGGGTCGGTTGCCAGATACACGGTATCCGCCTTGTCGGCAGCCGTTTTCAGCTCCCGGATGAGATCCTCCTTGCCCTGTACCGGCTGGTACTGGGGAGTGAAGCCGTTTTTCAAATCCACGCCCATGGTGCTCTTGGGAAGATCCCGCAGATGGCCCATACTGGCCTTTACCACATAGTCCGGCCCAAGATATTTTCCGATCGTTTTCGCCTTGGAGGGCGACTCCACGATCACCAGATTAGAAGGTCTTGCCATGAATAGTCTCCGTTTCCTACTGTTGTGATTTCAGGGCGGCCCGTTTCCCCGGCCGCCGGAGGATGATGCCCTTGACTTCCAGCAGCGTCATCAGCGCCAGCACCTTGCCCGCGGACATGCCACTTTCGGCGATCACCTCGTCCACCGGGCGCTCCCCCGCTTTCAGGCACCGGACGATGGTCTGTTCCTCCGGCTTAAGGCCCGCAAGGACATCTGCCCGGTCAGAATACTCCCCCGCGGGAGTTTTGTCAATGACTTTTTTGTCAGCCGCCTTTGGGGGTGTCTCTTTTTCCGGGCGGCGGAGCTTCTCCGCCGCCATGGTCTGGGGCGGTGCGCACCGGGGCGGCGCGGGGCGGTGGATCTGTCCGGGATACTGCCCCTGGTAGATTTCCAGCACATCCCAGCCGCAGCTCACCGCCGAGGCGCCCTCCTTGAGCAGTCGGTTGCTGCCCTGAAAGCCCGGCATATCCACATTCCCGGGCAGCACAAATACGTCCCTGCCCTGATCCAGCGCATGGTTCGCGGTATAGAGGGAGCCGCTTCCTTCCGGAGCCTCCACCACCACAACACCCCGGCTCAGGCCGCTGATAATGCGGTTGCGTCTGGGGTAGGTCCACTTCGCCCCCGGCATTCCCGGGGGATACTCGGACAGGATGCAGCCCCGCCGCCGGGTTTCGGCAAAGAGCTCCGCGTTGGATTTGGGATACACCCGGTCGATCCCGCAGCCCAGAACCCCGATCACCGGGGCGCCCGCGGCGAGGGCGCCGGTCATTGCCATACCGTCAACGCCCTCTGCCAGACCGGAGACCACAATGCCCCCGCCAGCGCCCAGCTCATAGCCCATCTGCCAGGCAGCGGAAGCCCCGTATGCGGATGCCTTCCGGGTGCCCACCACGCCGATCACCGCTCTGGCGTCCACATCCGGCAGCTCCCCCAAAACATAGAGCACCACCGGCGGGTCAAAGATCCTTTTCAGCCGGACCGGGTATTCAGGACTTTCCAGGCAGAGCACACGGATTCCTTTCTCCATGCACACACTGAGGATTTCCCGTTCCCGGGTCAGATCCTTGTCAAGCAGAGCCTTTACCGCCTCAGGCGACAGTTCCTCCACTTCCTTTAGGGCTGCCTCCCCGGCATCATACACCCTTTCCGCAGAGGAAAAATGCCGGATAACCCTGGCCCGCGCATAGTCACTCATCCCGGACCGCCGGGCCAGCCAGATCCAATGCTCCAGCATGTTTTCCCCTCTTTTCTCTGGTTTTGATAAAAAGTTTATGGTTTTATGCGAATTGATGAATTGGAATTGACCGTTTCGTGTAAGTTGAAAATTGAAAATTGAAAGTTGACAATTGTTGTGTCCCTTCGGGACGATTTTGAAATAATTCCGAAACATGCTATCGGCTTAATTTTCCATTTTCCACTTTCAACTTTCAACTCAGCTGCGGCCAGCCATCCCCGTTTTCCCCATCTGCCACATGACAATGGCGGCGGCGATGGCCGCGTTCAGAGATTCGCAGTTGGGGGTCATGGGAATAATCAGGGTCTTTTCCGCCTGCAAAAGAATTTCCCGCCGGACGCCCCGGCCCTCGCTGCCGATGACCACCGCAAGGCTCCCCGCATCGGCCTGCCGCAGATCCCGGGCTTTTTCGTCCATTGCCGTGGCCGCCACCGGAATCCCGGCATTTTTCAGTGCCTCGCTTGCCTGCTCCCAGGTAAGCGTCACCGGCGGGGTGCGGAACACCGCCCCCATGCTGGAGCGGACCACCTTATGGCTGTAGGGGTCCGCGCAGCCCTCCATTAATACAACGGGAACATTCAGCGCGTCCGCCGTCCGCAGAATGGTGCCTAAGTTTCCCGGGTCCTGGATACCATCCAGGAGCACCGTCCCCGGTCTGGGAACATAGGGCCGCTTTTCCGGGAACCGGCAAAGGAACAGCGCTCCCTGGGGTGTGGACATGGGAGAAATGGAGGCCATCACATCCTCCGGCACCCGCACCCGGCGGACACCGGGGGGTGTCTCGGCTTCCACGCCGTCGGAAAGGATCACCGTGTCAAGGCCGGGGCAGAAGCGCACCGCCTCGGCAAGAAGCTTGGTCCCGTCGGAGACATACAGCCCCGCTTCCTCCCGGGCAGAGCGGGAGGAAAGCAGCCGCCGCACCTGCACCAGCAGCGGATTTTTCCGGGATGTGATTCTCTCTTCCATCAAAGCTTCTGCACTCTTTCCAGCGCCACATTGTCTCCCAGCACCACCATCACATCTCCCTGAGAAATGCGGTAGTCAGCGGCGGGAGAAACATTGGTCTTGCCCTCATTTTCCACAGCAATAATATTGATGCCCAGCTTTGCCCGGACATTCAGCTCCTTCAGGGTCTTTCCCAGCCACCCCGCGGGGGCGGGAACCTCCAGAATGCCGTATTCCGCGGACAGCTCGATATAGTCAAGAACATTGTGGGAGTACAGGCTCCGGGCCAGGCGCTGGCCGTGCTCCTGCTCCGGAATGACTACCCGGTCCACCCCCAGCTTTTCCAGCACCCGGCGGTGGGTCTCGTCATGGGCCTTGCACACAATATAGGGTACGCCCAGCTCCTTCAGGTTCATGGTGGTGAGTACGGAGGCAGCCAGATCGTCGCCGATGGCAATGATGGCACAGTCGAAGTTCCGCACCCCCAGGGCGCGGAGGACCTCCTTATCCTGGGCATCTCCCACCACCGCGTGGGTCACCTCGTTTGCCACCTGCTGCACCAGCTCGCTGCGTACATCCAGGGCCAGCACCTCCGCCCCCAGGCTGCAAAGCTGCCGGGCAATGGCGGAACCGAACCGGCCCAGGCCGATCACAACATAGTTTTTCATGGTATGCCTCCTATCCGATAAGCAGACTGGTCTGGGCGTACTGGAAGCGCTCCTCCGCCCTGTCTCCCATGAGGAAGCCCAGGCTGATGGTCAGAACGCCGACCCGTCCGAAGTACATGTAAAGAATAATCAGAATCTGGGACGGAACCGTCAGGCTCCCGGTAATTCCCGCCGTCAGGCCCACGGTCCCCAGCGCCGAAATGGCTTCAAACAGGGCGTCGGTAAAGCTAACGCCGGAGGTGGCGCTGACAAATGCCCCGCCGAAGAATCCCAGCAGAATCATAATAGCGGCAATAGTCATGGCGTCCAGAACCTGGGACTGGGGGATAGTCCGCTTAAAGGCGCGCACCGTGCTTCTGCCCCGGGCCCGTGCCCGGATAAACAGCAGCAGCACCACAAAGGTAACGGTTTTCAGGCCGCCTGCCGTGGAGCCGGAGGAACCGCCGATGAGCATCAGCCCCATGGATACCGCTTTCCCCGCGTCGGTCAGGCTTCCCTGGTCCATGGCGGCAAAGCCCGCAGTGCGCAGGGTAACGGATTGGAAAAAGCTGTTTAAAAGCTTATCGCCCCAGCTCATGGAGCCAAGGGTCAGGGGATTGTTCCACTCCAGAAGCAGCGTCAGGCCCCACCCGGTCAGGAGCAGGCAGCCGGTGGTTACGAGAACCAGCTTTGCGTACACACTGTATTTGCGAAAAGCAAAGCGGTGGGTGCCGATTTCCTCCCACACCAGAAAACCCAGACCGCCGACCACCACCAGGGCGCTGATGGTCAGCAGCACCACAGGGTCTGACTGGAATTCCATCAGGCTGCTGCCGGGATTCAGAACGCCGAAGATGTCAAAGCCCGCGTTGCAGAATGCGGATACCGAGTGAAATACGCCCCACCGGAGGGCCCGGAAAAAGCCGTATTCCGGCCAGAACCGGCAGGTCAGAATCGCGGCGCCCAGCGCTTCCATGCTCAGACTTCCTACCAGCACTGTCTTTTGCAGACGGACGACGCCATCAATTTCATTCAGGCTCAGGGCCTGGGCCATCACCAGCCGCTGGCGCAGGCCGATCCGCCGCCGGAGGACAAACACTACCAAAGTCGCGGCGGACATGAAGCCCAGACCGCCAATCTCAATCAGGCACAGCAGCACCGTCTGTCCCAGTCCGCTCCACTGGGTCCAGGTGTCAAAGGGGGTCAGACCGGTGACACAGGTGGCGGAGGTGGCGGTAAACAGGGCAGGCAGAAAGCCGCAGGAGCTGCCGCTGCGGGACGCGGCAGGCAGCATCAGCAGCGCCGCGCCCACCAGAATGATCCCCGCGAAAGCTGCGGCGATGATCTTCGTGGCGCTCAGAGGCTTTCCCCGTCTCTTCATACCCAGAGAAAGCAGTTTTGTTTGGATGGACATTTTGGCGCTCCTTTCCCCGGGAAAGAAAAATGCGGGCATTTTGCATAGATACTTTTCTATTATACCAAGCTTATTCGCTTTTTCAAGTATCTTTTCAAATTGGAAATCCCATTCTGCAAGCCGGAAAGACCGCACCGGCTGCCCGGTGCGGTCTTTCAGTGTGTCAAAAAAGTTAGAGTCATTCCGAGCCAGTGCGCACACTGGCGTGGGAATCCCCCAGTTTTAAGGTTGAACCTATCAATTTCGGGCCTGAAAAGTTGGGAGATTGCCACACCAGTCTGCGGACTGGTTCGCAATGACCGGTTTTTCGACAGGCTCAAAGACCGCACCGGCTGCCCGGTGCGGTCTTTATCCTGTTATCCGTTTGTAAAGCTGTACACCACCGTATCGGCGTAGCGGTAGTAGACGGTGCCGCCCTCGGGCAGGCCGGAGAGGATCTGTACCCGCTCCCCGTCGGAAAGGCCGGTCTGTACCTCCGTCAGCTCCGTCAGCTGATCTTTTTTCTCGTCATAGCCCAGATACACGCAGGTGCGGCCTCCCGTCTCCACCAGGGCGCTGGCAGGCAGGGTCTGCACCGGATCGCTTACCGCCGTGACGATCTTCACCGAAGCGTTCATACCTGGAAGCATACTGTTCTCCTTTGGCAGGGTGACCTCCACAGCGAATTTGGTATTGCCGCCCGCATTCTCCCCCTCCCGGGCAATGGAAGTGACGGTACCCGCAAAGGACTGTCCTTCCAGGGCATCCAGCGTGATCTGGGCGCCGAGGCCCGTCCGCAGGGACAGAATATCCAGTTCATCCACCTGGATGGAGATGGTCATTTCCTCCTGAGGGGTGATGGTCAGCACCCTGGTTGTTCCGGTGCTGTAGGTGTCATAGGATTTTTGGCTGCTCTTGCCGAAGTCGCCGGTCCCAGAACCGCCGAAGCCGCCGGGAAGCGAAATGCCGCCCGGAATGGTGATTCCACCGGAGCCCTGGCCGGAACCTCCCTGCCCTCCCCCGCCCTGGGACGGACCGTCAGGCTTCTCCGACTGGGCCGAAAAGACGCGCCGGATGGACCCTATGCTGAAATTGCCGCCTGCATCCCCGCTCACCGTGATCACCAACACATCTCCCGCCGCCAGATCGGATGCCGTCAGGCTGGAGCCATCCGTGTCGGTAATGGGTGTGACGCCGTCATGGGTATAGGAGATTGCCTGGGTGGGAAACATTGCCAGCGCCGATTGCGCGTCCATATCCGTCAGATCCACAGGCTGCGTCGTAATGTTCAGAATCATGGCGCTGCCGGAAATGGCGGAAACCGATGCCGCGTAGGTCACGGCGCCCACGGGCGGATCCTGGGACCCGCCGGGATTCACGGGGGGCTGCTCCCCCTCCTGGCCGCCGCCCTGCACATCGGAAAGAAGCACCAGACGCACAGGCTCCGAGGCCGTCAGGCTTGACCCGGTCAGTTCTTCGCCGGAAGAAGCCAGGGGCACGAAGTCACCGTCCTCCGGGATCCCGGAAACCTGTCCCGCCTGCTCCGCCCGGAGGAATCCGTCCCTGCTGAGTTTCGTCAGCTCCAGCATGATTTCCTCCAGCTCCTGCCGCCGGGCAAGCAGCCGGTAATATTCAAAGGTAGGGCCGGTATCCTTCAGGGTAATGAGCCTGGTTCCCGCAGTCACCTTCCGGTTCAGCGTTACCTGGACCCGGGACACCGTCCCGGAAAAGCCGGTGACCTTCAGCTGGCTGTGGATATAGAGCTTTCCGGTGCCCAGAGTCTTTCCCTCACTGTCCGCCACGGAAATGGGATCGTCACAGGGCGCGGTGTCATCCGCGGTGGTGACGGTGGCGGCGCCGTCCAGGATCTGGGAAATCCTGCCCGGCTGGGTGGTGCCGTCGGACAGGGCGACCGTTACGCTGTCCCCCGCTTTCAGGTCCCCGGCGGGAATGTCCACCGCCATGAGGCCGTCCAGGGACAGGAGCATCAGCGCTCCCCGGTCATACATCACATCCGCGGCGCTGTCCCCTTCCTGGACGAAAATTGCCTTGACCCGACCGGAAGCCGACGCGGTCACAGCGGTATCCGCGGTCTTGCCCCGCTGCTCGTTCAGGTCCTTGTCCAGTTCCTCCAGCACGCTTTGAAGCTCCGCGATGGCAGATGCGGTTTCTGCCTGGCTGACACTGGCAAGAATGTCACCGGTTTCCACCAAATCCCCGTTTTTTGCATGGTAGCAGGAAACGCTGACCGAATTGGGTATCTCCGCTCCGGTCCCGTCAGAACTGGTCAGTGTGCCCGCGCCGGAAAGTACCGTGGAGATTGCGGCGGTCTCCGCCTGGGCGGACAAAACCTGGGTGTTGACCACGGTATCTCCATCGGTGCTGCCGGAGGGCAGGGAGGAAAGGATCAGTGCCAGGGTCAGCAGTACCGCAACAGCAGTGACCCAGGAAGCGGCTCTGCTTTTCCTGGGACGGACGTCATCCTCCGTCTCCAGTTCCGGCATTGTGGACTTGGGGCGTGTATCCGGCTTTTTCTTTTTCAGCCGTACCAGCAGAATCAGGCATACCGCGTCCGCTGCCACGCACAGGGTTACAACGGGAAGCCATGCTCCCCGAAGGGTTCCCGGGATCCCGCCTTGGGTGGATTCGGTCATTGGGGAAAAGTCCTCCGGCCGCTCCGGGGGTGCGAAATCCCCTGTCCGGTCACCGCCCTGGGGCGGTGTGAAGCCCTCCGCGTCAGACGGCGCGAAATCTCTCCCCCGGGCCTGTTCCCGGGAAACGGTATCGGCAGGAGCCGCCATTGCGCCCTGGCTGCTTTCGCCAGTGTACAGGCATACCAGGGCCAGCTCCCCCACAAGGAGCAATGTAAATACGCAAATAAGCGCAATGAGGATCCCGCGCCTGGGATCGATCTTTTTCATATTCGTCGCCTCGCTCTGGAAAAGGATAGGGGAAGCTTACTCAGCCGCCGTAATGGAGTGCGTCAATGGGGGCCATTTTGGCAGCCTTATTGGCAGGGTACAAGCCGAAGATCACGCCGATGGCAAAGCAGAACCCGATGGCGATGGCAACCACGTTCCACTCCAGGGAAAACACTATGCCAAGGCTGGATACCACAATGGAGATCACCTGCAGCACCGCCCAGGAGGCAAATACGCCGATGGCGCAGCCCAGCATGCACAGCACCACGGATTCCAGCAGGAACTGCAGGAGGATGGCGCCCCGTCCCGCGCCGATGGCCTTGCGGATGCCGATCTCCCGGGTCCGCTCCGTCACCGTCACCAGCATGATATTCATAATGCCGATGCCGCCAACGATCAGGGAAATAGCGGCAATGCCGCCCAAAAGAACCGTCAGAATGGAGGTAACATTGTTCATGGCAGCCTCCATAATATTCCGGGAGGACAGGGTGAATGCATCCTCGTCCTCGTCAAACCGGTCCATCAGCAGCTTCCGCATGGCGCTTTCCGCCGCGGCCAGATCGGAGCCCTCCGCCGCGCTGACGGAAAAGCTGGTGATGGTGCTGGACACGGTGGAGGAAAGCCGCAGCAATGTGGTATAGGGGATGTAGGCTACCAGAGAGTCCGCGCCGAACACGGCAGTCAGGGAGTCCTCGTCATCTTCCAACACGCCTACCACCCGGAATTTCCGGCCGCTCAGGGAGATTTCCACATTCAGACAGTCGGTGTAGCCCACCAGCTTTTCCGCCGCCGCCTCGTTAATGACGCACACATCCGTATGGTTATCCACATCGGAGGCTTTCAGGAATCTTCCCAGCAGAAGCTTCAGTCCGTTTACCTGCTCATAGGCAGGGGTGGCTCCGTACACCTGGAAGGTGGCGTTGGTGGAGCCGTATTTACCCGTAGCTGTCGCCGTGCCGGAGGGGGCAATGAGGCCGACGCCCTCCGTGTCCATCCAGCCGTCCAGAGTGTCCAGGGTGATGGGCTTTCCCTTGTCGTCGGAGATCCGCACGGTAATCAGGTCGCTGCCCATCTTTGCGATGGTATCCGTCACGGTGCCGGTAGCGCCGTTTACAAGGCTTACCAGAATCACCAGAGCCATCACGCCGATGATAATGCCCAGCATGGTGAGAAACGCCCGGAATTTATTGCCGGCAATGGATTTCATTGCCATTTTTAATGCCTGTATCATAGCGCTCCCTCCGATAGCTGTCCGTCCCGGATGTGAACGATCCGCTCCGCCTGACGGGCCACATCGTTATCATGGGTAATGAGGACAATGGTATTGCCCTGGCTGTGGAGTTCCCGGAAGACCTCCATAATTTCCTCACTGGTGCGGGAATCCAGGTTGCCCGTAGGCTCGTCGGCAAGAATAAGGCTGGGATTTGTGACGATGGCCCGGGCGATGGCCACCCGCTGCTGCTGTCCGCCGGACAGCTCCGTGGGCAGGTGCTTTGCCCGCCGCTGCAGCTCCATCCGGGCAAGGGCGGCTTCCACCCGCTCCCGGCGCTCTCCCCGGGGAACCCCCTGGTAGATGAGGGGCAGCTCCACATTTTCTTCGGCGGTAAGCTTGGGAATCAGGTTGAAGCTTTGAAAAACGAAACCAATCTTCCGGTTGCGCACCCGGGCCAGCGCTCGTTCGGAGTAATCCTGAATGGGAATCCCGTCCAGCAGATAGGTGCCGGAATCGGCGGTGTCCAGACAGCCGATAATATTCATCAGGGTGGATTTGCCACTGCCGGAGGGGCCGATAATACTGACGAATTCGCCGGGCTCGATGTGCAGACAGGCCTTATTCAGGGCATAGACCTTTTCCGAACCCATCTGATATACCCGGGATATATCTTTCAAATCGATCATGGCAGCCTCCTACTTCCGGCGTCCGCCCGTACCGCCCATGCCGGAGGGCATATTTCCGGGCATACCGCCCATGCTTCCCATCCCGCCGCCGAAGATAAAGTCAAACATATTGCCGTTATCTTTTTCGGTATAGTAGACCACATCTCCCGCCTGCAGGCCGGAGGTAATTTCCGTGTAATCCCCGTCGGACATGCCGACAGTCACTTCCACCGGGCTGCCGTAGCTCTTGGTCTGGGTATCATACGCCGTATAGACATAGGCGGCGGTGCTGGTCTTGTGCACCGCGTCCGCGGGCACCAGGAGGGCATTCTCCACACCCTGGATGGTCACCGCCACATCGGCGGTCATGCCGGAAAGCATGTTTTCTGCTTTATCCAGGGTAATCTTGGCCGTGTACATGGTCACGCCATCGGCGCTGGAAGCGGTGGTATCGATCTCGGTCACAGTACCGGAGTAGGCGTTTGTCCCGATGGACTCCACGGTCACGGATGCCGTCTGGCCCTCCCGGAGGGACAGAATATCCGTCTCATCCACCTGGATGGTCACGGACATCTCCCGGCCGGGGTCAACGGTAAACTGCACGGTCTGGTCGAGAGGGCCGGAGGTCCCGGAGGCAGGGGTTGAGGTATAAGTGGAAAGGGCCGTGTCCTCCTCTTCATCCTCCGGGACGCTCGCCACAGTCCCGTCGCAGGGGGAAAGAACCGCCCCATCCTTATAAAGCTTCACCAGTGTCCGGTACATATCCTCGTACTGCGCCCGCTGGGAGAGGATCCGGTCATAGTTTGCCGAGCTGGCGGTATCCGTCAGGGTAAACAGGGTCGTCGTCCGGCTGACCTGGGCGTTTTCCCTGGCGCTTACCCGGGAAACGGTTCCGGCATAGCCCGTCACTTTCAGAGGCTGGTGGATCTCCAGAGTGCCGGTATCGGTTCCGTCCACGGTAACGGTATCGCCGTACAGGGGGCCGTTATCCGTCAAAAGCACCGTAGCCCCAGCGCTTGACGCGGCGCTGACAGTACCTTCATATTCCTTTCCCTGGGAGTCGGTAACGGTCACCGTCTGGCCCTGGGTATAGCTGCCGCCGGAAAGCTTGACCATCATTTTTCCGTCCAGGGACAGCAGCGCCAGGGCGCCGTGCTCGTACATCACAGTGGAAACATCGTCCCCCGCTTCGGCAAAGACGGCCTTCACCCGTCCGGAAACCCCGGCGGTAACGGTAGAGCTGACCGTTTCATTTTTCGCGCTTTTCAGTTCCTCGTCAAGGGTTTCCAGCTCGTCCTGCAGATCGGACAGCGCTGCCAGAATATCGCTGGCTTTTACGGATGCCAGCACATCACCGGCCAGGACCTTATCACCGGTCTTTACATAGACCGTGTCCAGAGGAACGCTGTCCGGAACCTCCACTTCCACGATCCCCTCCCCGGTAAGAGAGCCGGAGCCGGAAACCGTTGTCTGGATGGAACCGGTGGTCACGGCGGCGGAAAGGACGGTATTCAGGTCGCCCGACGCGAATTTCTCCTGCACACGGCGCTGGAAAAACAGCACAGCGGCAGTGATAATGAGCACGGCCACAGCGATCACCGCAATGGTTTTCTTAATAAAGTTTCTCCGCTTTACCGCTTTCGGAGAATTTGACGCTTTTGCCATAGGGATTCCTCCTCCGGGACTTCATATGGTTCCACAATAGTGGGATTGTGCGAAACAAGAATGAAAGGAATGTAAATTAATTGTGAATCCGCCGGAAAAATCTTCCGGCAAAAGACGGGGATTTGTTTGTGAGTTTTTCATAATATCCCGCCTGCTGATTGGATGAATCCGTAAAGCGACAAATTGGAATTTATCGAATTCCCGGTCATTGCGATAAAGTAGCGCACACTGGCGTGGGATCCCCCGGTTAGACGTACCACTTCTCGTGGATAAATTCCGGAAAACGGTACAAAAGAACGGTCTGTATGACGATGGGTTGCCCATAATTCGATGGAGATTCCCACACCAGTGTGCGCACTGGTTCGGAATGACAATGTTGTTCGATGCCCGGTTTTTCCTCGACAAATTGGAATTTGCAGGGCTGTTTGGGCAGTGGCGAGCGCTGCCGATGCGGTACACGTCCTTGCCCCCCGCGTTTACGAGGGGGGTGGTACCAGT
>JAEDNR010000123.1 GCA_016302405.1 Oscillospiraceae bacterium
GTTTTTTAGCGGCGATGCCGCTGACCGCGAGACCGCGGTCTCATAAAACGGTATTTAACCGTTTTATGAAAAACTAGTATCAGGCGGCGGGGGTGGGCTCTTTCAGAACGGCGCCGAAGAAATCACAGCTCATAACGCCCCTGCAGTAAATGATCTTGTTTTTTACAATCGCGTTGATCCGGTCCACATACCCCTCCGGCACCTGGGTGTCCGGGGTAACGGGGGTGAAGCCGCTCGCCAGGGTGTAGGTGCCCAGATCTGTCTTCCAGTCGTAGGACAGGTTGAAAACCAGCGCCTCCGCGTCGGAGAACACATCCCTGCCCACCATCAGCCGGGAGTCAAAGTCAACGCCGAAGAGATTGCACAGAGTGGGCAGAATATCCATGCTGGAAGTGGGAGAGGAAATTACCACCGGCTCCTGGTCTTCCAGACAGCCGGACCACAGAATCAGCCGGTTGTGATCCCGCTCCAGGCGGGTGTTGACGGGATAGCCGTACAGCTTGGAAAGCAGGGGCATGGAGCCCAGGGGCGCCGAATCATCCAGACCATAGGGGAAGTGGTCCGCGGAAATGCAGATCACCGTATCGTCAGCCTTCCCGGCTGCCTCCAAAGCGTCCACGGTATAGCGCAGGGCGTATTCCAGCTCCAGCTGGCAGGCAAGATACGCCTGGATTTTCTCCGGATAGTCCAGGTTCGCAACTTCCTCCTGGTGCTTCTTGGCGCTGGAGTTGTACCAGTTGTAGACGCTGTGACCGCTGACGGTCATATAATACAGGTTGAAGGGCTGGTCCTGTTCCAGATACTTGGGCAGGGTGCCCTGGAGCATTTCCAGGTCGCTCTGCGGGAAGTGGTTGACAACGTATGCTTCCATACCGTTGCCCATACCCATGAAGCCATCGGGATAGCCAAGAAGCTTATGGGTCTTGTTTCGGTCGTAGAATGTGCAGTCGTTGTTGTGAAAAGCGCCGCCGGTATATCCCAGGGGGGTAAGGAACGTGGCCATGTCCATGACATAATGCTGGGTGGCTATTTTCATGGAGCTGCCGCCCTCCGTAGGCAGAATGCCGAACAGATTCAGCACCTCGCCGCCGGTGGTGCCGGCGCTGGTGGGCTGGTAGTAGTCCGTGAATTGGAAGCCGGAGTTGGCAAGGCGGTACAGCGTGGGAGTCAGATCCGGGTCGATCACCTCGGCGGTGAAGGCTTCCGCGGTGATAAGGATCAGGTTTTTCCCGGCAAAAAGACCGGTGTAGGCGTTTTTGGAGGAGGGGGTCAGGCTGCCCACATAGTCCGCCAGTTTCTTTTTGTCCCCCTTGCAGGTGTCCAGGGGAAGGTCAAGTTCGTTCTTTCCGTAGACCACCGGCTCCGTTTCCGCGGGCACCGTGGCTTCCGTCACTGCTGTGGCTTCGGTTGGCTCGGTGACGACCACATCAAATTCCAGAGGCTGATTCTTGCTGCCGATATACTGGATGTCCAGCCGCAGGCCGGTGAGCAGGCCGAAGTACTGGACGGCGGATTCAAAGTTGTAGGTTTCTCCGCTGTACAGGTTCCAGGCGAAGGAAGACAGACGGACGCTTCCCCAGCCAAGGGCAAAGAGCACCAGCACCACGCCCAGCCAGCACAGCACGGGGCGCAGGCGCAGCCGGATCGCAGGGTCCAGCCGGAAGCCCAGGATGGCATACAGGAGGGCAGGAAGAAGCAAAAGAACCAGGAACAGGATTCCAGTGGGGGAGGTGATCAGAAGCATGGCATCTCCCATGAAGCCTGTCACCACGCCTCCGGCGCCGTTGATGATTGTGGAGACATCATAGAGCACCTTGAACTGGCGGAAAACGAAATATTCCACGCCGTAGGGTACGGCCAGAAGAACCAGCAGCACCTGCCGGAGAATGCGGTTGACCTTGACGGGGAACAGGGAGCTGAGCACCTGAACGACAGTGCCTGCTGACAGGGAAAACAGCAGAATATGGGCAATGCCGGCAGGCTCCGGTCTGCCGTTTACGCCGAAGGCAAAGAGAATTTCCCAGTAAAATAGAACCAGCGGAAAGATCAGGTGGGAAAAGGCGGAACGCAGCCGGCCCGGTTTTTTGGGATCGGGGTGGGTGCCGTCTGCGGGGAAACTGGAATCCGGTTTCATAGAAAGACCTCCGGGATCGAAAAAATAGTAATGTTCATTATAATAAATGTGCCGAAAAAAGTCAATGATCCCATTTTGGATTCGAACGGAAGCATTTTGGATTCGAACGGAAGCAGGTGCCGTCAGTGTCCTTTGGGCCGTTTGTACGGGAGAGAACCGGTCGCCTGGACCCGAAAAACGGGGGACGGGGACACTTGTGCATTTGTGGCGGACAATCGGAAAAGAAATTAAAAAATCAGCAGAATTACAAAATTTCTTTTCCAATTTTTGTTGACATTTTCTGATTTTTGCGTATAATATCATCTTGTATGGATAAAAAAGAGGATTATGTCCTCCCGAGCTCCGGCGCGCTCCCGGACCCATCCCGAAACAGGGTCGTGGTGGGGGCCAAGCAGATGCGAAAGGCACTGCTGCACCGCACAGCGAAGGAGATTTATCTTGCCCTGGATGCCGATCCCGCTGTCACCGCCTCCCTCGCGGCAATGTGTGAGCAGTGCGGTATTGTGCCAAGATGGGTGCCCAGCATGGCCCTTCTTGGCCGTGCCTGCGGCATTGATGTGGGCGCCGCGGCGGCTGCCGTGGTGGAATGACCCCTGTTTTCTCCGGGTGAAAGCCCGTTGAAAAAATATTTTTCCCCGCCCGATGGGCGAGAACAAAAGAAAGGAGAAATTAGATGCCTACTTTTAATCAGCTCGTGAGAAGCGGACGTCAGCAGTCCACCTACAAGTCCACCGCACCTGCTCTGCAGAGAGGTCTGAACACTCTGGAGAATCGGGCTACCAGCCTGCCCTCCCCCCAGAAGCGCGGCGTGTGCACCGCTGTTCGTACCACCACCCCCAAGAAGCCTAACTCCGCTCTGCGGAAGATCGCCCGTGTGCGTCTGACCAACGGTATGGAAGTTTCTGCTTACATCCCCGGTGTCGGCCACAACCTGCAGGAGCACTCTGTGGTTCTGATCCGCGGCGGCCGTGTCAAGGACCTCCCCGGTGTCCGTTACCACATCATCCGCGGCACTCTGGATACCCAGGGCGTGCAGA
>JAEDNR010000037.1 GCA_016302405.1 Oscillospiraceae bacterium
GCCGTGACAGCTCCCCCATAGGGGGAGCCAAGGCATTTCTGGAAATTCGATAAATCCCAATTTCCTATTTGCTGTTTTAAGCCGATAACCTTAATTCCACTTTGTCTGATTACCGAGAAGATCCGTTAAGCACTCATTAAAAATCCCCCGCAGTGCCCCGAAGGGGCACTGCGAGGGATGTTGTTTACTCTTCCGCAATCTGCCGGGCAACAAATACGCCGCTGGCGGAGGCGTGGGACAGGGAGTGGGTGATGCCGCTGCCGTCGCCGATGATATACAGGCCCGGATAGCGGCTTTCCAGCTTCTCGTCCACCTGAACCTCCATATTATAGAACTTGACCTCCACGCCGTAGAGCAGGGTGTCGTCGTTGGCGGTGCCGGGGGCGATCCGATCCAGAGCGTAGATCATTTCGATAATGCCGTCCAGAATCCGTTTGGGCAGCACCAGGCTCAAATCGCCTGGAGTCGCGTTCAGGGTGGGGGTCACCGTACCCTCCTCGATCCGCTTCACCGTGCTCCGGCGGCCCCGGACCAGGTCGCCGAACCGCTGGACGATGACGCCGCCGCCCAACATATTGGAAAGCCGGGCAATGCTCTCGCCGTAGCCGTTGCTGTCCTTGAAGGGCTCCGAAAAATGCTTGGCAACCAGCAGGGCAAAATTGGTATTTTCCGTCTTCATGGCGGCGCTTTCATAGCTGTGGCCGTTGACGGTGACAATGCCGTTGGTGTTCTCCGTGACCACGATGCCCTGGGGGTTCATGCAGAAGGTGCGCACGTTGTCCTCAAATTTTTCCGTGCGGTAGACGATCTTACTTTCGTACAGCTCGTCCGTCAGGTGGGAAAAGACCACCGCGGGCAGCTCCACCCGGACACCC
The DNA here is from genome assembly GCA_016302405.1 of Oscillospiraceae bacterium. Lineage (GTDB taxonomy): Bacteria > Bacillota > Clostridia > Oscillospirales > Oscillospiraceae > Faecousia. The sequence continues at coordinate 876 of JAEDNR010000037.1, forward strand.
AGGTCCACCCGGTTGGAAAGGGTCCCGATATCCAGCCTGTGGCACAGGCCCTCCATCCACTTGCTGCCGCTGCGGCCTACGGAGATCACGCACCGGCGGCAGGTATACCGCTTCTCCCCCGCGGACACAGAAAAGCCGCCCTCCGCTACCGCCACATCCGCCACCGGGGTGTCGAAGTAGAAGGTTACCCGCTCCCGCAGATACTCATACAGGTGCTGCAGCACCACAAAATTCACATCGGTGCCCAGGTGGCGGACGGAGGCATCCAGCAGGTTCAGCTTGTTCTGAATGCAGATCTTCTTGAACTTCGTCCCAGCGGTGGAGTAAAGCTTTGTTCCCTCGCCGCCGTAGCGCAGGTTGATCTCGTCCACATACTCCATCAGGTCCAACGCCTGCTTTTTCCCGATATGCTCGTGAAGGGTGCCGCCAAAGTTATTGGTAATATTGTACTTTCCGTCGGAGAAAGCCCCGGCGCCGCCGAAGCCGCTCATGATGGAGCAGCTCTTGCACCCCACGCAGGCGGTGATCCGCTTGCCGTCGATGGGGCAGTGCCGCTTTTCCAGAGGGTGACCCGATTCAAACACAGCAATTTTCAGATCAGGACGCTTTTCGGTCAGTTCATAGGCGGCAAAAATGCCTCCCGGTCCGGCGCCCACAATAATCACATCATAATCCATACCCGTTCCTCCCGGTAAAAAGTGCGGCACTCGGCTTTCATGCCGCATACGATGTCAGTATATCAGCTTTTTCCCGAAAAGGCAAGCCCGGATAATGCGCGGCCGAGGCGGAAAACCTGCCCCGGCCATAATGCGCAAAATGCCGGTTGGATCACAGTTGAAAATTGCCAATTAGGCGAAGCCGCTGAATTGCAATCTGCCTGCATACTGGAAATACAGTCCCTATGTTCCATTTTCCGCGGCCGCGAAAAAGGACTGTGGACCGCTTCTGTGCGCAGCCTTGCTGGCAGCGGCGCAGAAAGAGGTTCACAGTCCTTATACTGTTTATTTGTCTGCCTGTTTCATAGACAGGCCGATGCGGCGGCGCTTTTCATCAACGGACAGAACCATGACTTTCACCACATCCCCCACCTGCACCGCCTCGCTGGGATGGCGCAGGCGGCGCTTACTCACTTCAGAAATATGCACCAGACCGTCCTGATGGACGCCGATGTCCACAAATACGCCGAAGTCAATGACATTGCGCACCGTGCCAGTGAGGATCATGCCGGGTTTCAAGTCCTTCATTTCCAGCACATCCTTGCGCAGCACCGGAGCGGGCAGTTCGTCCCGGGGATCCCGGCCCGGCTTTGCCAGTTCCTTGGCGATGTCCAAAAGGGTGGGTTCGCCCACACCGCATTCCCGGGCCGCTTTCGCCACACCGTAGGCCCGAAGCTTCTCGGGAAGCGCCCCGAAGCTCTCCCCCTTTTGAAAGTCCAGCAACGCAAGCAGCGCCTTGGCTGCGGCATAGGACTCCGGATGGACCCCGGTATTGTCCAGCAGTTCCCGGCTCTCCGGCACCCGCAGGAAGCCGGCGCACTGCTCAAAAGCTTTCGGTCCCAGCTTGGGTACCTTTTTCAGCTGGCTTCTTCCGGTAAAGGGGCCGTTTTCCTCCCGGTAGGCCACAATGTTTTTCGCAGTGGCAGCGGTCAGACCGGACACCTGCTCCAGCAGGCTCCGGGAGGCGGTATTCACATCCACACCTACAGTGTTGACGCAGTCCTCCACCACGGCGCCCAGGGCGGCGGACAGTTCTTTCTGGGGGCAGTCATGCTGGTACTGCCCCACGCCGATAGCCTGGGGATCGATCTTCACCAGCTCCGCCAGGGGATCCTGGAGCCGTCGGGCGATGGAAACCGCACTGCGCAGATTCACATCATAGTCAGGAAATTCCTCCGCCGCCAGGGGGGATGCGGAATACACCGAGGCCCCCGCCTCGCTCACGATCATATATCCGGCATCGGGAAAGCTTTTGAGAAGCTCCACCGTCATGGCCTCCGTCTCCCGGGAGGCGGTGCCGTTGCCGATGGCAATATGCTTTACCCCATCCTTGCGCATGAGGACGGAAAGCCGGTCGATGGCCTCCTGCTTTTTCCGCTCGCTGAAGGTAGGATAGACCACCGTGGTGTCCAGCACCTTTCCGGTGGGATCCACCACCGCCACCTTGCAGCCGTTCCGGTAGCCGGGGTCCAGACCCATGGTGACACAGCCCTTTACGGGAGGCTGCATCAGCAGAGGCTTCAGGTTCAGGGCAAAATTCCGGATGGCCCCGGCGTAGGCCCGCTGGGAAAGGTCGCTGCGGGTCTCCCGCTGGATGGAGGGGAAAATCAGCCGCTCATAGGCATCCTCCGCCGCCGCCCGGACAAAGGAAGATACCGCCGCGCCGGGCTTCAGCGCCCCCCGGCACACCAGAGCCGCCCCCTCGTTTCCCGGCAGGGTAACACTGACTTTCAGAACTCCCTCCTTTTCGCCCCGGTTGATGGCCAGGATCTGGTGGTCCAGCACCCGGCTGATGCTCTGGGAGAAATCGTAGTACAGCTTGTACACCCCGTCGGCCTCGGCGTCCTCCGCCGCTTTGCAGTTAAGGCTTCCCCGGCGGGAAACCAGCTCCCGGAGGGCCTTGCGGACGGCGGCGTCATCGGAAATGGTTTCGGCAATAATATCGCTGGCTCCCTGCAGAGCCGCGTCCACATTCTCTACCCCGTTTTCAGGGTTTACATAATCCTGAGCCAGTACCGCCGGATCCTGCCCATCCTGGGCGAAAATGGCATCCGCCAGAGGGCCCAGCCCCCGCTCCCGGGCGATGGAGGCCCTTGTGCGGCGCTTCTGCTTATAGGGAAGGTACAGATCCTCCACCTCCGCCAGGGTTGCGGCGTTATCGATGGCGGAAGACAGCTCTTCTGTAAGCTTTCCCTGGTTTTCGATGGTCCGCTTGACTTCCTCCCTGCGCTCCTGCAAACCCCGCAGATAGGTAAGGCGGGTTTCCAGATTCCGCAGGGTTGTATCATCCATGGAGCCATGCTGCTCCTTGCGGTAGCGGGCAATAAAGGGGATGGTATTCCCTTCGTCCATGAGACGGACGACATTTTCTACATACTCCGGTTTCTGCCCCAGCTCATGGGCCAGAATTTCGGTAATCGACTGCATCGTGTAAGCTCCTTTTCGTTTTGTCGGCCACTATTGTAGCACACTTTTTCCAAAAAGGGAACGGGGAAAACCATTCCCGGGAATCGTATTTCTTTCCCGCATATGTGCCTGACGCAGGAAACAGACAAATTGGAATACAGGTTATCTTTAATAAGCTGATTGTGAAATTGGCATTTGTCGAATTCCCGGTCATTGCGAGCCAGTGCGCACACTGGCGTGGCAATCCCCTGGTTAGACGTACCACTTTTCGTGGATGAATTCCGGGAAACGGTACAAAAAGAACAGACTGTGTGACGATGGGCTGCCCAGAATTCGATGGAGATTCCCACACCAGTCTTCGGACTGGTTCGGAATGACCTGTTCAGGCGGCCCGTCAAATTCCAAACTTTCTCTGTTCCCGGCGTTGATATTGACTGACATGAAAAATATATTATTCTTTATGTCATATATACTTGACAAAATGTCAGACGTATGATATACTCCTCTCAGAAACGAGGTGAAGACATGGGAAAGAACCTGGCTGTAAAAGCCGCCCGGGCGGCAAGGGACATGACCCAGAAGCAGCTTGCCGACGCGGTAGGGGTGTCCCGGCAAACCATCAACGCCATTGAACAGGGGGAATATAACCCCACCATCCGGCTGTGCCGGTCCATCTGCCGGGCACTGGGAAAAACACTGGACGAATTATTTTGGGAGGATGAAGAAAATGAAGAAATCAAATCTTGATGAAATGCAGGAGCTGGCACTGCTGAAAATTGCGCGCAACGGCTGCTGGTTCGCTTTCTGGGGTCTGCTGGCGGCTATGGGGATCCAGATGCTTCTGGGTTTCCCCGGCAAGGCAATTCTGGGGGAGTGGATCATATTCATGGCGCTGGGCGTGTACCTGGTTGCCGCGTGCCTGCACCAGGGTATCTGGGACCGCCGGTTAAAAGCGAATTCAAAAACCAATCTTGCCGTCAGTGCTGTGGCAGGCGTGGCTATGAGCATCTTCTTTGCGGTTCTGTTCCGGGGGAGCGCCTTGGAGCCGCTCAATTACCTGCTGATCTGTGTAATTCCCGGGTTAGCTGTATTCATTCTGTGCTTTGCCGCGCTGACCATCTGCTCCGTGCTGTACAAAAAGCGCCGGGAAAAGCTTGACCGGGAATAACAGCCTGATCTGCCAAGAGTGAGCGTTTGTTCCGCTAAAGCAAAACTGTTCCATAGGATACAAGAATAAGAAAGCTGTCATTCCGAGCCAGTGCGCGCACTGGCGTGGGAATCTCCATCTTTTAAAGAGGCTGCATACCCCTAAAGATGGAGATTGCCACACCAGTGACATCGGTCACTGGTTCGCAATGACAGCATTTTTTCATACGCGTTCTGACAAAATAATTCTTTGCGGAACGGTGCTTTGGCGGTTGTGATTTACTTCATCAGCCGGCAGACCAGTTCGGAGTAGGCGAAGGGGTCGTCCAGGGGCAGCTGGGCCATCAGCTGCGCCTGGCAGCACAGCAGCTGGGCGTAGTCCTTGGCCTTGACGGGGTCTTCCGTCATGGCGCCTTGCAGGGCCTGCACCGCCTCGTGGTCCGGATTCAGCTCCAGAATTCTGCCCACAGGGAACGCGAACTCCGGGTTGGCCCGCTTCATATATTTCTCCATCTCGAAGCTCATACCGGCCTCGGGCACCATGGCGGCGGGGTAGCTGCCCAGGTTCTGGGACAGGCGGACCTCCTTTACCTGGTCGCCCAGGCTCTCTTTCACAAAGGTCAGGAAGCCTTTCAGCTCTTCAGCCTTTTCCTCGGCCTCTTTCTTTTCTTCCTCGGACTGAAGACCTAAGTCCTCGGTGGTGATGTTGCAGAAGGCCTTCTCCTTGTAGGTCATGAGGGTCTGGGGAACGAATTCGTCCACATCCTCGGTAAAGAGAAGCACATCGTAGCCCTTCTTACCCAGCAGCTCCACCTGGGGCAGCTTTGCCAGGTGATCCTTGTTTTCGCCGGGGGCGTAGTAGATCTTCTCCTGGCCCTCTGCCATGGCGTCCACATACTCACCCAGGGAAATGAGCTTACCCTGCTTGTGGCTGTAGAACAGCAGCAGATCCTGGCAGCTTTCCTTGTGGGCGCCGTAGTCCGACACGGTGCCGTATTTCAGCTGACGGCCGAAGACGGCGTAGAATTCCTCGTACTTTTCCCGCTCATTTTCCAGCATGGACTTGAGCTCGGACTTGATCTTCCGCTCGATATTCCGGGCGATCAGGGTCAGCTGCCGGTTGTGCTGGAGCATTTCCCGGCTGATGTTCAGGCTCAGATCCTGGCTGTCCACCACGCCCCGGACAAAGCGGAAGTGCTCGGGCAGCAGATCCTCGCAGTTTTCCATAATCATCACACCGGAGGAATACAGCTGCAGGCCCCGCTTAAAGTCCTTGGAATAGAAGTCATAGGGTGCCTTGCCGGGAATGAACAGCAGAGCCTTAAAGGACACCGCGCCTTCGGCGCTGGTGTGCATGATCCGCAGGGGCTTGTTGTAGTCATAGAACTTGTCCCGGTAGAAGGCTTCGTATTCCTCGTCGGTGACATCCTTCTTTGCCCGCTGCCAGATGGGCACCATGGAGTTCATGGTCTCTTCCTCGGTGTAGCTTTCGTACTCCGGCTTATCCTCGGGGGAGTCCTCCTTCTTCCGGGACTTCTCCATCTCCATGCGGATGGGGTAGCGGATGTAGTCGGAATACTTCTTGATCAGGCTGCGAAGCTCATATTCTTCCAGATACTCGCTGTACTTTTCGTCGTCGGTGTCCTCCTTGAGGGTCATGATCACGTCGGTACCGGCTTCCGCCCGGGTGCAGGGCTCCAGAGTGTAGCCGTCGGCGCCGCTGGAAACCCATTTCCAGGCGGTGTCCTCTCCGTACTTCCGGGAAATCACGGTGACGGAGGACGCCACCATGAAGGCAGAGTAGAAGCCCACGCCGAACTGGCCGATGATGTCAATGTCGGCATCCTTGTTTTCCTCGCCGCTGTCCTTGCTGGCCATGGCCTGCTTGAAGCCCAGGGAGCCGGACTTGCAGATGGTGCCCAGGTTTTCCTCCATTTCCTCCCGGTTCATGCCGATGCCGTTATCGGAAACGGTGAGGGTGCGGTTTTCCTTATCCCGGGTGATGGTGATGGCGAAATCGGAGCGGGACAGGCCCACCTTGTCATCGGTCAGAGCGGTGTAGGCCAGCTTGTCGATGGCATCAGAGGCATTGGAGATGATCTCCCGGAGGAAGATCTCCTTGTGGGTGTAGATGGAGTTGATCATCAGGTCCAGAAGACGCTGAGATTCCGCTTTGAATTGCTGTTTTTCCATAATACTGGTTCACGTCCTTATTTTTATTAGCACTCTAAGGTTCTGAGTGCTAATATTATAGCGCGGAATCAAAAAAATGCAACCCCTTTCCAAAAAAGTTCTTTCTTTATTTACAATTGTATGATAGGATAAACTGGATGCGGTGTGGGATGGACCGAATCCGCGGACAGGCGGAGCCGCAAAAACGATTTTGGCTATTGGCTTTCATGGGCTGCTCGTGAAATTGGAATTTGGCGGTGAGTCGCCGCTGACAAGTCGTGACGAACGTGGTCTGTTTTCGTTCCCTGCCTTTTAATTTAGGTATGATTGCCACCGGCAATCATTAGGATTTTGATTCACTGCGTGCAGCACCACCCGCTCGGTATCGTTTTTGGTACAGTAAATTTGGAATTTGACGGGCCGTTAGAACGTGTCATTCCGAACCAGTGTGCACACTGGTGTGGGAATCTCCATCGAATTTCGGACTATTTATCGTCATCCATTCGTAGGGGACGGGTTTCCCGTCCCCCGGAATTCAGAGACTTGTATGGGGCGGGACGGGAAACCCGTCCCCTACGATGCTTTTACGGTTGGCCCGACAAATTCCCAATTTGTCAGTGTGCTTACGAAAGCCGATACCCTGAAAACATTTTTGTAATTGATTATCTATATAAGGAGAATGGTAATGATCACAATCAGCAATTTAGGCATGCAGTTTGGTGGACAGTGGCTGTTCCAGCATGTAGACCTGCAGTTCCTCCCGGGCAACTGCTACGGCATCATTGGTGCCAACGGCGCGGGAAAGTCCACGTTCCTGCGGCTGCTCACCGGGGACCTGGACTCCACCACCGGCACCATCGTCATCGATCCTACGAAGCGGGTGTCCGTGCTGAAGCAGAACCAGAATGCCTACGACGCGTACACCGTGCTGGATACGGTGATCATGGGAAACAGTCACCTGTACGAGGTGATGAAAGAAAAGGACGCTATTTATGAAAAGCCGGACTTCACCGATGAGGACGGCCTCCGGGCAGCGGATCTGGAAGCGGAATTTGCCGAACTGGGAGGTTGGGAGGCAGAATCCGACGCGTCCCGCCTGCTTCAGGGCCTGGGGATTCCCACGGAACTCCACGGCGACAGCATGGCCGCGACGGACCCGAGACTGAAGGTGAAGGTGCTGCTGGCTCAGGCTCTGTTCGGAAATCCGGACATCGTTATGCTGGACGAGCCCACCAACAACCTGGATATTGAGGCCATCAACTGGCTGGAAGACTTCCTGCTGGACTTCCCCGGCATGGTCATCGCGGTGAGCCATGACCGTCACTTCCTGAATACCGTCTGCACCCACACCGTGGACATCGACTACGGCAAGATCAAGATGTATGTGGGCAACTACGACTTCTGGTATGAGTCTTCCCAGCTGGTTCAGGCCATGATCCGCAACAAGAACAAGCGGAACCAGGAAAAGATCGAGGAACTGCAGCTGTTTATCCAGCGCTTCTCCGCCAACAAGGCAAAGGCCAAGCAGGCCACCGCCCGCCGGAAGCTCCTGGACAAGCTGACCGTGGAGGAAATGCCCGCATCCACCCGGCGCTACCCCTTCGTTGGCTTCCAGCCGGAGCGGGAGCTGGGCAAGGATGTGCTGACGGTAAAGGATATTTCCCTGACTGTCGACGGCGTAAAGCTTCTGAACAATGTGTACTTCTCTGTGAACCGGACGGACAAGATCGCTTTCGTAGGTGAAAACGAGCTGGCCCAGACCGCCCTGTTCCGGGTGCTCATGGGGGAGGTGGAGCCGGACGAGGGCTCCATCAAATGGGGCGTGTCCACCACCCGCAGCTACCTGCCCAAGGACAACACCCCCTATTTCGAGGGGAATACGGAGCAGCTGGTGGACTGGCTGCGGCAGTACAGCGTCAAGAAGGACGATGTGTACCTGCGAGGCTTCCTGGGGAGGATGCTGTTTTCCGGGGAGGACGTGTTCAAGAGCGTAAATGTGCTCTCCGGCGGCGAAAAGGTCCGGTGCATGTTGTCGAAAATGATGCTCTCCGGGGCCAACGTGATTCTGCTGGACCAGCCGACGAACCACCTGGACATGGAGTCCATCCAGGCGGTGAACAAGGGCCTGGAGGCCTTCCCCGGGGTGGTGCTGCTGGCAAGCCACGACCACGAGATGCTGTCCTCGGTTTGTAACCGGGTCATTTCCTTCCAGCCCGACGGTACCATTGTGGACCGGTACGGCACCTACGACGACTACCTTGCCTGGCTGGCCCAGGAAAAGGGCTGAGCCGTTGGCAATTGACAGTTATGGTGCCGCTTTGCGGCGGATTCCAATAAAATCCTGCGTATCAGGGGCGGCAAGTCTGCTGCCCCTGATTTTTTGCGGATGAAATGGCAGGAAAGGGCTTGGCGGGGGAATGCGGCTTCTCGATAGATTGGAATTTGCAGAGGAAAGACCGGGCATCGAAGAACACTGTCATTCCGAACCAGTTCGCTTTCCTGGTGTGGGAATCTCCATCGAATTCCAGGCAACTTATCGTCATACAGATTGTCCTTTTTGAGCCGTTTTCCGGAATTCATTCACGAGAAATGGTGCTTCTATCCGGGAGATTGCCACACCAGTGACATCGGTCACTGGTTCGCAATGACCTGAAATTCGATGGCATGTCAAATTCCAATTTCGCCTGCGGGTGTGTTGATTCAAAAATAAATGTTGATATATCAACAAGTTTCTGCTACAATGGGTAGGACACCAAAATATAGGAGGGACCTGATATGGAAAAAATCCGTATTGTAACCGACTCCGCGTCGGATATTCTGAAACCCTTTCCGGAGAATTTGACCGTTCTGCCCCTGACCATCCGCTTTGGAGAGGAAGAATTCCGGGACGGCGTGGATATGAGCCACCGGCAGTTTTATGAAAAGCTCCTGGAAGACGATATTTTCCCCACCACCAGTCTGATCCCTCCCGCCGCCTTTGAGGAGGTTTTTCGGGAATCGGCCCAGCGGGGAGAGACGGTCCTCGTCATCACCCTTTCCGGGAAGCTGTCCGGAACCTTCCAGAGCGCGGAAGTGGCGGCAGAGGACGCGCCGGGGGAGGTTTATGTGGTGGACAGCCGGAATGTCACCGCAGGGGAGCGGCTGCTGGTGGAATACGCGCTGCGGATGGTCTCCGAAGGCGTCAGCGCCCGGCAGATTGTCAGGACGCTGGAGCAGGCCCGGGAGCGCATCCACATCCTCGGGCTGCTGGACACCCTGGAGTACCTGAAAAAGGGCGGGCGGATATCCAAAACCGTTGCCTTTGTGGGCGAGGTCATGGCCATCAAACCGGTGGTCACCGTTGCCAATGGTGAGGTCGCCATTCTGGGTAAGGCCCGGGGCTCCAAAAACGGGAGCAATTTCCTGATCCGGGAGATCCAGAACTGCGGCGGCGTCAATTTCCAGCTGCCCTACTGCCTGGGCTATACCGGTCTCAGCGACGCGATCCTGCAAAAGTACATCGCCGACAGCGAGGATATCTGGCGGGGCCATGACCTGCCCATTCATACCGTGGGCGCCACCATCGGAACCCATGTGGGCCCCAACGCCATTGTGGTTGCGTTCTTTGACATCGGGGTTACCCCTGTCCACGGCGGTGCGGAGGAATAAAGGCGCGGGGCACTGCGGGGAAGGAAACGAAATAAGGTTATCGGCTTGGGTAAGCTGATCGTGAAATTTGAGTTTGTTGGACCAACCGTAAAAGCATCGTAGGGGACGGGTTTCCCGTCCCTTTGCACAGCAGCCTATTTACCGCTTCGCCCAACCCTTTGGGAGAATTTCCCGCTTGCCGCGGGAGGCGAAACGCCTCCCCTACGCCCTTACAAATTCCATTTTGTCAGTGTGCTTATGAAAGCAGATATCTAAGGCAACACCGCACAATTCGGCAAGAGCCGGTGGCGTGGGATTTTTCCTCAGCCGAAAGTTTGGAAAACAGAGGAATACTTGGTGTATTTCCTGTTTTCCAAACTGCGCGGATGGGGGAAAAGACCCGCCATCCGGCCGCAGACGATTTGTGCGGTGTTGCCCTAAAAACGAAAAAATATGTTGCGAACAGGGAAAATCAGCGGTATAATTATTCTGCAATAATACGGGCGTACTGCCCGAAAGTTTGGAGGAGATTCCCATGTTTAATGCTATGATTGAAGTCCTGAAGGCCAATCCCCGGAAGATCGTCTTTACCGAGGGCCACGATGCCCGTATCCTGGAGGCCGCTTCCCGGCTGAAGAAGGATGGCTTCCTGACGCCTATTCTGGTTGGCAATGTGGAAGAGGTCAAGGCTAACGCCAATAAGGGCGGCTTCGATATCGAGGGCCTGGAAATTCTGGATCCTCTGACCTATCCCGGCATGGACGAGATGGTTGACAAGATGGTGGAGCTGCGCAAGGGCAAGATGTCCCCCGAGGACTGCCGCAAGGCCCTCAGTAAGGGCAATTACTTCGGCACCATGCTGGTAAAGATGGGCTATGCCGACTCCCTGCTGGGCGGCGCTACTTACTCCACCGCCGACACCGTCCGTCCCGCTCTGCAGCTGGTGAAGACCCGCAAGGGCGCCCATCTGGTGTCCTCCTGCTTCATCCTGGTCCGGGGCGAGGAAAAGCTGGCTATGGGCGACTGCGCCATCAACCTGAGCTATGAGGATACCGTTGACAAGGACGGCAATGTGACGCTGTCCGCTGCCCAGAAGCTGGCGGAGGTCGCCATTGAGACCGCCAAGACTGCCAAGGTCTTTGGTATTGATCCCAAGGTCGCCATGCTGAGCTTCTCCACCAACGGTTCCGGCAAGGGCGGCACTGTGAAGCTGAGCCATGATGCCACCGCCGTAGCCAAGGAAATGGCTCCCGATCTTCTTATCGACGGCGAGATGCAGTTTGACGCCGCCGTGGCTCCCGAGGTCGGCCAGCTGAAGTTCCCCGGCTCCAAGGTTGCCGGCTACGCCAACACCTTTATCTTCCCCACCATTGAAGCCGGCAACATCGGCTACAAGATCGCCCAGCGTCTGGGCGGCTTTGAGGCCTACGGCCCCATCCTGCAGGGTCTGGCCGCGCCCATCAACGACCTGTCCCGTGGCTGCAACGCCGACGAGGTCTACAAGATGGCGATCATCACCGCCGCAATGGTGTAACATTTCCATAACCCCTGCCGCCCCTCCCGCCCGGGAGGGGCGGCTCTTTTAGTTGGCAATTGGCAATTGACAATTGAAAATTGACGATGCGAATCAATAGTTGAAACAGGCAAAAAACGTCAGAGAATGTGGTAAGCAGATGAAAAATGGTGTCATTGCGAACCAGTCCGCTTTCCTGGTGTGGCAATCCCCCCGTCTTTCCGGGTGCTTATCGACACATTTCCCCTCTAACCGGGGGATTCCCACGCCAGTGTGCGCACTGGCTCGGAATGACCGCATATTCGGCCCGTTCAACTATTGATTCCCATTGACAATGCAAATCAATAGTTGAAATGAACTAAATCAGCAAGAAAAGACGCAAAAAGTTCCAAAATAGTGTCATTGTGAACCAGTGTGAGCTACTTTATCGCAATGACGTGGAAGTCGTGGTTCACAATGTCGGAGAAGTCGGGTCCCCCCGCCCTGCGGGTAAACAGATATTCAAGTATTCTCCCACTTTTCCATTTTCCTCTTGACAAATCTGTGCTTACTGTATATACTGTTTATACACAGTAAACAAGGAGGAAACACCGTGCAGCTACTCATTGACAACAAAAGCGGTACTTCCATTTACGAGCAGATCTACACCCAGATCAAGGACCAAATCATCGGCGGAGCGCTGGGGGAGGATGACCCGCTGCCCTCCATCCGGAACCTGGCCAAGGATCTGCGTATCAGCGTCATCACCACCAAGCGGGCCTATGAGGAGCTGGAACGGGAGGGCTTTCTCTATACCGTCCCCGGCAAGGGCTGCTTCGTGGCGCCGAAGAATGTGGAGCTGCTGCGGGAGGAAAACCTGAAAAAGATTGAGGGGCATTTTTCCCAGATCCTGAGCCTTGCGGCAAGCTGCAATCTGAGCAAGGCGGATCTTCAGGAAATGCTGGAATGCGCGTGGGAGGAAACATTATGAACGCAATTGAAATTAAGGACCTGTGCAAAACCTATCCGGGCTTTTCCCTGGACCATGTGAACCTCACCCTGCCCTGCGGGTGCATCATGGGTCTTGTGGGAGAGAACGGGGCGGGAAAGAGTACCACCATCCGCCTGATCCTGGATATGATTGCCCGGGACAGCGGCACCATCACATTGCTGGGAAAGGACAACCAGGAAAACATCCGCCTTTTGAAGGAGGATATTGGTGTGGTGCTGGATGAGGTGGGGATCCCTGCCTGCCTGAATCCCAAGCAGGTGGGAAAGATCATGGCAAATACCTTCCGGAATTGGGAACAGGCAGTCTACGATTCTCTTCTTGAAAAACTGGCTGTACCGCCGGAAAAGCCATTCAAGGATTTTTCCAAGGGCATGAAAATGAAGCTGGGGATTGCCATTGCCCTGAGCCACCGGCCCAAGCTCCTGATCCTGGATGAAGCCACCTCTGGCCTGGACCCCGTGGTTCGGGACGAGGTGCTGGACCTGTTCAGCGAGTTTACCCGGGAGGAAAGCCATGCGGTGCTCATTTCCTCCCACATCGTCAGCGACCTGGAAAAGATCTGCGACTACATCGCCTTCCTGCACAAAGGAAGGCTCCTGCTGTGTGAGGAAAAGGATGCCCTGAAGGAGAAATACGGCATCCTCCGGTGCTCCAGAGAGCAGCTTTCCGCTCTGCCGCCGGAGGCGGTCATCGGCAGGAAAGAGACGGCCTACGGCGTGGAAGCCATTGCCGCCCGGGATGCGGTGCCCGCAGGGCTCTCGCTCAGTCCCATCGACATCGAGGAGCTGTTTATTTTCATGGTAAAGGGGGCAAATCAGCAATGAAGGGCTTACTGCTGAAAGATACCTATATGACGGTCCGGCTGTGCCGGATGTTCCTGCTGCTGGATGTGGTGTTTCTGGGAGTGTGGATGTTCGGAAACGGAGACCTGTTCTTCCTGACCTATCCGTGCCTGCTGACCACCATGGTGCCCATGACCCTCATCTCCTACGACGAACGGGAAAAATGGGATGTCTTCGCCGCGACACTTCCCTATTCCCGGGCACAGATCGTATCCAGCAAGTACCTGATTGGTCTCTGCCTGAGCGCAGGAATCCTGGCGACTGCGGCGGTGGGACAGATTTTTCGCGGGACTAACGAAGGCGACCCGGAGTTTCTGACCATGCTTCCCATACTGCTGTCTGCCTGTCTGCTGGCACCGGCGATACTGTACCCCTTCGTATTCCGGTTCGGCGCGGAAAAGGGCCGTGTGGTTTACTATGTTGTCATAGCGGTGGTCTGCGGAGGAAGTGTGGTTCTGCAGAATATAGAGGTTGCGTCCCTGCTTGGCAGTCTTTCCGCTGGCAGTATACCGACAGGGATGCTGATCGCGGCGGCGATCTATGCCGCCTCCTGGCTGCTGTCCATCCGCCTGTACGCAAAACGGGAGCTGTGAAAATGCGGCGAGTCTCCGCTGACAAGTCGTGACAAATCCGGTCTGTAATTGCTCTTTTCGCTGACCCGCTCGGTATCGTTCCATGTGTGAAGGGACGGTCATTGGCCGCCCGCCGGGTTTCGATGAACGGTACGCGGCTCAGTGTGGTACGCGCCCTTGCCCCCTCACAAGTGAGGGGGGCAAGGGTGCGAACCATATCCAGCCGCGTACCCTACAGAGGGTTAGCGATAGCACAAATACAGCCCACAATTTGTCCGCCGCCCGGCCCGCCAAATTACAAATTTTTGCTCTGCCATCTTCTTTTTACCGGCATATTTTTCTTTTCTTGGTTTAACCTATTGACGAAGTAGGTAGTTTGTGATATATTACCTACAAAATCAATGGGTAATTAAGGAGGCCACCCATGCAAGTATACGCCGATAATGCCGCCACCACCCGGATGAGCCGGACGGCGGTAGATGCTATGATGCCCTATTTTACGGAAATTTTTGCCAATCCCTCCAGCCTGCACTCCCCGGGGCAGCAGGCCAAGGAAGCCCTGGACGCCGCCCGGAAAACTGTGGCGGACTGCCTGGGCTGCGAGCCGAGAGAGATCATCTTCACCTCCGGCGGCAGCGAGGCGGACAACCAGGCGATTCTTTCGGCTGCCCGGTACGGTGCTAAAAAGGGCAAGAAGCACATCATCTCCACCGCCTTTGAGCACCATGCGGTGCTGCACACCCTGGCAAAGCTGGAAAAAGAGGGCTTTGAAGTTACCTACCTGGATGTCCGGGAGGGTCACAACGTCAAAGCCTCCCAGGTCCGCGACGCCCTGCGGGAGGACACCTGCCTTGTCACCACCATGTACGCCAATAACGAGATCGGCTCCGTTCTTCCCATTGAAGAAATCGGTGCCATCTGCGCGGAAGCGGGGGTTCCTTTCCACACCGACGCGGTGCAGGCGGCGGGTCATCTGCACATCAATGTGAAGGAGCAGCACATCGACATGCTCAGCCTGTCCGCCCACAAGTTCCACGGACCCAAGGGCGTAGGCGCCCTGTACGTCCGCAAGGGCATTCCTCTGGTGAATGTTATTGAGGGCGGCGCCCAGGAGCGGGGCAAGCGGGCAGGTACCGAAAACGTCGCCGGAATCTGCGGCATGGCGGCAGCCCTGAAAGAGGCCTGCGACCATATTGACGAAAACACCGCAAAGGTAAGTGCCATGCGGGACTACCTCATTGAAAATCTGAGCAAAATCCCCCACAGCGCCCTGAACGGCGATCCCGTTCACCGGCTCCCCGGCAATGTAAGCTTCTGCTTTGAGGGCATCGAGGGAGAGAGCCTGCTGCTGCTTCTGGACATGCACGGCATCGCCGCTTCCTCCGGCTCCGCCTGCACCTCCGGCTCCCTGGACCCCAGCCATGTGCTGCTGGCTATCGGCCGGGTCCACGATGTAGCCCACGGCTCCCTGCGCCTGAGCCTCAGCGAGTACAACACCATGGAGGAAATGGAGCACATCGCAAAGACCGTTCCCGAAGTGGTTGCATATCTCCGAAACATGTCCCCGGTGTGGCGGGACCTGCAGACCGGAAAACGGCAGTATATTCTTTAACCCATCAGGAAGCAGATAAATTGGAATTTGGCGGACAGGCGGTGCGACCGCCCTTGCCTCTCCCTTTGGGAGAGGTGCCCCCGCAGGGGGCGGAGAGGGCCCTCTCAGTCAGCTTCGCTGACAGCTCTCCCATAGGGAGAGCCAAGGCGTTCCTGGGAATTCGATTGCTCTGCAAATTCCAATTTGTCTCGCTGCTGAGCAAAATCAAACAGCAATCTGTAATACGAATAAAGGGAGAATATAACATGGCACTGTACAGTGAAAAAGTTATGGACCACTTTCAGCACCCCCGGAATGTGGGTGTCATCGAAAACGCCGACGGCGTGGGCGAAGTGGGCAACGCCAAGTGCGGCGATATTATGAAAATCTATCTGAAGATCGAAAACGACATCATTGAGGATGTGAAGTTTGAGACCTTCGGCTGCGGCTCGGCCATCGCATCGTCCTCCATGGCGACGGAAATGATCAAGGGCAAATCCATTCATGAGGCCATGGCGCTTACCAATAAGGCCGTAGCGGAGGCCCTGGACGGCCTGCCCGCCCACAAGCTCCACTGCTCCGTGCTGGCGGAGGAAGCCATCAAGAACGCTCTGAAGGATTACTATGACCGCCGGGGGCTTCCCTACGACGAGAAGGATTTCCCGGAATTTGACCACGAGGAATAATCCATGATCGTATCGACGAAAGGCCGGTACGCCCTGCGGGTAATGATCAATTTCGCCCAGCGGCCCCAGGGGGAGTACGTTCCTCTGAAAGAGATATCCGAAGCGGAGGGAATCTCCCAGAAGTATCTGGAAGCCATCATGACCACGCTTTCCAAGGCGGGTTTTGTGGACGCGGTCCACGGCAAGGGCGGCG
>JAEDNR010000038.1 GCA_016302405.1 Oscillospiraceae bacterium
AGACCCGTAACGGCAAGCGTACCGCCGCTGCCGCGCTGAAGATCGCCTGCGACCTGGTGGACGAGGGAATGATCGACGAGAAGCAGGCCGTGGCCATGATCGAGCCCCGGACCCTGGATACCCTGCTGCATCCCCAGTTCGATCCCGCTGCTCTGAAGGCCACCCAGCCCGTGGCCCGCGCCCTGGCCGCTTCCCCCGGAGCTGCCTGCGGTAAGATCGTCTTCACCGCCGAAGATGCCAAGGCCTGGGCCGCCCGGGGCGAGAAGGTCGTGCTGGTCCGGCTGGAGACCTCTCCCGAGGATATTGAGGGCATGAAGTCCGCTCAGGGCATCCTGACGGTCCGTGGCGGCATGACCTCCCACGCTGCCGTTGTTGCCCGTGGTATGGGCACCTGCTGCGTGTCCGGCTGCTCCGCCATCGTCATGGATGAAGAGAATAAGCAGTTCACCCTGGCTGGCAAGACCTATCATGAGGGCGACTTCCTGTCCCTGGACGGCTCCACCGGCTGCGTCTATGACGGCGTGATCCCCACCCGTGAGGCCCAGATTGCCGGCGAGTTCGGCCGGATCATGGCCTGGGCGGACAAGTACCGCCGCCTGGAGGTCCGCACCAATGCCGACACCCCCAGAGATGCCAGGAAGGCCCGGGAGCTGGGCGCCCAGGGCATCGGCCTGTGCCGTACCGAGCACATGTTCTTCGAGGAAGGCCGTATCGGCGCCTTCCGGGAAATGATCTGCTCCGACACTGTGGAGGAGCGGGAGAAGGCCCTGGCCAAGATCCTGCCCATGCAGCAGAGCGATTTCGAGGCCCTGTACGAGGCTATGGAGGGCTATCCTGTGACCATCCGGTTCCTGGATCCCCCGCTGCACGAGTTTGTTCCCACCACCGAGCCCGAGATTGTGGAGCTGGCTGCCGCTCAGGGCAAGTCCGTCCAGGAGATCAAGGACATCATCGCTTCCCTCCACGAGGCCAACCCCATGATGGGTCACCGTGGCTGCCGTCTGAGCGTCACCTACCCCGAGATCGCCGCCATGCAGACCAAGGCCGTCATCCGGGCCGCTCTGAAGGTCAAGGCCGCTCATCCCGATTGGCCCCTGACTCCCGAGATCATGATTCCCCTGGTGGGCGACGTGAAGGAACTGAAGAATGTCAAGGACGTGGTCGTGAAGACCGCCGACGCGGAGATCGCTGCCGCCGGTATTGACCTCAAGTACGCTGTCGGCACCATGATCGAGATTCCCCGTGCCTGCCTGACCGCTGACGAGATCGCCAAGGAAGCCGAATTCTTCTGCTTCGGCACCAACGACCTGACCCAGATGACCTTCGGCTTCTCCCGTGACGATGCCGGCAAGTTCCTGGATGCCTACTACGATGCCAAGATCTACGAGAGCGATCCCTTTGCCAAGCTGGATCAGACCGGCGTTGGCCGCCTGATGGAGATGGCTGTGAAGCTGGGCCGGTCCACCCGTCCCGAGCTGCACCTGGGCATCTGCGGCGAGCACGGCGGCGACCCCATGAGCGTGGAGTTCTGCCACAGGATCGGCCTGGACTATGTGTCCTGCAGCCCCTTCCGTGTGCCCATCGCCCGCCTCGCCGCCGCTCAGGCCGCGATTCGCGAAGCACAGTAATCCGCCCGATTTCAGGCTAACAATCCAATATAGCACCGATGCCCCGCCTGAAAAGGCGGGGCATTTTCAAAACCCGCTTGCCGGAAAGTGCGGTGTTCATAAGACAGTTGACAGCTACAGTAGTTTACACGGCTGTGGTTGTTCTTGCTTTTTTCTGATATATGATAATATGGAGCCGAACAAATCTACAAATTGTATTTTTATGCGCTGTTGTCTTTCGGGGCTAAAATGTCAATATTCAAAGTATACAAGTATATTTGGAGGTTACAAGAGATGATAAAAAAATTATATGAAAAGAGTGAGATTTGGTTTGCAGTTGCGTGGATTATTGCATATGTTGTACTTGCATCAGCAGGGGATAATTTATCGACAGATATAGGTGTTTTGAAAATTGTCACATTGCCTATATTGATAGTACTATCTGTCATAATGTATTCCTTTGTAAGAAAGAATGGATTGACAGAAAAATATGGCCTTTGTAAACCACAGATATCCGCTGCAAAGATGCTGTTTTACATTCCATTGATTGTTCTTTTGACAGCAAATTTATGGTATGGAATTGTGCTGAACACATCACCAATAGAAACACTCTTATATGTCTTATCCATGTTTTGTGTTGGTTTTCTTGAGGAAATGATATTCCGTGGTTTTTTGTTTAACGCTATGGCAAAAGATGGGGTGAAATCAGCCATTATTGTTTCAAGTGTTACATTTGGAATTGGGCATATTGTGAATCTTATAAATGGTTCTGGGGCAGAATTGCTGCCAAATCTTTTACAGGTAATATATGCAGTGGCTATTGGTTTTACATTTGTGATGATATATTACAGTACAAAGAGCTTAATTGCTTGTATTGTTACGCATAGCCTTTTTAATGCGGCGAGTGTTTTTGCAAATGAATCTGCAATTACCCCTCAAAGACGGTTTGTTTCATGTGCGTTGATTGCAATTGTAGCTGGTGCATATGCATTATATATTGCTTTAGTGGTTAAGGATACGAAAGCGAAATAACCAGAAGCAACTTACAAATTCCAGTACAGGTTATCGGCTTTAGTAAGCACACTGACATATTGGAATTTGGCGCACTGGCGCGAAGCGCAATCGCTTCCCCCGGGGGTGGTGCTGCACGCAGTGAATCAAAATCCCAATGATTGCCGGGGGCAATCATACCTAAATTGATAGCTGTCGAGCGCAGCGAGACTGATGAGGAACGGCGAAACAGAGCGATTTTCCATGCAGTTCGTAAAAAAAGCACGATTTGAAAAGCTGTACGTTCTTATTTGCCTGCGCCCCAATCAGAAAATGTCGCCGTTCCTCATCCGCCCCTGCGGGGCACCTTCCCCCCGGGGGAAGGTATTGGCCCGCCAATTTACAATTTCACGATCAGCTTATTAAAGCCGATAGCCTGAATTCCAGTTTGCCGAACAGAGCGCACTTCTATACGGGGCAAGCCCCGTATGTGCGCTCGGCGAGACGGAACACCCCGGACACCTGAATGTCCGGGGCGTTTTGCGTCACTGTGTTCCGAATAAGGGGCTGAACCCCTTGAGCCGATAAAGCAGCTGTCCCATTAAGGCAAAAGGCGTGACCACGAAAATGGTCGCGCCTTTTGCCTAATGTTACTGTCTTACAAACACCCCGCTAAATGGCAGGCGGTTTTTTTATACTGCGGCGGAGGTTTTGAAGCGTGATATGCTCCCTTTATGAGATACAGTGAAGTAACAGACACTGTAGAACGTAAAGGGAGCATTGCTTTGCCCGGGCGAAAAATAAGTCCGGATTGTCGGAAGCGCAAAATAAATGACAGAGCGCCCGCCTTTCCCTGTTTGACAATTCCTGAAAATTCTCCTATAATATAACATGCCTGCTGAGGCAATGCGCCGGTTTGAAAAATTGGAATTTTTCGGACCAACCGTAAAAGCATCGTAGGGGACGGGTTTCCCGTCCCGCCCCAAACAAGTCTCTGAATTCCGGGGGACGGGGAACCCGTCCCCTACGAATGGATGACGATAAATAGCCCGAAATTCGATGGGGATTCCCACACCAGGAAAGCGGACTGGTTCGGAATGACATGTTCTGACGGCCCGACAAATTCCCAATTTGTCTGTTTACCGGGTAAGGCCGATATTGATTGTCGAACGATATATAAAGACATAACAGAAAAGGAATCAAGGAAATGATACGATCATCCGCCGCTTCAAGAAAGACCACCGTCCGGGATATGACGGAAGGGTCCATTGTAAAGCAGGTAATACTGTTTGCCCTGCCTCTGATGCTGGGGAATATCTTCCAGATGCTCTACAACACCGTGGACTCCATTGTTGTGGGCAATTTTGTGGGCAAGCAGGCCCTGGCGGCGGTGGGTTCCACCACCATGATCGTCAATATGATGGTGTTCTTCTTCAATGGCTTCTCCACCGGCGCCGGAGTGATTATCGCGAACCTCTTTGGCGCCCGGAATATGGAAAAGCTTCATAAGGCTGTTGAAACCACCATGGCAGCAACCTTCCTGCTGAGCGCTCTGTTTACTGTGGCGGGCGTTGCGGCGGTGAAGCCCATGCTGCGTTTTATGGCGACTCCGGAGGATGTGTTCGGCGAGGCAACAGTCTATCTGCAGATTTATATCGGCGGTATTTCCGGGCTGCTTGTGTACAATATGGGCAGCGGTATCCTGCGGGCAGTGGGGGACACCATGCGCCCCCTGTTCTTCCTGGTTCTCACCAGCGTGGTGAATATCGTTTTGGATCTGGTGTTTGTCGTCGGACTTCACAGCGGCATCGAGGGCGTGGCCGGGGCGACCATTATTTCCCAGTTTATCTCCGCGGTTCTCACGCTGCTGTTGCTGACCCGCTCAGAGGACATCTACCGGCTGACCTGGATTGATCTGAAAATTGACCGGGGCATCCTGGGCGAGATCTTCGCGGTGGGCCTGCCTGCCGGGATCCAGTCCATCATCACAGCCTTCTCCAATGTGTTCGTCCAGTCCTATATCAATTTCTTCGGTTCCAGCTGTATGGCAGGCTGGAGCTGCTATAACAAGCTGGACCAGTTTGTCATGCTGCCCATGCAAAGCATGGCCATGGCCGCCACGACCTTTGTCAGCCAGAATATCGGCGCGGGCAGGGAGCGCCGGGCGGATAAGGGTACGGTGATCACGGTGAGCATGTCCGTGGGTGTGACCGCCGTCATTGTGGCGCTGCTGTGTCTGTTTGCCGCCCCTGCGGTGCGGATGTTTTCTCCGGACGAATCAGTGATCGAATACGGCGTGCTTTTTATCCGGGCCAATTGCTTCTTCCTGCTGTTTAACTGCGTGAACCATGTGCTGGCAGGCGCCCTCCGGGGGCGGGGAGACTCCAAGGGGCCAATGATCATCATGCTGCTGGCCTTCGTTGGGATCCGGCAGGTCTACCTGTATGTGGTGACCCACTTTGTAGCCAATACCCCATTCCTGGTGGGCTTCGGCTACCCCGTGGGCTGGACCACCTGCTGCGTCATTGAGCTGACCTATTTCTTCCTCCGCTGGAGAAAACCGAAGAAGATTTGACCGTTATGCGCAGAAACCGCAAAATCCCCGGTTCGCCCCCTCTGTGGGGAAGGAACCGGGGATTTGTTGATTTAAAATGTGCATATCGGCTTTGTCGTTCTGCTGAGATAATCGGAGGAGCATAAAAAAGTTGCTGTTCAGTAGCCGCTGCTTTCAGTAGTGAAGATCAAGCGCTTTTGATGAAATACTTATGACGGCGGCATTATTTCGTCCAGTACTGGGCCCCCCAGTGTTCAAAGTCCCACTGCTCCATATAGCTGTTGCACTCATAGTCAATGTAGAAAAGCCTTCCGTCCCGGACTACAAAATTCGTGGGATAGTAGTCGATATTCAGTCCGGCGGGGTAGAGCTGACCGCACATGTCCTGGATCTGGCGCAGATAGTCCGGCTCCATTTGGCCCTGGGAAACCAGTGCGTCAATGGTTGGACCCGCAATGTACTCTTTGAGGATCCGCTCCTGCTCTTTATCTACTTCCAGAAGGGTGGGCATAGGGATGTCCAGGGCTTTGAGCCGGGCGTAATCCCGAAGCTCCGACTGCAGCTTGTCCCCAAACTGATAGTAGCTGCAGGGCTCGTGGTGGATCTGCTTGAGGACATATTCACAATCCCCACTCCGCACCAGATAGGAGTAGCCGCCCTTACCCTTTCCCAGAAGACGGATCACCGTATAGGGCTTTCCGTTTACCGTAAGTACCTTGGGCAGAGTATTTTCCGTTTCCATAGGTTCTCCTTTTTCATAGAGCTGAGGGTACGCGGCCTTATTTGCCGATCCCCAGATTCCGGGCAGCTTCTTCATTTTTTTCCAGGATACCGCCCACGGTAGGACAGCGGGTAAGCTCCGGGCAGTCGGCACAGGTGGCGTATCCCCGGCCCATGGCACACTGGCGGATGGGACACAGGAAGTTACAGTAGGGAGATTTCGCCCCATCGACCCGACAGCCGACGCAGTTGATCATCTCCGGGGTGATTTCCACCCCATTCATCTGACTCCACAGTGCGGCAGTTTTTTCCCGCAGGGCGTTGTCGTCGGTAAGGGTTGCCTGCCGGGCGTCACATTTTTCGCAGTCCAAGCCGCAGTAAGCAATCAGGTCTTTCATGGTATGCCTCCATAATTTTGCAGTATCAATTTATAAAAATTAACTTATATGAACTAATTCACATTATACCTCTGGGACAGGGCTTTGTCAATGGGTTATTCCCGGATATGCTGACCGGCTGAAAGAGGCAAATTGGAATTTGACAGCAACTCGAAAAATGTGTCATTCCGAGCCAGTGCTCACACTGGCGTGGGAATCTCCATCGAATTTGAGGCTGTATTCTCCTAAAGATGGAGATTGCCACACCAGTGACGTCGGTCACTGGTTCGCAATGACCGGGAATTCGATAAATTCCAATTTGTCTTACTGCTTGTTTCCGCTGATACGGTTTCATAAAAAGCAGTCACGCCGAAACGGATGTTTCGGCGTGACAGGCTGTTCTGCCGTGGGGTGGGCACGGATCAGGTATTTTCCGGATCGGAGGGGGCGGCTTCTTCGTTCTGCGCGGCTTCTTCCGCTTCCGTGGTTTCGGCGGTTTCCTCTGCTTCCGGCGCCTTTTCGGCTTCTGTAATGTCTTCGGCGGCCTCCGCTGCTTTCACAGCCGTCCGGTTGACTGCCAGCCTGGCAGCGTCGTGGGGCCGGAATGCCTGCACCAGCAGAACGGCGACGGCCACGGCGCAGCTGCCCGCGGCCAGAAGCTGGCTCACCCGGAAGGGGCCCCAGTACAGGCTATCCATCCGCAGACCCTCAATGAACGCCCGGCCCAGGCCGTACCAGGCGCAGTAGCCCAGGGCGATCTGCCCGTCATACTGCTTTTTCCTGGACAGGAAATGCAGCAGCAGGAAGCCTGCCAGGTTCCACACCGACTCATACAGGAACGTGGGGTGGTAGTACTCCGTGACGCCGGTGACGGTGTTGAAAAGGCCCATACGGGTCACGGCGTCCGTGGCGGCGCCGAAGGCTTCCCGGTTGAAGAAGTTTCCCCACCGGCCGATGAACTGGCCGATGAGAAAGCCCAGGCTAACGAGGTCCAGCAGAGCGGGCAGGGAACACTTTTTGATTTTGCAGAATACGATGACACCCACTGCCGCGCCCAGAACGGCGCCATAGATGGCAAGACCCCCTTCCCAGATATACAGCACGGAGATGGGATTGTTACGGTACATGGGCCAGGAGAAGACGCAGTAGTAGGCCCGGGCGCAGACAATGGAAAAGGGCGTAATCCACAAAACGCCGTCCAGCAGGCTGTCTTCGGTGAGACCTGCCTCCCGGCTGCGGCGACAGGCATACACCACCGCCAGGATCAGGCCGCAAGCGATGATGACGCCGTAAAAATGGATATACAGGGGCCCGATGGAAAAGCCCCTGGGGGGATTGAGCTCGATCCCCAGGGCGGGGAAAGAAATCACGGAATAATTACTGGGATTCATTGACAAGCCTCCAGATCATGGAATATCGAGCTTTGAATGCTGTTTCCGCAGCAGTCAGGCTTCCTCCGAAGAAACGGGATCGATCACGGACAGGGCGCACTGCTCCGGTGTCACCGCCCGGGCAAGGAAATCCAGGATTTCCGC
The DNA here is from genome assembly GCA_016302405.1 of Oscillospiraceae bacterium. Lineage (GTDB taxonomy): Bacteria > Bacillota > Clostridia > Oscillospirales > Oscillospiraceae > Faecousia. The sequence continues at coordinate 7,784 of JAEDNR010000038.1, forward strand.
TTCCTGAATGTCCCGGTATACCGCCGGGAAGAGGAAGTAATCGAAGTGGGAAAAGTGGTAGGCGCACAGCCGGAAGCAGGTGGAGTCGAAGCTGTCCAGAGCCTTGATCCGGCGGCCCAGGGCGCTTCGCTTCATTCTGAGGAAGTAATCCGCCGGGATGCCCTGCTCTGTTAAGACCCTGGCCTGCCGGAGCACGGCCTCCCGGACGGCTTCCGCGTTTTCGCTGTCGCCGGAGCACAGGAGCATGGCGCAGCCGTCGGCACAGTCGAAGCCACCGCCGAAGGAGCTGTCGATAAGCCCCTCCTGATAGAGCCGCAGGTATAGCTCGGAGGACTCTCCGAACAGGGCTTCCGCCGCCAGGTCGGCAGCCATTTCCTGCCGTATAGCGGCCTCACCCTGTCCCACGGGCGAACATTTGAACCCGAGACAGAAGGTGGGCATGGCGATGTCCATGGCGCAGCGGGTGCGTGGCGCCAGGCAGCGCATTTCCTCGACCGGCAGGGGCTGCTTTTTCCCGGCAGGACGGGGGGCGTCCCCCAGTACCTGCCGGACGGTTTCAGCCACTTCTTCCGGGTCCACATCCCCCACAACACACAGGCAGCAGTTTACCGGGGTATAGAACGCCCGGTGGCAGGTTTCCAGCACCTTTGGGGTAATTTCCCGGATGCTCTCCCGGGTGCCCAGAATGGGAACCCGAATGGGGTGCTCCCGGTACATGGCCGCCATCAGACGGTCAAAGATCACGCTGTCCGGGCTGTCCAGGTTCATGCCGATCTCCTGATCGATGATCCCCCGCTCCTTTTCCACGCTTTCCGGGGTGAAGTAGGGGGTGAACACAAATTCCGTCAGCAGGTGAAGGCATTGGGTGAAATTTTCCGTACAGGAGAAATAGTAGGCGGTCATATCGTAGCTGGTAAAGGCGTTGACGCTGGCCCCCAGGGCGGCAAATTCCGCGGAGACATCCCGGCCCTCCGGCATATCAAAAAGCTTATGCTCCAAATAGTGGGCGGTCCCGGCGGGCACATGGTATGCTTTCCCTTCCAGGGTAAAATCCGTGTGCACGGAACCAAAATCCACCGCCAGGTAGCACAGCTTCTTGGAAAAGCCCTGCCTGGGAACCACGGCCAGGGGCAGACCACAGCCAAGGGTTTCCCGGAAGACGGTCTCGTCCAGCTCAGGGTAAAATCTTTCGGTCATGACCGGTCTCCTTTCAGGAAGTAGGTACTGTGCAGGGTCAGGGTTTTGGCGGCCTCCACCACCTGCTCCAGGGTAACATCCCGGATGGCTTGAATGGCATTTTCCAGGGACGGATCTTTCCCGCTGAGAATGGCGCTGAAGCAGTAGCTTTCAATGGATCCGGCGGAATCGGGCACTGCCCGCAGGGAGGAAATCAGAGCCTCCCGAGCGCTGACCAGCTCCTCCCGGGTGATGGTCCCCTCCTGGCACAGCTGAAGCTGGCGGAGGATCTCCTCCCGGGAAGCGCCTTCCTTGTCAAAGTCAATGCCCGCGGACACGGTGAGGATGCCCTTGGTACCGTAATAGGAGGAGCCCACACTGTAGCACAGGGACAGCTTCTCCCGGACGTTCTGAAACAGCTTACTGGTCATGCCCCCGCCGTAGAGAACGTTCAGCACCTGCATGGCGGGATACTGGGAGCTGTGGAGGGTGATGGGGGTGACAAAGCCCATGCACAGCTTCCCCTGGGCCACATCCATGGTTTCCGTAACATTCTCTCCGGGGCAGCTGTGAAAGCCCGTCTGGGGCGGCAGCGTGCTTTCCCTGCCGGCAAGGTTCAGCCGGCCGCGCAGGAGGTCAGCAAGGGCGCTTCCCTCCCGGCTGCCCACATAGAAGATTTCCAGGGGCGCGGAACCCAGCATATTCTGAAAGTGGCGGTACAGGGTGTCGGGCTGAATGGCGGCAACCTGCTCCGGTTCGCCAAGCCTGGGCAGGCCGAAGCTGTCCTCGCGGCACATGATTTTCAGGAGCCTGCCCATGGCGTAGATTCGCTTGTCGTTCCGGTCTGCCTGGATGGTGGAAATGAGGTTCTTTTTTTCGCTCTCCACATAGGCGGGCAAAAAGCCGCCGCCTTCCGTCAGGGGCTTCTGAAGCAGCTCGGCAAGAAACTCCACCGTGCCCTCCAGCACCCGGTCCCCGGGCAGGGCAAAGCGGTCATCCATAAAGCTCAGGTACAGTCCCGAGGCCTGATAGTCTCCTACACGGCGGGACATTGGGCTGACTGCCGCGCCGTACAGGTCGTCCAGGCGGGCGGTGATGGACCGCAGATCCGGATGAGGCACGGTGCCCCGGAGCAGGACCGAGGGGATGAGGGCATTCATGGCGCTGTGGTTCGCGCACATGGGCACGACCCAGTGCAGGCTCAGGCAGCCCTGCTTGAATCGGGGATCTGTACGGCAGCGCAGGTTTACGCCGGGAAGAAGGGAAATGGTTTCAAACATACACGCACTCCTGTCAGCGGGAGATTTTGAAATCAGCAGAAAGTAAGAAAATGACCGCCCATGCAGGCGGTCATTTTTTCTGGTGGACGATGTAGGACTCGAACCTGCGACCTTCCGCACGTCAAGCGGATGCTCTACCAGCTGAGCTAATCGTCCGTAGGAACCTCTGTATTATACCCAACGGAACCGGTTTTGTCAAGGGAAAAATTGAAAAACTTTTCTTTATGGAAGTACTATCGTATTCCCGGTCATTGCGAACCAGTTATCAAACTGGCGTGGCAATCTCCTTCTTTAGAAGAACGCAGTCACAATGACGGAGGGGATTCCCACACCAGCGTGTGTACTGGCTCGGAATGACACCGTAATTGAAACGTGGGCTGCTGTACGAGGGATTCCCGCGCCACGAATTTCATGTCATTGCGAGCCAGTTCTCAAACTGGCGTGGCAATCTCCATCTTTAGAAGAACGCGGTCACAATGACGGAGGGGATTCCCGGGTCAGTAGTGGGCGCTGGTTTTTTAAAATGACACGTAATTTGGAGAATACAGCCGCTTATACGGGCCTGCCCGGCGCTGCGCTTACATATTGGCTTTTACGGTGGAAATAAGAATATCTCCCGCTACCACCCGGTCCTCGGCGGCAAAGCCTGATGCAAAATTGTCGGAGTACAGGACCTGGGCGCTGGGGGGAAATTCCTCGTCCCCGGCCCAAACCAGGACCTGCATCTGAAAGGAACCCAGAAAGTCAAACAGGAACCCCGCGTCCCCGTGGGGTACCGGGACGGCCCCCATTTTGACGCAGGCCGCCCGGAACGCGTCAAGCCGGGTGCCGAAGGTGAACGCCGCCCGGGTCAGCACCCGCCCGGTGTAGGGCTTTATGTACATCTCCCCCCAGGGCATTTCCCGGAAGGTCTTCCAGCCGCCGCCCCAGGATACTTCCTTTCCCTCCAGCAGGTAGCGCAGGAGGAAGGTCTGGGTGGGGAGGGGAGGCTCGGAAGCGTCCGCAGCCGTAACGGTGCCGTCCGGGTGGGCGATCCGGTATTCTTTTCCCAGCAGCGTCAGGGAAAAGGCTTCTCCGTCAAAGGCGGCACCGGGCAGGCGCTCCTGAATTTCCCGGGGGTTAGATGCCTGAAACCGGGCCTGATAGTGGGCAAGGGGGATCTCTTCTTTGTGATTGACAATTTCCATTTTTACAGCTCCTGACGGGAATGGGGGAACAGGCTGGAATCCGTGTGGGGCAGGAAGCAGGCGGCGACAAAGGAATCCATGTAGCCCGGATGGGTGCTCAGCTCCAGGTAGGTCATGTTGGCGGCAACCTCGGCAAGCTTTTCATGGGCCGGGTCGCTCTGGACCATGGCGTAGGCTCCCGCCAGGGAGGAGTTTCCAATGTAGGTAAACTTTTCCAGATCCACATCGGGGAACATACCGATGTTCACCGCGTTTTTCATATTGATGCCGGAGCCGATGCCGCCGGCAACATACACCCGGTCGATGGCCTCCACGGGCATATCTACGCTGGCAAGGAGTGTAGCGATGGCGGAGAAGATGGCGGCCTTGGCCCGGACAAAGTTGTCAATGTCCACCTCGTTGATGGAGATTTCCCGCTGGGTCTCGGATTCCTCCGCCCGGGCGATGACATAGCGGCCCATGCCGTGCTCGTCGTGCTTTACCCGCGCACCCTGGCGAACGAACAGGCCCTTGGCGTTAATGATGCCGCAGCGGAAGAGCTCCGAGATAATGTCGATGATACCGGAGCCGCAGATGCCCACGGGGAGCTGGTCCCCATCTCCCACCACGGTGAGGGTGGGCTCCATGGTGTCCTTGTCAATGACGCAGGCTTCGATGGCCCCGTCGGTTGCCCGCATGCCGCAGGAGATGTCACCGCCTTCAAAGGCAGGACCGGCGGAGCAGGCGCAGCTCATGAGGAAGTCCCGGTTGCCGAAGACCAGCTCGCCGTTGGTGCCCAGGTCGATGAACAGGCTCATTTCATCCTTGTCCCAGATTCCGGCGGCCAGGGTGCCGGCGGTGATGTCGCCGCCCACATAGGAACCGATGTTGGGGGCAATGAGCACCTGCGCCAGGGGGTTGGCAGGCAGGCGCACGTCCCCGGCAGTGAGGCCCTCCCAGCCGAAGAAGCTGGGGATGTAGGGCTCCATGCGGACACTCTCCGCGTCCACCCCCACGAACAGGTGGTTCATGGTGGTATTGGCGCCCACGGACAGCCGGAGGATGCTCCGGGCATTTACCCCGGCGGCTTTGCACAGGTTCACAATGATGGGGGAGAGGGTCTCCTTGATAATGGCATCCTGGAGCTTCTTTTTACCCCCGGGCTTGCCCTGCTCAATGATCCGGTTGATCACGTCGGCGCCGTAGCGGATTTGCCCGTTGCCGGAGGAACCCTTGGCAAGGATCTTCCCGGTAGCAAGGTCCGTCAGCACCATGGTCACCGTGGTGGTGCCGATGTCGATGGCACAGCCCGCGATTACGGTATCATCCGGGGGGCACAGCTCCATGCAGCGGAAAACATTCATGCGAAGTTCACCCTTGACGCAAACCCCAAAACCGTTTTCCCGGAGGGTAGAGGCAAGCTTTACCATGACCGGATAGGGAATCTCCACGGTGTCCGCTCCGGTTTCCGCCTGAATGGCCCGGGTGAGCCGCTCGTTGTCCGGCATGGTGTCGTCGAGAGTAGGCTCGTCCATCCTGAGAACCAGGGCCCGGAACCCGTTTTCAAAAGCAATGCCGCTTTCCTGAAGCTGGCTCTGGCAGGCTTCAAAAATGGCGATTTCCTTGGGGGAGGACAGATCGGCGGTTTTCATCCGGGACTGGTAGGCGCTGGCAATGTCGGGAACGAATACGGTGCAGTCCCCGGTGACCTTGCTGCAGCAGCTGAGCCGCCAGCCCGCTTCATATTCCTCGTCGGAGATGTGCCGGGTCCGGAGGGAATCCAGCTCCCCGGAAACCAGCTTCACCCGGCATTTGCCGCAGGAGCCGTTGCCGGAGCAGGGGGCGTCGATAGCCACATTGGCCCGCCTTGCCAGTTCCAGCAGATTGCTTCCCACGCCGCAATCCACCGTGACCTCGGCGGCGCCCTCAATTTGAAAGATGACCTTTGGCATACAAAAACCTGCTTTCTCCCATAGTTGCCTACAGTATAGCACAGAAACGTTCCCTTGTCCAGAGGAATCGATACTTTCTTATCGGATAAATAGAATACCCGGCTGCACATAAAAGAAACCCGGGAGGAATCTCCTCCCGGGTCTGTTCACATGGGGATTACATCAGAGGCTCCATGCCGAGAACGGGATGGCCCTTTTCGGTCAGCCAGTTCAGCAGCTCCTCGCAGTCGGTGGTAATGGTCTCGTCGGCAACCATATCGGTGAAGTTATCCACACCGTACAGCTCCTTGGCAGTGGCGTTCAGCTTCTCCGCCACGTCATCCTTCAGCTCCTTGGGCATCCAGACGATCCGCTCAATGCCGCCCTCAGCGGAAATGAACTTCTTGGAGGAGATGAAGTGACGGCCATGACCCATATAGCCGGGGGTCTGAACACCGCCGCCGGTGCAGGAGGCCAGCTCGCCGAAGGTCATACCGGCGGGGGTCATGCCCTTGTATTCCCGGTTCACCACGATGAAGCCGTTGGACATGGGCTCGATGCCGCAGATGCACTCGAAGCAGCCGCAGGAGGTCATGGGATCCTCCAGGATGGAGTACAGGGTGACGTTCTCCACGGCGCCGTGGGTAGCCTCGGCCACAGCCTTGTTGACGGTCTCATAGCGGCCGGTGCGCTCGTCCAGGCAGCCCTCCTTGAAGATGGGCTGGCAGGGACCGTTGGGGTTCAGCTCGTTGGTAGCCTTGGCATCCAGCCAGGACACTGCGCCGCACAGGCCCAGACGCTCGGGAGTGACCACGCAGCAGTGGGCGGGGGCGAAGGACTGGCACAGGATGCAGGTGTAGTAGCGGTCCACGGCTTCGTCGGTCATGGAAGCCAGACGGTCGTCACGCTGGTTGTACCGGGGCATAGCCACCTCGTCGCGGAATTTCTCCGCCTGGGCAGCGTCGGTGATCAGGGTGATCTGGCACTTGTCCACAACGGCGTCAAACTCGTCCATGATCATGAAGTACAGGACCTCGGCGAAGTGCTTTATCCGCAGGCCGGCATCGAAGGCGGCGTTGGATACACGGATCCGGACCTGGTTGCGCTGGCCGGTGTGCATGACACCTTCCATGTAGTTAAACCATGCGTGGATCTTCCGCTCGATAACGGACTCAAAGTCGGTCTGCATCTTCTTGCCGGCCACTTCGATGTAGGTAGCCAGAGCCAGATCCTTGGCGTCGGTGAAGTCGGGGCCGATGATGGAGATCTTGTGATCCTCCACCTCGGACAGGTCGCGCATCATTACCAGCTCGGCGGTGGGATTCTTGCTGGACCAGATCTCGTTGTGCATGTCGGCCTTCCGGATGACTTCGCCCTCGAAAGCGGCGGCGAAAGCCACGGGGATGGGCAGTTCCTTAACCTTGATCTTAATGTTCCGCAGCTCCAGGGACTTCTTCACGGTGTCGTTGTGGTCGCACACGGACTCCAGAGCGCCGGGAACCTGGTTTTCGCCCAGGTCAATGTCCACCACCACAGGGAAGCCCAGGGCGATGGCGCCGGCACCGGCGGAGACCACCACGGCGTCAATGGCGCCAAAGGTGTTCACGAAGGCGGGAACACGGTTCTTGGTGTAGTCCAGCAGGCCCGCCAGGTCGCCGGGCTGAATGTTGCCGAAGATCAGAGCGGCACGGATGGCAACGGTGACAACGTGGATGACGGAGGTCACGTCATGGCCCAGGGGGATGACACGGAACTCCAGGCCCATCTTCACACCGGCCTCAGCGCACTGCTCGATGACATCGCCCACCAGGAAGGTCATGATGCCCTTGGACTGGTAGTCCTTAACCACCTTGCCAACCTCGGCGGCGGTGTCAGCCTTGCCGAGAACCACGGCAACGCCGGGAATATCGCCGGTGACCAGGGGCACGCCCAGGGAGCGGATGATGGGATCGGGGACAAAGCCGATACCGGTTTCGCCGGCATAGGGGTCGCCGCCCTCTACGTACTTGAGGCCCTCAATGATTTCCGCGCCCACGGCGGTGGCAAGACCGGCGTTCAGCGCCTGACCCAGGTCCTCCTGATTGGTAATCAGAGATTTAAGCACGCCCACGCAGGCGGGCAGGTCGCCCAGGGTCTTCACCTTTACGCCGGTAGCGGCGTAGATGGTGGGGAAGAAATAGGCAGTGTCGGGGAAAGCGATTTCCTTGTCCGCGCCGTATTTGGCAATGGCATTGTTGACCGCGCCCTCAGTCAGGCCGGCAACCGCGTTGGAACCGCCGTAGATCAGATCGGTTAATACGCTCATGATATAATTCCTCCCGAGTAATTTATTTCAGTCAGCCGGAAAGGCGGGCTGTAAGCGACAGAGTAAGGATACTGTGCAGGAAGTGAAAAAATGCACAGGGCCGGGAGGGAGGTTCCCTCCCGGCCGAAAGTTTGCAGGGATTCAGGACTGTACTTTCATTACAGCAGGTCGGGGCGGTCGCCCAGATAGCTGTCGGAGTACAGGGTATGGTTCTTGAAGATGTCGCAGGACTTGATGGTCTCCATCAGCCGCAGGTCGCAGGGGTTCACGATGGCGGAGGTCAGACCCTGCATCATAGCCATGGCAACCAGGGCGGAGTCCATGATGGGACGGACCTTCTTGGGCGCGCCGTTAGAGTTGTTGGACAGACCGCCGGTGGACTTGAGGCCCTCGTCGGAGAACATCTTGATGGCGTTCAGCACGTCCATCTGCTTGTCCTGCATGCCCTTGACCACCAGGAACAGGGGGTCAAACCACAGGTCGGTGGCTTCCATGCCGTGGGCCAGGCCACGCTCCAGCATGTTCCGGCAGTGCATCATACGCTCCTCGTTGTCCTTGGCAATGCCGTCGGCGGAGCAAAGGGCGATACAGATGGCGTCGTTGGCAGCGGCCAGGTCGATGTTGCCGATACGGGAGCCAGCGTCGGCGGAGTTCACGATGGGCTTGCCGTTGGTCCGGTTATAGACCTTGATACCGGCTTCGATGGCCTTCTTGTTGGCGGTGTCGAGAGCCAGAGGCACGTTGTTGAAGTTCTCCTGCAGCAGTTTGACCGCCCACATCATGCGCTCGGGGCCGTCCTTCTCGGCAGGTCCGATGTTCACGTCCAGGTAGGTGGCACCGGCAGCGATCTGCTCGGCGGCACGCTTCAGGATGGGAGCGGGATCCCGCTCGTCCATGGCCCGGCGGATGACGGGGGAGATGCAGTGGATCCGCTCGCCGATGGTGACGAAGGTGGGAGACTCGGGGTTGTGGCCGCCGTACTTGACGCCCATATCAACAACCTCGATGGCGGGCACCTTGGTGGCCAGCAGCTCGTCGAAGGTCAGCTCCTTGACTTCTTCGGCGGGAGCGGCAGCGGCCTTGGCGGCAGCCTCGGCAGCGGCGGCCTTGGCGGCAGCCTCATACTCCTTGTCCTTCATGTACTTGGGCAGCTGGACAGCCTCGGTAGGACCGACGACCACGTTCCAGCCGGGGAGCTTCTCCTGGATCTCGCCCTTCATGACGGCAACCTTGCCGGGGATGATCAGGGTGCGGTTCTTGATCTTGTTCTCAATGTCCAGGGTCTCGAAGGTCTTCTTGACGGTGGAGGAGGAGAACTTGCCGGCGGCCCAGGCAGTCAGAACGGACATACCGGAGGCGTCGGTGATGATCAGGTTCACAGGCTGGTTGCTGCGCTCCAGCTCGCCGGAGACCAGGAAGTAGGTCAGGGCGAAGT